>NZ_WINW01000033.1:0-128992 GCF_009827885.1 Apibacter sp. B3546 | reverse complement strand
ATTTGATATTATTGGTAAGTATATACAGAAATTGTATGGTTTATATAAGTAAAAAAAAAAACTTAATTCAAAATAAAAGACCTTTACCAATTGGCAAAGGTCTTTTTATTTCATAGTAGTTAGTCATATATTCCTTTACTCAGCTTAGCTCGTCTTTCCTTAATTAAGGCTTCTCTTTGAGCATCATTCTGGAATTTAGGTTTGGCGCCTTGACTATATTTTAATCTTCTTTCTTTAATTAATGCTTCCCGTTTAGCATCTGCATCATTTTTAGTTGATGGTTTTACTGTCGAATTTTCATTTGATGATTTAACCGGAATATTTTTACTAATCACCGTTTCTTTTTTTATGGGTTGAGATGAATTATTATTTTTAGCAGGAGCCGTAACAGGAACGGAACTAGTTTTTACTTCATCTTTAGATTTTACAGAAGGCTTAGGTTTAGCATTGCTAATATTTTCAGGTTTTATAACGGTTGTTTTTGGGGTTGAAAGATTTGCATTTTTTCTTTCCTGAATAATATTATTTGATTTTATAACTTCCGGTTTTTTAATTTCCACATCAGTTGAAGTTAAATCATTTATTGCCTGTACCGTTTCTTTACCAGGAGTTAAATTATTATAATTAGTATTTTCATCAGAAGATATTTCTAACGGTTTACCAATATAGAAATCAAGAATTTTTAATCTGAATAAAAATGAATATTTAGCTTGAAGCATTTGAGATAATGCGTTGAAATAATTATTTCTTGCAGTATTTAAATCGTATATATTAATTTTTCCTGCAGTGAAACTCTTTTGTGCAAATTCATAGGATAATTCGGTGGATGCTACCAATTCTTTTGCAGAGGTAAATGTTTGATAAGCAGAATTTACGTCAAAATAAGAAGTTTGTATATTTTGCTTTAGATTTAATTTTTCTTGGTCGAGCTGATTTTCTTGGATCAATTGATTAATTCGGGATTGCTGAACTTTTATTTTATTTGTTCCTTTACTAAATATGGGAATGTTAACCCCTACAGATACCATTTGAGAGTGATTGTCATACCATTGGTCGTCTATAGATTTACTGGAACGATCGAAATAATCCTGATAAAAAGTACTTACTTTATATCCACCGGTAATTGAAGGATAAAAGGCGGTTTTAGCAATATCAATATCTTTCTTTGCTGATTCAACCCCTAATTCGGCAGATTTAATAACCGGTTGATTATTAAAAGCATAATTGATGATATCATCCAAATTGATAAGAGGCATTCCTATATCATCGGAAACTTTAACATCCTCTATCTGAAAATCTCGATAATCTTTTTGAAGCAACATGGCTAAAACCATTAGTGAACGATCTACTTCAATTTTAGCATTTTCATACGTTTGTTTAGCGTTCGCAAGATTGGATTTTGATTCATATAAAGTGCTTAAAGGTATACTACCGGCATTATATAATTTTTCATTCCTGTCTTTATCTTTTGCTTGAGTATCCATGGAATTTAATTGAACTCCTAAAAGCTCTTTATTCAATAGAACGGTTAAATAATTTCCTACTAATTGTAGTGAGATATCATTTTTGATTTTTTCAGTGGTATATTGATTTTGTTGAACCAAAAAAGAGTTTTTTTCCTCTGTTAATCGTAAACGTCTGTTGTTATAAAGTATCATGGAGGATTCAAGAGCAAGATTGTTCTGATATCCTTCTGTATATTTATAATAGGAGTCTATGGTAAAATCTGTTACACCATCTTGGGTAACCTTTTGTGTAGCCAATGGACCAAAAGTTATACCGTTGGTTATAGTACCTTTCAGATCGGGTAGTTTTTCTTTTTTAGCAATTTTTAAATTACTTTCTTGAACTTGTTCATTTAGTTTAGAAGCAAGTACTTGCAAATTGTTTTCTCTGGCGTAAGATAAACAATCATTGAAAGACCATACTTTTTGCGCTGAAATAAATCCGACTATGAAAAAAGCGATTATACTGTTGTTTAGTTTCATTCTTATGTAAATGAATTTTCAGTATTATAAGTAGAATAATTATTTATTTTGTTACAAACTTATCTAAAAACATTTTTTATCAGGTTTTATTTATAGATATATCGTCTAATATGATAATAAACTAATTAATTCTAAATGATATCATCATCTTTAAATTTATGTATTATTAATTAAGATAGTAAGTGTTGAATACTAAATATAAGAAGTAAATATAAAATAAAAATAATATGAAGTACTTTTATTAATTGAAACCAAAAAAGGGTATATATAATATACCCTTTTTTTAATTTAATAATGTATTATGATTTATGTATTCTTATTAATTTTCTTTTCTAAAAACTAGACCGGTTTCAGGAAAATAATCTGCAACGATGGTATCATTGTCATTAATTTTTCCACCTAAAATTTCCTTAGATAATTGATTTAAAATTTCATGTTGAATCAATCTTTTTAAAGGTCTTGCGCCAAAAGTAGGATCATAGCCTTTGCTCATTATATAATCTTTAGCCTCATCGGTCATGCTCATGCGAATTCCTTTTTTATCTAATATTTTATTAAGAGAATCTAACTGGATATCTATTATACTTCTTATTTCATTCTTATTTAAAGGCTTAAATACAATAGTTTCATCGATACGGTTTAAAAACTCAGGACGAAGGGTTTTCCTTAACAGTTCCATAACCTGCTCTTTGGTCAATTCTAAAATTTCTTTGTAATTATTTCCTTCCAGTTTTTCAAAATTTTCTTGAATTAAATGAGATCCCAAATTGGATGTCATAACTATAATCGCATTTTTAAAATTAACGGTTCTTCCTTTATTATCTGTAAGCCTACCATCATCCAATACTTGTAATAAAATATTAAAAACATCCGGATGAGCTTTTTCGATTTCATCCAATAAGATAACAGAATAAGGTCTTCTTCTAACGGCTTCGGTTAACTGACCACCCTCATCGTAACCCACATATCCCGGAGGCGCACCTACCAATCTGCTAACAGAATGTTTTTCTTGATATTCACTCATGTCAATTCGGGTCATTGAATTTTCATCATCAAATAAAAATTCGGCTAAGGCTTTTGCTAATTCGGTTTTACCGACACCTGTTGTTCCTAAGAATAAGAATGATCCGATAGGCTTTCTTTCATCGTTTAATCCCGCGCGGTTTCTGCGTATAGCATCTGCTACTGCTTCAATTGCTTCTTCTTGTCCGACAACCCTTTTGTGAAGAACAGATTCCAGATTTAATAACTTTTCTCGTTCACTTTGTACCAGTTTAGTAACCGGAATACCGGTCCATTTGGCTACTACATCAGCAATGTCTTCAGAATCAACTTCTTCCTTGATTAATTTAGGTCGATCATCAGAAAGTTCGGCTTCAGCTTTAGCAAGTTCAGCCTCTTGTTCTTTTATTTTTCCGTAACGTAATTCAGCAACTTTACCATAATCACCGGATCTTTCTGCTTTTTCAGCTTCAATCTTAAATTCTTCAATATTTTTACGGATTTCTTGAACTTTATCCGCTCTTTCTTTTTCTGCTTTCCAGGAAGCGCTTAGCTCATTTCTTTTTTCATTAAGTTGTGCTAATTCTTCTTTAACATTTTCTAACCTTTTCTCATTAGCTTGTTTAATGCTTTCATTGGAAGTAGGACTTTCCGCTTCTCGTTTAACCGCCTCTAATTCAATTTCAAGCTGCATTTTTTTACGGTCTAAGGCATCCAGTTCTTCAGGCTTGGAATTCATTTCCATACGAAGTTTTGCCGATGCTTCATCCATTAAGTCTATGGCTTTGTCCGGTAAAAATCGGTCGGAAATATAACGATTGGAAAGTTCAACTGATGCAATTACGGCTTCATCTTTAATACGTACTTTGTGATGGGCTTCATACTTTTCTCTAATTCCACGTAATATAGCTATGGCATCATCCACATCGGGTTCTTCAACCATCACCTTTTGAAAACGTCTTTCCAACGCTTTGTCCTTTTCAAAATATTTTTGATATTCATTTAATGTTGTTGCTCCAATTGAACGAAGTTCGCCACGTGCCAATGCCGGTTTTAAAATGTTCGCAGCATCCATGGCTCCTTCTCCTCCTCCGGCACCAACTAATGTGTGAATTTCATCAATAAATAAAATAATATTTCCGTTAGAAGCGGTTACTTCTTTAACTACTGCTTTTAGACGTTCTTCAAATTCACCCTTATATTTTGCTCCTGCAATTAAAGCTCCCATATCTAAAGAAAAAATAGTTTTATCCTTTAAATTTTCAGGAACATCCCCGTTAATGATTCTATGAGCGATTCCTTCGGCAATTGCAGTTTTTCCGACACCGGGCTCTCCAATTAATATGGGATTGTTTTTTGTTCTTCGAGAAAGAATTTGCAAAACTCTTCTGATTTCGTCATCTCTTCCTATTACAGGGTCTAGTTTACCGTTTTGAGCTAATTCATTAAGGTTTTTGGCATACTTGTTTAATGAATTATAGGTATCTTCTGCAGATTGAGAAGTTACTCGTTCTCCTTTTCTGATTTCTTCGATCGCTTTAATTACGCCTTCTTTGGTGACCCCTTGATTTTTTAATAGTTGCGAGGTTTTGTCGTTTACGGAAAGCAGTCCTAAGAAAATATGCTCTAAACTTATAAATTCATCTTTCATCTTAGTTGATTCTAATTGGGCTTCATTTAAAGCTTTATTAGAATTTTGGGACAAATAAATTTGTCCGCCGCTAACTTTAGGTAAAGAATTTAGTATAGAATCAAGTTCGGAGTTAATATATGCTAAATTTGAGTTTTGTTTTTTCAATATGAAAGTAATCACACTGGCTTCGCTTTCCAATAAAGCTTTAAGTAGGTGTGCAGGTTCAATGGCCTGATTTTCTAATCCTTGTGCAATCACTTGAGATTGTTGCAAGGCTTCTTGTGATTTGATGGTTAATTTATTAAAATCCATTTTATTTAATCTCTTACATTTTTTCTCAGCAAAATATAAACCAAAATCATGGATAGGTTTTTATAATCAATATGTAAGGGAATAAATGAATAAAACGAGACAATATGACATTATTTTGTATTGTTGTAACTAAAATTAATGACATAATGTCATGGTTGTTTGCTCATTAAAAGATTGGATTGTCTTTTTGATTACTACATCTTTAAAATAAATTACATGAAATTCATATATAATTTAAAAAATTACAGATGTATAATATGATATAAATAAATTATAGATTTTATGTAATATTTAATGATATCGGATACTTGCACGTATCATGCCGATAGCATTTATGGAATCTAAAGAAACATCTTTAGATTCAAACATAGAATTAGCGCTGACTAATTTTATGTAATCGTTACCTAAACTGGATTTTTGGATGTGTCTAACAAAGGTATGATTGGAATCTTCAGATAAGGCAATTTCAATTATATATAATTCTCCCCAAAATATATTATCTATGGATGCATTTTTAAAAATAACAATATCACCATTTTTTAAAAGAGGAAGCATAGATTCTCCTTTTATATAAATAGCTCCATCACAGTCTGATAAATTAGGTATTTTTAAAAAACCTGAAATGAATGTATTTTCTGATTTTTTATGAACAATATTTTTTAATCCACCATTAGAATCTAAATTATAAAGAGGGATATGGGTATTATTTTTTTCTTGTAATTTAAACATGGGGTCCTCCAATACAGACATTGGAAAATCTTTATCTAAAATTGGGGATTTTAACATGGGGCCTTCATAAGTGAGAAGCCATTCTAAATTTATTTCGGGACATTTGGTATGGATCAATAAAGAATCATAGCTGTTTCTTTTTTTCCAATTCGAAAAGGTTTGGGGAGAAATACCAAGATATCTGGCTAATTCAGAATCTTTTTTGAATCCATAAAATAACTTTATTTTATTCAATATGGTAGTTTTTTCCATAGATTGTAGTTATAAAAATTAAAACTCAAATAAATTTTATATAAAGTATGTTTATATATCTATTTGATAATTAGACAAATATACTAAAAATTATTATATTGTCACAACAATGTTATATTATTACCGTAAAAACAATATAAAGAATAGAATAATATAAATTATATAGGAGATAAGAATTAGTAATTGATGAAATAAAAATTTAAAAGGTTCGAATACTTCCGCGTATTAGAGCCATAGCATTAATTTTAGAAACCGGAATATCTTGAGGTGCGTTTGTGTTGTCTTGTCCTAATAGTTTAATAAATTGTTCTCCTTTTTCAGATTTTTGAATATATTTAATTAACATATAATAAGAATCATCATTCATACATATCTCAATTAAATAAAGCTCACCCCAAAACAGGTCTTTAAGAGAAATAGTTTTAAAAATAATTATGTCTCCATTTTGTATAGTTGGTAACATGGAATTCCCTTTTACATAAGCAGCACCGTCGCAATCAGCCAGATCCGGCATTTTTATAAAATCTATAATATTTTCTTGATGATGTTTTTTGCTAAATATATTTTTCAATCCACCATTTCGATCTATATTATATAAAGGGATATGATTTTTTTTGCCTTTATAGGAACTATATCCAGATTCTTCTGCTATTGAAATAATATTAGATTGTCCGATATTATCTTTTTTCAACATAGGACCTTTTCCGGTTAACAACCATTCATAATTAAAAATTTCACATTTTGTATAAATAAGTTTAATATTGAACGAATTCCTTCTTTTCCAATTATACAATATTTGTGAGGTTATGCCTAAATGTTTCACTAATTGAGAATCTTTAGTAAAACCATAGTATTTTTTAATTTCGTTTAGAATGATAGTTTTATCCATGTTCAATATAAAAAATATACATTTTGTGTAAAATAATTTCAAAATAAACAAAATGTATATATATTTGTGTTGAGATAAAACAAAGATATCAAAAAATACATTATTGTTATGACAGTAGAACAAATAAAAAGAAAAATTGAAGTGGGAGATTATATTTTGGCATCGAAATTATTAAATATAACCCCTGAAAATGTAAGAGCTCGTTTTTCACGAGAAAAGATGGATGCAATAGAAGCGTTAAAAGCAATAATTAGTAATAGGGAAAGGTTTATAAAAGAGTACCATAAGAAAATTTCAGGCTAATCAACTTAATTTCTTAAATCTGAATTTTTCACTATGAAAAGGATTAGAGTTATTCCTTATGAATTAATGAAAATTACTATCATCATTGAGAGTTGCCTTATTAAATAAATGATTATAATAATCTTAATACAAAATATTTCATTGTTGATCATAATTTAAATCATAACCTGCAGTTTAAAATAAAATTCCTATTTTAAAAAATTAATGATACTAGTTAAATTTCTTGGCTTAAATACTCTGTATCTAATTAATCCTGTAAAATTTAAAAATTATTGATCTAAATATTTTTAAAGGTAAACTTTATTGTTGCTAAATTAATTTTAAATAAGAATATTGATTTTTTAAATTAATAGTTCAAGAATTTATTTAAATTATATAAATGTTTTATATATATAAATGGATGACTAATTTATTCTGAAAAAATAAAAATAACCAACATTATATGTTATAAATCTTGTTTAGGGGCCTTGAGATAATGTAAGAAGATAAAGGCAATTAATGTTATATAAACTTTATGATTGTAATTTTTTTTTGTTTATCTTTACCGCCATAAAGTTAGTGTTTAAGTGTTTTAAAATTTAAAAAATTAAGTGTTCATCTATTTTTAATGCCATTGTAGCAATAAAATTTTTATAATGAAATAAGAGAGGAGATCATTAAAAATAGAATAGATTTTTTAAAATAAAAAAAATAGAAAATCAATTAAGTGTTAATAAGTTAATTAATAATTCATTATGAAAAAGAGAATTTTATTATGTTCATTACTCGGAGTGATTTCCGTTTGTTCTTTCTCTCAAAGCCAAAGAGTGGGAATTAATACGGAAGATCCTCAAGGAGTTTTCCATATTAATGGAACCAATAAAGATTTAAGTCAAGATGACTTTATTGTAGATGCAAATGGAAATGTGGGTATAGGTACTCGAACTCCTAAATCAAAGCTAGAAATTATAGGTACTAAAGGTAAAGGATTGCGGGTAACTCCTCCGGGATCTATAGATAAAGGAAAAATTATTGCATCTGATGCAGATGGTAATTTTGTAGTCTCTACCAGACCTATGCCGGAACTAAGAGAAGGTTCAATCATTCAAATTCATACAAGACTTGATGCAACTTCAACTACAGCCCCTAATTTGATAGATTCCAATCCAATTATTCCCGGTGATCCAAGTTTACCTGCCGGAAAAAAACCTGCTGTAAAAATTTCAGATAAGTCATTAGAGCTGACTGAAGGTACATGGCTGATTCAGCTTAAATACACCACCCGTACAACAAGAGGAAATGGGTCTAATTTTCAAGAATTTTGTGGAAAGGAAAATGGCTTTGATCAATATATTTGGACGTTACTATATAATGAAAATGAGCCAGACTTCAAAAAAGCTGTATTAACCACTGTTGGTTTTGCTACGGAACGCGATGGAGCTTGTGCTTGTACACCTCAGTTAACTCATGTCGTAAAAGTTGATACGGGACAAACTATGACAGTTAGTGCCTATGCAAGTACCAGTATATGGCATAATACAGTAGTATTTGTAGATGGTGATTATGATTCATTTACCACCGGTAAACCATATTTTAGAGCTATTCGTATAGATAGTTTTAATTAATGAGGGTGAAATTAAGATCTTTATTATTCTTATAATTTTTATATTTAAAATCATGTCATGAAAAAAATAATATTATCAATAAATTTTTGTGTATTAGCAATTGGAATTAGTTTATCACAAGTAGGAGTTAACACAGATAATCCTAAAGCTATTTTTCATATAGATGCTAAAAAAGATAATGGGAATATATCTGTCCCAGTAAATACATCAGATGATGTAATTTTCAAACCCGGTACAAATAATGCCTCAGATCCGACTGCAAAGCTCTATGGTCATTTAGGTGTTGGAAAAGTTAATCCGGATACGGGCTTAGATGTTAATGGGAACATACGATTGGAAGATGGAACTCAAGTTAATAATAATATATTAGTTAGTACAGATTCACTCGGAAATGCCCAATGGATAGCTCCTGCCAGACCATATATTCAAAACGGAGAAATTGGAAGTGGTATACAGTTGCCACAAGATGAAAGTGCTATAGATTTAACAGTAAAACCTTTACATCTTACCCAAGGAAGATGGTTGATTCTTTCTAAATTTGTAGTTAAAGCTACCCAACATGTTAACGACGATTTAAAACCTCGAAATAATGTATGGATATATTTAAAAAATGTTACTAAGCACCCATTAGTTAGCGATAAAGTTTATAATACTATTTTGGGGATACCGGTAGAACAAGCGGGAGCTAAAGTTGGGACGCCACAATTAGCAGCTCTTGTTAATATACCTAAAGGACAAACTTTTGAATATAGAGTATTTGGAAGTACAAGTAATAAAGAATTCGCATATACTACAACAAATGACGACTTTCAAGGATCTTATTTCTACGCCGTTCGATTAGATGCAGAACTTTTAGACAATTAAATTAATACATATGAATTTTAAATTTATTATATGAAAAAATTATTTTTATTATATATAATTATAGCGGGAGGTGTAGGTTTTACTAAATCTTTTGCACAAACAGCTCCGTCAGTTGGAGTAAATACAACTAACCCGCAAGGACCTTTTCATGTAGATGCAAAGGGAGATACCAACGGATCTTCAAATACGTCCGATGATGTAATAGTTGATAATAACGGAAATTTAGGAGTAGGAACCATAGCACCAACGGCTAAAGTTCATATTAAAACGGATGGATCAACGAATGGAATCCGTATCAGTGATCAATCGGAAGGAAAAGGAAGTATGCTTATGTTTCAGGATAATACGGGAATAGTTAACTGGGTTCCCAAACCTTTCACCATAAAACAAGCAGAACTTAGGAAAGATTTTAATATGAGCGTTCCCTTTAAAAGAAACGCAAATGACCATAGAGAAATTTCCATAACCGGGCAAGGTTTAAAATTAACTCCGGGCATTTGGATGATTATGGCTAAATATATGGTTTATAATAATGGGGATGATAGAGGTAATTTGTTTTGGACCTATTTACATGATTTAGATGATCTTACCACTTTACCCGTAGATAATAATCATCTACGCGATAAGCGTAAACCTTGTCTAATTGATGGAGCCCTTCCTGAAAATAATTGTAATGGTGGTGGCTACAATTTGAATTGGTATTTAGCAAGTAACGGATTAGGTGGAAACCCTTCAAAATATGCAATGACTGTGGTTGGAACTTATCCTGAAGCAAAAAGCCAAGGATATACCACTCCATATGTCAATTATATAGCTGTAATTAAATCTGACGACCCATTAAATCCAGGTAAAAAACTAAGACCGGGTGATCCGGGATATGAGCATGAAATTGCATTAACTTTTAGTACCAGTTTAAATGGTGATCAAGTATTGGAAACCAGATCAGCATTACGTGGTTCAGGTAATAATGGAGGCAATCTTGAAGTAGGAGTTTATTTCTTTGCTATTCGTTTAGATATAGATGAATCATCTCTATAAATTTTAAAAATTAAGTTATATACTAGTATTATATAATACCTGCCGAATAGGCAGGTATTTTTTTATTCAATACCTGTAATTCCCATTTTCTTCATTAAAAAAGTGGCATTCATATTTTGAGCTACACCTTCTTTTAATTTATAATCAAACACTAATTCATCCTG
The DNA here is from genome assembly GCF_009827885.1 of Apibacter sp. B3546. Lineage (NCBI taxonomy): Bacteria > Pseudomonadati > Bacteroidota > Flavobacteriia > Flavobacteriales > Weeksellaceae > Apibacter > Apibacter sp. B3546. Next base: position 118,214 of record NZ_WINW01000033.1, on the reverse strand, counting down.
AACAATTTCTGCTTCAAAACGATAGTTCTTAATATTTTCGGGATAGTTTGCTTCCAAGATGCCTAGTACTAAATCATGCGTAGCAATAATGCCATTTCCTTTTAGCGAAATAAGCTGTTTCATAAGCGCTAAGGATCCTTTTTGCTTATCTTCAGAGTTGGTACCTTTTAAAATTTCATCTAAGATGATAAATAAATGTTCTCCGGAATGAAGTCTGTCTATAATCATTTTCAATCGTTTTAATTCAGAGAAAAAATAAGATTCATGATCAACTAAGGAATCTGTAGTTCTTAAATTAGTTACCAAATTTCCCGGGAATATCTCTAATGACTTAGCGTATACCGGAGCACCAATACAGGCTAACACGTGGTTAACCCCTATAGTTCTTAAATACGTACTTTTACCTGCCATATTAGCTCCCGTTATTACTAAAAAATAATTTTCTTTTGAAATTTTAACATCATTGGTTACACAATTAGATCGGTTAAGTAGTGGGTGGCCCAATTCTTTCCCATCAAATATAAAATGTTCAGTATTTATTTTAGGATATGAATATCCGGGGTGTGTATATGCATATGTTGACAAGGAGCACCAAGCATCAAAATGAGAAAGAGAATCAAACCAATCCGGTAAATACTTTTTATAGGTATCTAACCATTTTTCTATCTTAATAGCATAACGTACACTCCAACATAAGACCGGATTGAAAAATAAAATCATCGGATAAGCCATACTCATATTTAATTGAGAACAATATCTATTCAATTTATAGATAGCTTTTGATGCAGAAGTTTTCTTGATAAGGATTTTACGATTTTTTTCTAACAAATAACTATCAAAGTTTTGCTCTTCTATGGCATTAAAAAGTGAGGTATAGGTGTTTAAAACATCTGTTTTTTTATCTATGTTATTTACTATATTATTTACATGCTTACTCGCAAAGGCATTAATTGCATAAGTTATGATCCATAAAGGAATAAAATATAATGCAGATACCCAATTAAAAGCTGTAAGTACAAGTAAGATTAAATACAAGCAGGGAATAATATTTATCATTATTTCCCAGAATTTATTTTTATGCAATAAAAATGTTTCCGGAAATGTATTTGAATCAAAATTTTCTTTATTTTCTAATTTTCCGTTTAAAGACCCTAAAACTCGGAAATGGTTTACCCAGCCTTGTTTTGAAGTTAATTCTTGGATGCTTTCCTGATTTTCCACAATTGTTTTTTTGTCTAAATAGGGAGTAAGAAACAGATAGGCAAGAAATTTTTTACCTTGATAGGTGCATGTTCGATTAATAGCCTGAAAAAGCGATCGATCTCCAAATAAATCTAAATCGTAGCTGAAGCTGTGTTCAGTCGAGATATATTCTGGGCCTCCATCAAAAGATGAAAAATCGTAATTAAGAGCTTTACATTCATTTTCTGCTAAAGTTATTAATGCTTCTGAATAATTTTTTTTATAAAAAAGTTTTTGATGTAACTTTAATAACAAGATAAATATTGAAAAAGATACAAAGATGATACCGCCGGTAAGGTAGCTGTTTTTCCAAGTAAAAATACAAAGTAAAGCAGCAACAAGAACTACTGATAATCTCAAAGCAGCAATAATAAATATCTTTTTTTTAAGTGATTGTACCGTTGTAATCTCTTTATTAATAAGAGAACGGTATGAATGTTCAATATCTTTTAATTTCATGATATCAAAGATAAACAAAATAAAATAGCTAATTTTAAAGTCTATATATCTAGTATTTTACTTTCAAACTTTAATGAGGAATAAAAAAAATTAAATTTTATTGTTTGATAAATGTTGCGATTTAAATTTATTATAAGTATAAATAAAAAAGCCTGATGAAAATCAGGCTTATAGTTTTTATAATTTTATTATAGAGCTAAATCAATCACTTCAGACATTTGAGTTACATAATGTATTTTTAAGCCTTTAATATAATCAGGATTGATTTTTTCAATATCTTTTCTATTCTCTTCACATAATATGACATCGGTAATACCGGCCCGTTTCGCAGCTAATATTTTTTCTTTAATTCCGCCTACCGGAAGAACTTTTCCTCGTAACGTAATTTCACCGGTCATTGCCCATTTAGACTTAACCTTTTTACCGGTAAAAGAGGAAACAAGAGAAGTAAGCATTGCTATACCTGCAGATGGTCCGTCTTTAGGAGTTGCACCTTCAGGAACGTGAATGTGTATATTACTTTCTTCAATTTTTTGCGGATCGATACCGAACTCTTTATAATTAGATTTTATGTATTCCAAAGCAATGGTAGCCGATTCTTTCATTACATTACCTAAATTTCCGGTCATGGTTAAGTTTCCTTTGCCTTTAGAAAGAATACTTTCAATAAAAAGAATATCTCCTCCTACTTGAGTCCAAGCTAATCCTGTAACAACTCCTGGAACTTTATTAGTTTCAGACATTTCAGGCATCATTGGCGGACCTAGGATTTCGATAATTTTATTTTGACTCAATTTTTTATTGTATTCAGTATTGCGAGCAATTTGTAAGGCAATATTCCTTACAATTTTTGATATCTTCCTTTCTAAGCCTCTAACACCGGATTCTCGAGTATATGCTTGGATAATAAATTCCAATTCTTTCTTACTTATTGAAATATCTTTTTTGGTAAGTCCATGTTCGAGGATTTGCTTTGGTAAAAGATATTTATTAGCTATTTCTACTTTTTCCTCAATAGTATATCCGGAAATATCAATAATTTCCATTCTGTCTAACAACGCCGGTTGTATGGTGGCTAAATTGTTAGCGGTAGCAATAAACAATACTTTAGATAAGTCGTAATCTACGTCCAGGAAATTATCATGGAAAGTACTGTTTTGTTCGGGATCTAATACTTCAAGTAAAGCAGATGACGGATCACCGTGTCCACTGGTGCTAATTTTATCTATTTCGTCTAAAACAATAACGGGATTAGATGTTCCAACCTTTTTTATAGATTGAATAATTCTTCCCGGCATAGCTCCAATATAAGTTTTACGGTGTCCTCTAATTTCCGATTCATCATGCAACCCTCCCAATGATATACGAACGTATTTTCTTCCTAAAGCAGAAGCAATGGATTTGCCCAATGAAGTTTTACCGACACCGGGAGGACCGTATAAACAAATGATGGGAGATTTCATATCTCCTTTAAGTTTAAGGACCGCGAGATACTCTAAGATTCGTTCCTTAACATCTTCTAAACCAAAATGGTCTTTATTTAAAACTTTTTCAGCATGATTAATATCAAAATTGTCCTTAGAATATTTTTCCCAAGGCAAATCCAACATTAATTCTAAATAATTCCTTTGAACACCATAATCAGGTGTCTGCGGGTTCATGCGAACTAATCGATTAAGTTCTTTTTCAAAGTGTTCATTTATAGACTTGCTCCATTTTTTTTTCGAAGCTTTTTCTTTCATTTCTTGAACTTCAGCTTCATAAGAAACGCCTCCCAACTCTTCCTGAATGGTTTTCATTTGCTGGTGTAGGAAATATTCACGTTGTTGTTTGCTGAGGTCGGAGTTAACCTTATCCTGAATGGAATTTTTTAAAGATATTTTTTGAAGCTCAACGTTCAGGTACTTTAACGTTTTGGAAGCACGATCTAACAAACTGTTAATTTCCAGTAATTCCTGCTTTTTGACTAACGGCAAATCAAGATTGGAAGCAACAAAATTTACCAACAAGGAGCTGCCTTCAATATTTTTAATAGCAAAAGAAGCGTCTGAAGGGATAGCCGGATTTTCATTAATAATTTTAATCGCTGTTTCACGAAGGCTTTCCAATAAAACATTAAAATGTTCTTTATTTTTATTGGAAACCTTTCTTTTGTCTTCCAATAAAGTAATTTCAGCTTTTAAATAAGGCTCCTCCTCAAGTATATTATTAATAGAAAATTTACGTATCCCCTGAATAATTACCATGGTACTTCCATCAGGCATTTTAAGTAATTTTAATATTTTACCTATAGTACCTACGGAATACATATCATTTATAGTCGGATTATCTGCATTTACATCTTTTTGTGTAATGACTGCTATTATCTTGTCGTTTTGCTGAGCATCTTGTAATAAATTGATGGATTTATTTCTTCCGGCAGTAATTGGAATAACAACCCCGGGAAATAAAACTACATTTTTTACCGGAAGTAAGGGTAAAACTGTAGGAAAAGTTTCATTCATCATTTTATCTTCTTCATCCTGGCTTAGTAAAGGAATAAATTCACTATCATTTTGCATAACTTGATCTAATGACAATATGTCGAACTTCATAATGTTTCGTATTAAAGATTTAATGACAAACTTTCAGATATCTAAAAAAAGAGAACTGCTTTTTTTAAATCTTAAATGGGTATAGTATTGATTATTAATAAGAAATGTTGTAACCTCCAAAGTTTGTACGTGTACTAAGGTCAATTAATATGCCAAATAAAAACTTACTATAATTGCTAATAAAACTTAGAATTATAATTTGATAAGGGTTAGAATTTCTCTGCTTCCATCGGAATAAGTAACTTTAACAAAATATCTTCCTGTAGGAAGTTTTGAAATATTAATTTCCTGATTAAGATTGGAGTCAATTATATCTTTATCGATTAAATTGGTACCGACCATGGATAAAACAGAAATATTATCGATTTTATAAGAACTTGAATTCTTAACAAGTATAAAATTTACTGCCGGGTTAGGATATAATTTTGATTTAGTATAAGGTTGCTCTTGTAAATAAAAGTTCATTAAAATATTAGCCGGAAAATCTTTTGCAGTAACCAGGTTAATTGAAAAAAGCAACGTAATAAAAAATAAAAATTTCTTCATAAGCAATTTATATCTAAAATTATGAAAATTTCCTTGATAAAATGATAGTTTTATGTACTTAAAATTAATGTATAAAATTATAAAAAAAAAATATTCTTTACAACTTTTCATTAAATTATTTTTATTTTTATTTGGGAATAAAGATAATATTCAATTATCTTATCTTCAATAGTTTTATATTAAGGGCTTTTTTCTGAATTATTATATATTTTATATTTAGATTGTTGTTGCTAAAGTAAATATACTTACTTGAGAATCATTGGTTTTTAACAGTTCTTGAGTACATGCAATTAAGGTTGCACCCGTTGTTAAGACATCATCAACCAATAAATAATGACTCGAATAATTTAAATTTCTTATAAAAGCGTTTTCCATTTTTTTTATACGTTCTTCTCTGTTGGACTGGGTTTGAGATTTCGTATGAGAAATTCGTCGGAGAACATGCTCGTCGAAATTGCAATTCATTAGAGTTGCTAATTTTTTGCAACAGAGCAAAATTTGATTATAGTTTCTTTTTTTATATCTTTTCGAATGAATAGGGACCGGAACAATGGTTTTTACTTCTTTTAAACAAGGATTGTTCTCATTTTGCATAAACCAAATCTCAGCTAACCATGAACCGATTTCCGGTTTATTTTTATATTTTAAATGATGAATTAATTGTTGTGTAATATTTTCTTTTGAGAAAAATAATAAGGAAGATGCAAATTCTATTTTCGCAGAATTGTTAAGTTGGCTGTGAATTGAATTTGCGTTGTCAAAAGGAATATAAGTAAAAGGTAAATGAGCTTTACACCTTTCGCATACATAGTGTTGTGATGAAGAAATAATTGTTTCACAACCAATACATCTATTAGGAAACAGGGTAGAGAGTATTTCTTGCCACATGAGTATTTTTCAATTATCTTTGCGTAATATAAACAAATTTATTTATTGTGATAAGGCTGACTAAAATATTTACATTTGAAACAGCACATGCTCTGTGGGGATATGATGGTAAATGTAAAAACATTCATGGGCATTCTTATAAATTGTATGTTACTGTTAAAGGAGAGCCGTGTAATGATATACACCATGTAAAAAATGGAATGGTTATGGATTTTGGAGAGTTGAAATCTATTGTAAAAAAATTAATTATAAATCCTTTAGATCATGCCATTATTTTAAACGCTCAAACAGAACATAAACAATTAGGAGAGCAATTGCAAAATCAAGGGCATAAAGTTATTTTTATGAATTATCAGCCCACATGTGAGAATATGTTGATGGATTTTGCCGAAAAGATACAATCAGAGCTTCCTGAAAATATTTTATTAGCGAAGCTTAAATTATATGAAACCGAAACGTCATATGGTGAATGGATAAGGGAAGACCAATAGAAATTAATCTTATGGCAGGCAAAAAAGTTTATTTTGCCTCAGATCAGCATTTAGGAGCACCTGATGAAGTTTCATCCAGAAAAAGAGAAAAGATTTTCGTAAAATTTTTAGAACAAATTAAACATGATGTTCAAGTATTATTCCTATTAGGGGATTTATTTGATTTTTGGCATGAATATAAAACCGTTGTACCCAAAGGATTTGTTCGAATATTAGGAAAATTAGCTGAACTTTCAGATTCAGGGGTTAAAATATATTTTTTTACCGGAAATCATGATTTATGGATGAGAGATTATCTTCAAAAAGAATTAGCAATAACAGTTTTTAATGAGGAACAAACATTTATCATCAACAACAAAAGTTTTTTTATTGCTCATGGAGATGGATTGGGACCGGGAGATCGAGGGTATAAAAGAATGAAAAAACTTTTTACGAATCCTGTTGCTCGATGGTTTTTCAGATGGTTGCATCCGGATTTAGGAGTAGCCTTAGGTACTTATTTATCAAGAAAAAATAAATTAATTAGCGGGGAGGAAGATATTAAATTCTTAGGGGAAGATAATGAATGGCTGATTGTCTTTTCTAAAGAAAAATTGAATGAAAAACATTATGATTACTTTATTTACGGGCATCGTCATTTACCTATGGATTTATTAATTGGTGAAGATAAAAACAGCCACTATGTAAATTTAGGGGATTGGATTTCGTATTATACCTATGCTGATTTTGATGGAGATCACTTGCATTTACAGACTTTTACCGAAACAGTTTAATTTTATTTATCCATCGTAAATATTTTTCTTAATTCAACAGCTTCTGACGGTGTAATTCTTCCGGATAGCAGCAAAGATAATTCCCTTCTGTGAAGGGCTGAGTTATATCTAACTATTTCTTCTTCAGTTTCAGGTACTAAGTCAGGTATTTTTTTAGGTTTCATAAATTCATCTAAAGCTACAAAAGTATATATCCCTTCATTGGTTTTGGTTTTTGTATGATTTATTGCATCATCCACCCATATATCGACAAATACTTCCATAGAAGATCCAAAAGCTCTAGAAACCTTAGCTATGGCTTCTACGGTGCTTCCTAATGGAATAGGTGTTGAAAAGGAAACATGATTAACAGAAGCAGTCACAACTTTAGCTTCCGCATGTCTTTGAGCGGCTATGGCACATGCTCGATCCATTAAAGAAAGTAAATCCCCACCAAACATATTATTATAAGCATTGGTTTCATTCGTTAGCACAATGGTGGTCATTATGGTTCTTGAATCAGAGGGAGTTTTAGCTTTCATGAATTTCAATTCAATTATAGAGGAAGTAGACCAAAATTTTTGTAAGTAACAAAACTCTTTTCACTCAAACTGAAAATAATTTTTTCTTTTTCAGCTGTAAATGTTCCTAAATTTTCAATGGTTAAATATGTTTCCGATTTTAAATTTTTTTTCCACTCCTTAATTGTCTGATAAACAAAATCTTTAGCTCTCTTAACATCTATTGAATTCAATTCAGCAATTACACTGGCTAAAGCGATATCATTGAGGTTATGTTGCTGAGTAAAAGAAAGGGAATAGGAGGGGGGGAGTAGTTGATTAGTTTCCTGATCCTCTCTCACCGAATTAAATTTTAATTCAAATTTTCCAAAAGAAGGTAAAGTAACTTGATTGGTTTCTTGTAATAATAGTATGCAATATTTTATTAGGTCCATAAAGTAAATTTAAAATAAATACATTATTTATCAACTATCTTTATCTCCATTTTTAAAGCTGAAATATATTTTCACAAATTTAAATAACTTAAGAATATATAATTAAAATTCCTCAACGCATGTTTGCTTGTCTTTTAATTTTTTTTTCATAGCGCTAAAAAATTCAGGAGTAATACCAATGTATGAGGCGATATGTTTTTGAGATATTGAATTTTTTAATTCAGGAAACATAATACAAAAATTTCTATACCGTTCTTCTGCAGATAAACTTAATATTTCATATAAACGATTACGTAAGAAAATTACAGAACGGATTAAACTTTCATTATAATAAAGTTCTAATTTTGGAAACCTTTTAACGGATTCTTCTTTTGCTTTTTTAGATAAAATAAGTATTTCAGTATCTAAATCTGCAACAATATTGAATTTAGCAGGTTGATTGTATATAATACTTTCATTATCTGCAATCCACCAACCTTTAGATGAAAATTGAAGAACCTGCTCCAATCCTTTTTTGTCGTTAATATAACTTCGTAAACAACCGGAAAGTACATAATAATAATTATCTTCAACCTCTTCTTGATGCAAAAGAGAATCTCTTTTGTTTAGCTTTTTAAATTTTAAAATAGACTTTAGATACTCTTTTTCCTCTCTGGAAATAGGCACTACATCGTTTATTTCTTCCAATATTTTTTCAAAAATCATAGTATATAAGAGTTTTTAAATCGCTATGTAAAAATTTTTAAAATATGTAATACAATATCCATTTAATTGTAAGAATGTTATTTATGAAATTATGCTACTTGGTAAGAATTCTCCTCACTATTTTTTTAATAGAGATAGAAAACAATAATATAAGCGATGTTAAAATTTTATAAATACATTGTCTTAACTGTATTAAATGGTAAAGAACACTGAATCCCTTTTTACTATTTGTAGTATATTATTAGGATTGGTTACGAAAATTAATCTATAAAAAAAATTATGCAAAAATAATAAACAATCTGTTTATCTATTTAAAATTTAATGGAATTCGAATTTTACATAAAAATTAAATATAATTAGATTATAAATACTATATAAATTATTTAAAAACTCTTAGAATATAACTTTAATAAATGTTTAAATAGATATAAAAACATAAAAAGTAGTGTTCAAATTATTTTTATAGATAAAAGTACTAAATAATGAATATAAAATAATAATAATTAGAAGTTTAATTTATATAAAAAAGATAACAGCTAGGAAATAAATGTGTTTACCTTCTAGAAAAAATATATGCAAGTATATATACTATAACTTATTAAGGTACAAAATAATTATAGAAGGTAAATAAATCAATAATCCAATCAATTATCGTAATATGATACTCCTATAAAAAAATACAATAAGCATAAATTATAGCCTATAATCTTTCAATAGTAAACAATTAATCCAGTTTCAATACCGCTAAAAATGCAGATTGCGGGACTTCCACTCGACCAATTTGTCGCATTCGTTTCTTACCTTCTTTTTGTTTTTCTAGTAATTTTCTTTTACGAGATATATCCCCTCCGTAACATTTGGCAGTAACGTCTTTTCGTAAAGCTTTAATAGTTTCTCTAGCGATAATCTTAGCACCAAGTGCTGCTTGAATAGGAATGTCAAATTGTTGTCTTGGAATTAATTCTTTTAACTTTTCACACATTTTTTTACCTATAGTATAGGCATTATCTTGATGAATCAAAGCAGATAAAGCATCCACAGGCTCACCATTTATAAGTATGTCAACTTTCACCAGCTTGGAAGTTCTCATTCCGCAAGGTGAATAATCAAAAGAAGCGTATCCTTTGGAAATAGTTTTGAGTCTATCATAAAAGTCAAAAACCACCTCAGCTAAAGGCATTTCAAAAAATAGCTCTACTCGGTCTGTAGTTAAATACGATTGGTTAGTCAGTTCGCCCCTTTTATCAATACAAAGGTTCATTACAGAACCAATAAAATCTGATTTGGTGATGATTGAAGCTTTGATATAAGGTTCTTCCACACGATTTAAAGACGTAGGTTCCGGAAGTTCCGAAGGATTATGTACTACAATCGCTTTTTCAGGATCCTTGTTTAAATATGCATTATAAGATACATTGGGAACGGTAGTAACTACAGTCATTTTAAATTCTCGTTCCAAGCGCTCTTGAATGATTTCCATGTGAAGCATACCTAAAAATCCGCAACGGAAGCCAAATCCTAAAGCAGCGGATGATTCCGGTTCAAAAACAAGAGAAGCATCATTAAGTTGAAGCTTTTCCAATGCAGAGCGCAACAATTCATATTCTTCTGTGTCCACCGGATATATTCCGGCAAACACCATTGGTTTTACTTCTTCAAATCCGGCAATAGCTTCAGATGCAGGGCGTTCAACCGATGTGATGGTGTCACCTACCTTAACTTCACGAGCTTCTTTAATACCACTTATAATATATCCCACATCACCGCAATGTATAACATCTTTTGGAACTTGATTTAGTTTTAAAGTTCCTATTTCATCGGCATCATAACTCTTACCGGTAGCCATAAATTTCACTTTTTGACCTTTAGTTATACTGCCGTTTACAACCTTGAAAAAGGCCTCTATTCCTCGAAAAGGATTAAAAACAGAATCAAAAATCAAGGCTTGTAATGGAGCATTAGGATCTCCGGATGGTGCCGGGATTCTTTCCACAATTTGCTCCAACAATTCTTCAACCCCCGCTCCGGTCTTGCCACTGGCGCGTAAAACGTCTTCAGGTTTGCAACCGAGAAGATTTACAATTTCATCGGTAACTTCTTCAGGATTTGCAGAAGGTAGGTCAATTTTATTTAAAACTGGAATAATTTCCAAGTCGTGTTCTAACGCTAAATAAAGATTGGATATGGTTTGTGCCTGAATACTTTGTGCTGCATCAACAATTAATAAGGCACCTTCACAGGCAGCAATAGAACGAGAAACTTCATAAGAAAAATCAACATGCCCGGGAGTATCGATCAAATTCAAAACATATTTTTCCCCTTTATATTCATACTCCATTTGAATAGCATGACTCTTTATAGTAATACCCCGTTCGCGTTCTAAATCCATATCATCTAAGGTCTGTTCTTGCAGCTCACGATCAGAAATAGTTTTGGTTTGTTGTAAAAGTCTGTCTGCTAAAGTGCTTTTGCCATGATCTATATGGGCAATAATGCAAAAATTTCTTATGTTCTTCATATTTTCTACAATAGTGCAAAAATACATTTTTTATAAACAATATAAGGGTGTATTTGCTACAAACTGCGAATCTGGGTAAAAAATTTTAGTTGAATTCCTATTATTTCGATAGGAATTATTACATTTGCGGAGTTTTAATCTAAAATAAAACTAAAAAACTTTTTTAAAGAACATCAAAAATAAGAAATGAAAAAACTGAGTTTAACAGAGGATTGGACAGCCACAATAATTGGTGGATTAGTCATAGTATTAGGTATTATTTTATATTCTTCATTCGGGTATACACTAAGTTGGCCTACATTTAAATGGAGCACCGGTGACGATTTATTGTCCAATGTTTTAACAGGTAAAAATTTTATAAACATTTTTATCATTTTTATTGTTTCTTATGTTTTATTACTATTGGCAGATCTATTACAAGGAAAACCTATGAGTTCAGCAAAAGGGTTTCCCTTACTGTTCATTCTTACTATAGTTGCCATGGTGATTGGCGGAAACTCGGTAATGAATTATTGGGGATTTGAAACCGTAATATTTTGTTTGCTTATAGGATTAGTTATCAATAACTTTATAGGTACTCCTCAGTGGATGAAAGGATGTTTATCTTCTGAAATGTATGTGAAAATAGGATTGATCTTTCTAGGCTCAACCATTATTTTTCAAGATATTATGCAGGCGGGTGCTTTGGGATTAATACAATCAGTAGTAGTAGTTTTCTCTGTATGGTATTTTTCTTTTTGGCTGTGCAAAAAATTCAATATAGATAAGGAAATGTCTATGATGCTTTCCAGTGCGGTATCCATTTGTGGAGTTTCAGCTGCTATAGCAACGGCAGGAGCAATAAAAGGAGATTCCAAAAAATTATCTTATGTAGTATCACTAGTTTTAGTAGTCGCTGTACCTATGATTATCATTATGCCGGCATTAGCTAAATTACTGGGATTAGGAGAAGTAATGGCCGGTGCATGGATTGGTGGAACAATTGATACCACCGGAGCAGTTGCTGCAACCGGAGCCGTTTATGGAGAAGAAGCACTTAAAATTAGTACAATAGTTAAGTTCTCACAAAATGTATTGTTAGGTATTGCTGCCTTTTTAATAGCTGTTTATTGGAGTTATACTAAAAAAGAAGGGAATGAGTTTGCTGATAAACCTAATCTAAAAGTAATTTGGGATCGATTTCCTAAATTTGTTATAGGTTTTATCTTAGCTTCTTTGTTATTCTCATTTGTTATTCCAACTGAGCAATATAAACCGGTTCTTGGTGTATTGAAGAAATTTCAAGGATTATGGTTTGCCTTAGGGTTTACCTCCATAGGATTAGAAACTAATTTTAAAACGTTAATTAATAAAGAAAACAGAAAAGCTACTTTAGTATTTTTAGGAGCACAAACTTTTAATGTTGTATTTACCTTAATTATCGCTTATTTGGTTTTTGGTATCGAATGGACTAAAATATAAACAATTACTTTATTATTTTTATTTTGGGAGAGATTAGCAAATAGTTAACTCTCCCATTATTTTTATAAATGTTTTTATTGGAAATAAAATTACATTTTAATTTAGTAGAGAAAGGTAATTGACCCGTTGGTTTGTTTTCATATATTAAAATAAACTTTTCCCTTCATAAAGATTATATATTTCCATAATCTCTTTTAGAATCTTTTTGAAATTAATTTTCATGTCAATTAATTTTCCGGATCGTATGTCGAAAATCCAGCCATGAACCTTTAGATTACTTTCTATAATAGCTTTTTGTACAGCAGCGGTTTTAATTAAATTAATGCATTGTTCTTCCACATTCAATTCAATAAGCCGATTGTATTTTTCCTCTGAATCGGTAATTAAATTTAATTCATCTTTATGAATTCTATAAACGTCCCTGATATTTCGCAACCACGGATTTAAAAGTCCCAGGTCTTTAGCCTCCATAGCCTCTTTAACTCCGCCACAATAATAATGTCCACAAACAATGATTTGTTTAACTTTTAAATGATCGATAGCATATGTTATTACAGATTGTACATTAAAATCTGTGCTAATAACCATATTGGCTAAATTTCTATGGACAAAAACTTCTCCGGGTTTAGCTCCAAGTAACTCTTCTGTTGCTACCCGACTATCAGAACAACCAATATAAAGAACTTCAGGATTCTGTCCTTCTGATAGCTTATGGAAATACTCCTTATCGATAGATAACTTTTCTGCTATCCATGTTTCATTGTGGGCAAATATTTTTTCAAAATTCATGTATGGATTAATATAGTAGTAAAAAAAATAATGAACAAAAATTTGAAAGAAATCATTTATATCATAATTCCTTTGTTTCCTTTATATACGCTATATTTTCCTGAACCTAAGAAGAAAAGCGCTAATGAGGTTAATAAATAAAATAGGTTAAGCTCAACTTTTAAACCTCCGGTTTGTGATAGTGAAAAACCTTCCATCCCATGCACCAAATAAAAAGTCATAAGCATAGTAAATGCTACTAAAAGGGATGAAATCCTTGTAAAAACCCCTAATAAGATACAAATAGGAGCAAAGACTTCCCCTAAAGGAACACCAAGCCAGAGATATTCAGGCAAATTTTTTGAAGTAAGCATTCCTTTTATAAAATCGTGTCCATGATATAATTTAGATATTCCATGGAAGACCATTAATCCGCCTATTGAAACACGTAATAGGAGTTTTCCAAGATCAGAATTCAATTCTTTAGCCATAATTATAATGTAAATTTGATCAAAAATAAATTTTTTATTTCATAAATTCTGTATCTTTTGTAAATAAAATCAAATTTATTATAGTAAAAAATGTATTACAATAAGTTTTACGATAAACGTAATTAAGTGGTATAAAATGTATTTTACTAGATAAAAATAGAGCTTGAATAAGCGATACTTTTACCATATTGTGTATTTATATTAGTCGTAATCAGATATGAAAAGATACTATTATAGAAATAAAAACAAATATTGAAAAATTATATATACAAAAAAGCCCTGTTTTTACAGGGCTTTTTTGTATGTATATTTTATAAAATTTAAATTTAAAAAGGTTTAATATCAAATACTATTGATTCTAATACTTGAATTACGGCGGCGGTAGTATCCAAAGAAGTAAAACAAGCCACACTGTTTTCAACAGCATTTCGTCGAATTAAAAAGCCGTCTTCTTGAGCCGTACCGTCATTAGAAAGTGTATTAATAACAAATTGAGCTTTTCCTTGTTGCATAATTTTAACAATATTGTTGTCTTCACTTTCAATCTTGTTAATTTCAACAACAGGAATGTTATAATCTCGGAAATACTTGGCAGTTCCTTCGGTAGCCATAATTGTATAACCTATATCATAAAATCTCTTCGCTAATGGGAGAGCCTCGGCTTTATCCTTGTCTGCTACTGTGAATATGGCATTTCCTAAAATAGGTATATTGATTTGACCCGCTCTTAAAGCTTTATAAAGAGCTCTTTCATAAGTGGTATCTTTTCCAATAACCTCACCGGTCGATTTCATTTCAGGGCCTAACGTAATATCTACAGAACGTAATTTAGCAAATGAAAAAACAGGGGCTTTAATGTATATATTGCGAGGTTCCGAATAACAATCCATAGCATAACCTTGCTCTTTCAAAGATTGCCCTAAAACAGCTTTTGTTGCTATTTTTGCTAAAGGAATACCGGTTACTTTGCTCATGAATGGAATGGTTCGGCTGGAACGCGGATTAACTTCCAGAACGTATATTTTTCCGCTCATTAAAACAAACTGTATATTCATTAATCCAATGATTTTAAATCCTCTGGCTAATGCTTGGGTTTGTCTGATAATTTCTTCTTTTTCTTCTTTTGTTAATGTTTGGGAAGGATATACAGCAATAGAATCTCCGGAATGAACTCCGGCTTTTTCAATGTGTTCCATAATTCCGGGAACAAAAACATTTTCGCCATCGGAAATTGCATCTACTTCAATTTCTTTTCCAATTAAGTATTTATCAATTAGAATAGGTTGTTTCTCATGAACATTGATCGCTTCTTTCATATATCTTTCCAATTCAGAATCTTGATATACAATTTGCATGGCTCTTCCTCCTAAAACATAAGAAGGACGAATAACAACCGGATACCCAATGGAATTAGCTACATGTAAGGCTTCTTCTAACGTAAATACTGTATCGCCTTTAGGACGAGCGATATTTAATTCGTTTAATTGTTCTTCGAATTTTTTACGGTCTTCAGCTCGATCTATATCTTCCAGCGTAGTACCCAATATTTTTGCTCCGGCATCTATGGCAGCTTGAGCCAAGTTAATGGCCGTTTGACCACCAAATTGAACTAAAACACCGTCCGGTTTTTCTAAATCTATAATAGAAGTGATGGATTCTCTGGTTAGAGGTTCAAAATAAAGTTTATCAGAAATGCTGAAATCTGTAGAAACGGTTTCCGGATTGCTGTTGATGATAATAGCTTCATATCCTGACTCTTTAAGGGCTAAAACACTGTGTACGGTAGCATAATCAAATTCCACCCCTTGTCCGATTCGTATAGGTCCGGAACCTAATACAATCACTTTTTTCTTATCAGAACGTACCGATTCATTTTCAATACCGTAAGTACTGTAAAAATATGGGGTTGTGGATATAAATTCAGCAGCACACGTATCGACCATTTTATACACCGGAATAATAGAGTTTTCCTTTCTCAAAGAATACACTTGCTTTTCTTCCATGCTCCATAATTGGGCAATTTCCCAATCAGAAAATCCGTATTTTTTGGCTTTTGCTAAAACCTCAATATTTTTTGGTTTTTCTTTTACTTCATTTTCAATATTGATGATATGTAATATTTTAGCCAGGAAGAATAGGTCTATCTTGGTTATTTCATGTATTTTTTGAATACTTACACCGTTTCGTAAAGCTTCGGCAATTAAAAACAGACGTTCATCATCGGCATTTTTAAGTCTCTTTTCCAATGTCGTAGGATCATACGGCGTCATATCTTTTTTAGTTAAATGCAAACAACCTATTTCCAAAGATTGTACAGCCTTTAATAATGATTCTTCAATTGAAGTTCCTATAGCCATAACTTCACCGGTGGCTTTCATCTGAGTTCCTAGATGCCTGTTGGCACTTTGAAATTTATCAAAAGGCCATCGAGGGATTTTGGCAACAACATAATCCAGCGAAGGTTCAAAACAAGCATAAGTAGTATTAGTTACCGGATTTTTCATTTCGTCCAGAGTTAATCCTACCGCAATTTTAGCCGCCAATTTTGCAATCGGATATCCGGTAGCTTTAGAGGCCAATGCAGACGAACGGCTAACTCTTGGGTTTACTTCGATGACTATATAATCTCTACTAGAAGGATCTAAAGCAAATTGAACATTACAACCTCCTTCAATTTTTAAAGCGCGGATTATTTTTAATGCAGAATTTCTAAGTAATTGATATTCTTGATCTGCTAATGTTTGACTAGGAGCGAAAACAATGGAATCTCCGGTATGTATTCCAACCGGATCAAAATTTTCCATATTACAAACTACTATGGCATTGTCATTGGCATCCCTCATTACTTCATACTCAATTTCCTTATATCCGGCAATACTTTTCTCTATAAGACATTGATGAACCGGACTGTATTTTAATCCGGAATCAGTAATTTCCCTTAGTTCGGTTTCATTTTCTGCTATTCCACCTCCGGTGCCTCCCAGAGTAAAAGCAGGTCTAACAATTATCGGATAACCAATTTGATTAGCGAATTCCACCGATGACTCCACGTCATTAACAATTATACTTTCTGCAATAGGTTCATTAATGTTTTCCATTAATTGTTTGAACAAATCTCTGTCTTCGGCCTGCTCAATGGAAGATAATTTGGTTCCGATAATTTCAACATCATATTGGGCTAGCGTACCTGCTTTAGCTAATTCAACGGCAAGATTAAGTCCGGTCTGTCCTCCCAAAGATGGTAACAACGCATCGGGACGCTCTAATGCAATAATTTGTTGAAGAAAATCTAATGTTAACGGTTCCATGTATACCTTATCGGCAATTTCTTTATCGGTCATGATCGTTGCAGGATTCGAATTAACAAGAACAACTTTGTATCCTTCTTCCTTAAGAGCCAGGCAAGCCTGGGTTCCTGCATAATCGAATTCGGCAGCTTGTCCGATAATGATAGGTCCTGAACCTATTACAAGAATTTTATTTATATCTGTGCGTTTTGGCATGTTGTTTTTTTAATTTTTAGTTTGAAGTAGTGACTTCAGTTTATATGAATTTTTACTAATTCTTTTACATTAATCCTTTTTAACCTAGTAATAATTCGATAGTGCTTAACTATTCGGATATAAAGAATTTTATTATTTATTTTTAAATTCTTCTACCATAGACATAAAGCGGTTAAATAAATATTCGTTATCATGAGGCCCCGGACTGGATTCGGGGTGATATTGGACAGTAAATGCCCAATTCTTTTTATCCTGTAATCCTTCTATAGTTCCGTCATTTAAAGCTCGATGCGTTACTTCTAAAGTTGTGTTTTGTAAAGATTCTTCATCAACTACATATCCGTGATTTTGAGAAGTTATATACACTCTGTTAGTGGCAAGTTCTTTTACCGGATGGTTGGCTCCTCTATGTCCAAATAACATCTTAAAAGTTTTAGCTCCGTGTGCAAGAGCATATAATTGGTGACCTAAGCAAATTCCGAATATCGGGATTTTACCGCTCAATTCTTTTATAGTATTTATAGATTCGGTTAATTCTTCCGGATTACCGGGACCATTGGAAAGCATAATTCCATCGGGGTTTAATTCTAATATAGAGCTTGAATCTGTATTATAAGGTACTACCACTACATCACAATTTCGTAAGCATAATTCTTTTAAAATACTTTTTTTCATTCCATAATCTATCAATACAATTCTGTGTCCTTCTGCAGGAGCACTATAGGCTCTTGGTGTAGATACTTCGGGAACGTGATGTCCTAACTTGGTCTCTTGTAAAGATTTAATTACTTCATCAATGTTTTCATTTTCATCACAGAATTTACCTTTCATACTGCCTTTGGTTCGTATAGTTTTTACCAAGGCGCGGGTATCAATACCGCTTAAACCGGGAATATTTTGTTTTTTCAAAAAAGAATCGATGTTCATTTGGCTTTTCCAGTGAGATTCTGTTTCAGCGTATTCATGAACGATAATTCCACCTACAAAAGAATTAAGGGATTCAAAATCGCTGGAATTAATTCCATAATTCCCTATTAATGGATAGGTGAAAACAATAATTTGCTTGTGGAAGGAAGGATCTGATAAAGTTTCTTGGTAACCGGTCATACCTGTGGTAAAAACAACTTCACCGATTGTGAATTGGTCGCTCCCAAAGCCTTCGCCATTAAATACTAATCCGTTTTCTAATACTAATTTTCTTTTCAAGGGTTGTTAATTTATTATAGTGGTTTGAATATGGTTATGAATTAAAAACATAGTTTAGCACAGCAATTCTGGCAAAAACTCCATTCGTCATCTGCGTAAATATTCTTGATTTTGAAGATTCGATAAGATCCTCATCAATCTCAACATTACGGTTAATAGGTGCCGGATGCATAATGATTGCCGAGGATTTCATTTTATCGGCTCTCTGTTTTGTTAATCCATATAATTCTAAAAAATTTTTTTCGTCATATTGTTTCGCATGTCTTTCGTTTTGATTCCTTAATAACATCACAACGTCTGCTTCTTGTATTACTGAATCAAGAGAAGCATAGGTTCCCATAGTCATGCTGGAATCTCTCCAAAATTCCGGAGTCGCAAATGTTATAGAAGATCCCAGTCTTTTTAAAATTTTAGCATCTGAATGAGCTACTCTGCTATGTATCACATCGCCAACAATTACTATATTCAGATCTCTAAAAGTACCGAATTCCTCATATATGGTTACTAAATCCAATAAAGATTGGGTAGGGTGATCTCCGCAACCATCACCGGCATTAATGATGGGCACCTCTATTTTTGTAATTAAATCGTCATAAAATCTATCTTGCATATGTCTTATAACAAAACATTCAACCCCTATGGAATTTAAAGTTTTAACTGTATCATAAAGAGTTTCACCTTTTTTTACACTTGAACTTTCTGCATCAAAATATATAATTTCCATTCCTGTTTTTTTCTCAGCCATTTCAAAGCTGAGTTTGGTTCGAGTACTGTTCTCGAAAAAAAGGTTGGATATATAATGATTAGACAGATTTGGAAAAGCTTTTTTCTTTTTAAAGCTTATCGCATCATCCACTAATTCCTCAATCAAACTTAGATCAAGATTTTCTAAAGTGATAAAATGATTCATTATTTATATATTAGTTTAATTGGTGTTATAATAGTGTAATTTTTATTATTGCTTTTTAAAAATAAAAAAAAACATCTTAAATAATAAGATGTTTTAAATGAATATTTAAAAAAAATATTTCCGGTATCTTCTAAAGATGATTTCTTGCCCTGAATCTGGAATAGTAGAGGGATAAACTTTTTATAAAAAGTAATTCTTCCTTTTTTGTTTATTGTTTTAGGTAATGATTCAGAGTTATTCAAAAGATTTAATTAGTGTGATTATACAAACTTTTTTATTAAATCGATTTTTTAAAATCCTACAAAGATAAGTTGTTTTTTTTGATTGTGCAATTTAAATTTTTATTTATTTAAAATAAATATGTTTCTAAAGCAGAATAAAAATTTATATATCTCATATTTTAAAATTATTTTAATAAAATATTAAATAAGCGTTAAAAACTAAGGTATTTAAAATTAACTACTTATAATTTTAAATGAGATATAATGTACATTTAATGTGTATAATGCTTATTTTCTTTGTTAATACTTTGTTACATTTGCAGGTTAAAAAACATACATTATAATTGATTAGATAATATATTGTTAATATCATTTTTATTCTTTGCAGATAATAAATAATAAATCATTGTTTATTATAGAAGATAAATTAAGCCCTAAATAATTTTTTAAAATATATTACTATAATGAATTGATGTATGGCTAAAATTCTATCTAAATCAATAGAATTATAACTGTATAAAAAACTAAATTATATGAAAAGAAAAGCTAGTTATGGATCAATTACTTATTATTCATTTTTATTTTATTTTGTAATACCCGTGCTTTTGTTGGGACAAAGTCCCGGTGGGTTTGATAGCAATGTAGAGTTATGGTTAAAAGCAGACCGGCCTCAAGAAGGGGGAGTCGGCTCATTGATGGATAATCAACCGGTGGATTTATGGAAGGATGTATCCGGTAATGGAAGAGATCATAAGAAAGTTAATGAAAATTTGCCGGTGTATAAAAAAACCGGGGATTTAATGAATTTTCAACCGTCTATGTATTTTGAACCAAGATCTAAAGCTTTTTTAGCGGGGCCAGATTTAAAAATATCTGCAAGTAAAGCGTATTATGTATTTTATGTATCAATATTAGATAAACCTACAGGTATACATTACGTTTATTCATTAAATTCTGCGAGAAATAATTATTCGGGTTGGTCTACCGGGTTTCCATATTTTACTACAGCGGGCGGAACTTATAGAAGTAAAATCAGTCAAGGTAAAAATTATGGTATAGTCGGGATAATTCGTCCTAATAGTACAACTTTAACCCAGATGCTCTATTTCAACTCTATTCCCGAAAACACATTTAGATCCTATTCAATAAAGCTGGGAGATGGACAGAGTGTGGTGGGAGCTGGAAATGTAAAAAATCTAAATTCTTTTGAAGGTGAAATACAAGAAATAATTGTATTATCTGCCCCTCAAAATACCTATTTAACAGATATGGATTTACAAAAAATTCATTCTTACTTATCCGTTAAATATGGTATTTCTTTAGAATCAGCTGACGAGATATCATTTCCAAATTATGTTAATTCAAAAGGTGAAAAAATTTGGGACGGAGAAAATTTCATGTCCTATCAAAACCATGTATTTGGTTTAGGAAGAGATGATCAATACGGTTTATATCAAAAACAATCAACTAATTTTGATTTATCAACTTTAACCGCTTATGTTGGAGATGAATTAACAGAATTAAATGATAACAATAATGGAACTTTAACCAATAACACTTTTTTGATGTTTGGATCTAATGATGAGATTGGTGTAGAACGGTATGAACATTTGCAAGGAGAAAAATATTCTAACAGCATATTGAGTGAAGATATATTTTTTAAATTAAAAAGAACCTTAAAAACGAAGGTTACAGGAACTAAAAGTCTAACTGTCAACATGAAATTAAATGTTGATGCTAAATATGTTATAGTTAGTTCTGTTGAAACGTTTGATCCTTCAAAAACTCGTATTTATCCTGTTAATGACGGAATCGTTAAAGGAGTTGAGATAGAGAATGATGATTACGTTTCTTTTACCAGTGGACGACCTAATCCGGGAGGTGTAAATTTACTAACAGAACTTTGGTTACGAGCTGATGATATACCAAGCACTGAAGAAGATAGTACTGAAATTAGTACTTGGCAAGATATTTCAGTATATAAACGAGACCACTCGGTCATTACTGATGCTAAAGAGTTTACAGGACCTATTATTCGTAATCAAAAAGGATTAATGAATTATCATTCACATTTGCAATTTACTAATACCGGTCAGTCAAATTCTACAATTCCGGTATTGACAGCTCCAAGTTTTTTTAGTTCAGATAAATCTTACTACATATTCTATGTATCCGAAATAAATACTAGCGGATTATCTGTATTATATGCTTTAAACAGTAATTATAGTAATACCAATAATGATAATAACCAAGGATGGTATTTTGGAAATCCCGCATTAACCAATGGGTATAATCCGTCTAATACTGTTCAAACACATTACAATAGTATAAATAAAACGTATGGAGTAGTAGCAGTTGAACGAACCAATGATAAATATGTTGAACAAAGAATTATATTCAATGGTATTTCCAATACATTTTACGGATATGATATGGAAAATAAAATTCCGGCGATAAGTCTTATCGGAGCTCGACAACTCTATACTAAAACTTTAAATAATTTCAATCCTTTTGTAGGAAATGTTCAGGAAATAATTGTTCTTTCTGGAAATAAAGGAACCCCCATAGATTCCAAAGACTTTAATAGAATTAATTCTTATTTAGCGATTAAATATGGAATTACATTACATAGTGAATCTGAACCGAATTATTATGACTCTTATGGGAACAAAGTTTGGGATGGTAAAATAAATGCAGGATTTAATCATGATATTTTTGGTATAGCCAGAGATGATAGTTCTGATTTATATCAAAAGCAATCTGTAAGTTACGATAGAGACCTTATGACCATTTTTGTTGGTAATGAAGTCGCAGATATGAATAAGTTAGGTAACGGAACCTTGAAAAACAAAGATTATTTGATGTTAGGTTCTAATGGGTTAGAAGATTATTTATTAGATTATAATTATCTTGAAGGCACTGCTTATGCGAACGGTAAATTGCCATTTAGAATCGATTATAGGAATCAGGTGACTTTAAAAGCACAGACATCAGGATCCGGTTCCTACGTAGTAAATATACAACCAAGTTTGACGGCAAAGATCATGTTAGTTTCTCCTGATGGAAAATTTGAGCCCAAAAATACCAGATTTTATGTGGTGGAAAATAAAGTTGCCAAAAATGTTGAAATTAATGATGGAGATTATATAAGTTATGCTTTATACGGATTTGCTCCGGGGGGAGTATTGAATGGATTAAGATTGTGGTTAAAAGCAGATGATAAGAATAGTTTAGTGTTTGATGGGGAAAGTTCTAAATTATTGATTTGGAAAGACCAAACCGTTAATGAAAACGATTATTATTTTTCATTAGTGGATAATAAAAATAAAATAGAGCCGGTGTATGATTCATGTAATAGTAAAATGAATTTCTTTCCAAGCATATATTTTAGTCAAAATTCTGCACTTGCTATAAATAAGGGGCCTATGAGTACTAATGCGCCGGAACATACCACTTCTTTCATCATTTATAATAGCTTCGCGTCTCCATCATCAGTTAGAACCTACACTCACGGCTTTGGTGGAGTGGATCCAGTTACGGTAAAATCCAGACACCCGGCGGTAGGTTTCAATCCAAATCATGGAACAGGAAGAATAGCAACTTCCATAGCTGTAACTCAAGGTACAGTACAAGGATTCGAATTTGGAGCTACAGCCTTGCATATGACCAGGCTTAGTAAAGCTTATAAAGGTATAGATCCGAAATTTCCTTTAATCGAACATGATTTTGGAGGTATTGTTGATACATTATCTAGGCCGGAATCTAACTTTGGTTCGGATTTCTTAATGGCTAGTGGAGGAACTATAGGTGCAGCCAGTTTGAATTCCGGGCTTTTTGATGGATTAATTTCCGAATTGTTTTTTTATGAAAGAAAGTTAAGTAAAGATGAAAAAGTTCGTATACAAACCTATTTAGCAATGAAATATGCTATTACTTTATATACAACTAAGTATATAACTATGGGTGAGGAAACAGTGCAATTACAAAAACAACCGACTGATTACATATTATCAGACATTAAAACTAAAGTTTGGAAAGGATCAACACGGCCTTATTCTGACTATCATAGAAATGTAGCCGGTTTGGTACGTGATGATAATTCAAATATATTTGTTAACAAAGCTCGATCTACTGATGTTCAGTCAATTGTAACTATTCAAGCCGGTGAAAGTACCGAATGTGGACAAGGGCAAAAGTCTGTATTAAAAAATGATCTAAGTGGATTATTTTGGGGACATAATGGAGATACCGGTACTACTGATTTAAGTGAGCTATCACAATCTATTTGTGGAGGATTAGACAGAAGAATGAATCGAATATGGTTAGTAAATAAAACCAATTTAGATGAACAATCGGTTATTTTATCAGCTGATGAGTCTGCAGATGAATTCGTTTTTAATCAAAATTATAGAGTTTATTTATTAATTGCTAATTCTGACGATGATATTAAAAATGAAAATTGGGCTTATACTATACCCGGCGAATGGGTAGATAATAAAGTTCAATTTAATTATAAATTTACAGAAGATACTACCTATTTTACCTTTGGGGCTGTTAAGTCAGATGGAGTTTGTACAAATTGCAGCTTCAGTGGATATAAAACCATTGATCTACCCCAAATTTGGAAAGGAGCGGCAAATAATGGTCAGCTAGATAAAACGGTTGATTTAGGAGATGATTTCTCTGCCAATATTAATATTTCAGATCCGGGCAAAGTTCTACGCTATAAGTACCCGAGAAGAAGTGGTAAAACCTTGCAATTTTACCGATATGGAAATTTTGATAAAGATAAAGAACCTATCACTACTACCATTTCTTTTACCGGAGGAGCCGCTGCTGCAATGTTTGAAATATTTGATATTGATACCCAAGCGTATAGGTCTGATGAAATTAATGTTTACGGAATTTGCGGAGGAGGAATTGTTAAACCAAAGCTTATGTACGTTGCACCTAAAAAGAAAAGTTCTTATACTATTGATAAGAATATAGCAACAGCAAAAGCTACGGGTGGTTATAGATCTTCAGGATATACTTCTGCCAGAGGAAAAGTTTTAGTAGATTTTTCCGTAGCTGTCGAGAAGATAGTTATTGAGTATAAAGTTCATTATAATAGGCGTCCTGCGACGGGATCACAAATGATAGGTATTGGAGCTATAAAGCTATATTGTCCAAAGCCGGTGGAAGTTAATGAAGATGGTCTAGCATTTACGCTTAAAGTAGCTGAATCCACCCTTACCTGTGAAGAGGTGCCTTTTATATTTAAAATAATGAATACCAATTGCGAATCCAAAATAATAGAATTAACGGATCAACTTCCGCAAGGTATGCAATGGGTGAAAGAATCTTTAAATATTGAAGACGGAGAGTTTACAACTGAAACTAAAGAATATGGAGACAGTGATTTGCTTTCTATAAAAGGAATAAAAGTTCCCGGTGGAACTACAACTATTGTTACGGCAAGAGCAAAATTTACAGAAGATAAAACAGCATCCTATTTTACAAGGGCTTCTATAAAATATTTAAATCGTAATGATGAAAATGTAACCTATGAAAGTTGTGATGTTATAGATGGTTGTGGTAATACCACTGTAAATGCTGTTGCAGCAGGTTTACCAAGTCCGGTTATAATAAGCGATCTTAGAGTGGATAAAACTTGTATTGCAGAAGACGATACCATTTTAGTTACAATGGATATAAACAATCCTAATTCTTTATTGGATAATGTAACCTTAAATGCATCATTTAGTGAAGGTTTTAAATATGTTAAAGGAAGTTTAAAATCTTCATTTATTATGACGGACGGTACAATTAACACAGAAGATATTGAAGATAATGAGTTCGAAATAGAAGACTTTAGCTTACCGAATGGAAATCATACGTTAAGCTTTAAAATTAAAGCGCCTGAAATTCTGCCTAATAATTTTACGGAAATGGAAATAAATATAGATATGACGACATCTTCCGAAATTGATTGTGCCTCCATTGATATAGACGGTAACAACTTTGTTTTGGTTTCATTCTGTACACCTGTTCCATTTTGTACATTAGATCCTAACCTGGAACCTTCAACTGAAGTTTCTAAAATAGGAATTACCACTCTTGAAAAAGAGTTGAAAGGGTGGCCTTTTAATATTTACAATGGATTTATAGTTTTGGAATCAAAAAATAAAGGTTTTGTAATTACAAGAACAAGTTCTGATTTAATTCCTCAGGAAAAACTAGTTGAAGGAATGGTTATATATGATACTACGGATAAATGTATTAAATTGTATAACGGTGAGGAATGGCATTGTATAGAAAGAACTTGTCCTCAATAATTTTTTGACGAGAAAAATTGAAATTAACTCACAAAAATGAAAAATGATATGAAAAATAAAATATTGATCTTATTTATATTGCTCCTAACAGTAACTTTAAACGCGCAAGTTGCTATTGGTAAAAAGAAGGTGGATAAAGGTGGAATTTTAGATTTTAGTCAAGGGACTACTAAAGGTATACTATTGCCTATCGTTGAAACGTTACCGGAGAAAGCGGTTGATGGAACTTTTATAATGGATAAAGAAGATGCAGTAGTTAAAGTGAAAATAAATGATAGTTGGATGGATTTAACAGGAACAGGTAGTGTTTCCAATGTTAAGTTTAATGATTCTGTTGAAAAAGGAAATGGGGTTGTCATCGGAGATTATACTAGTTCAACACCCGAAGGAGTATTAGTCTTAGAGGCGGCCGATAAAGCTTTAATTTTACCAAAAATTTCCGATCCTCATTTAAATGTAAAAAGTCCACATCCGGGAATGATTTGTTATGATACAGCAAGTCAATGTATAGCGATTTTTGATGGTTTACAATGGAATTATTGGAAGTAAAAGAAAATTTTAGTGGATACATGCTAAATAAATTTTCATACAATAAGAATTAAATTTTTTTCATTCTTTAGATTTCTTTTTAGAATAGAAGAATAAATCATTTACTAATCCATAAAATGGATAAATTTAATTGATAAAAAAGGGTAAATTAATTTACCCTTTTTTATTTAAAGAAGTTTATAATTATAGTATTAGAGAATATTAATCAGTAAAGAAAAAAGTCTTAAAAAGATATTTTTAAAAATAAGCTTAATAATTAAATAAATAATTCAAGCAATGCTTAAATTAAAATTTAAAAATTCCATAATTATTTTTCAAACAAGTTGTGAATTATAATAATTTTATATATTTGATTATTTACAATAATTGAGAAAAAATAGTAATTATTAGTTGATTATACTATTAATAATTTTTTTTTCGTTATTTTAAATAGTATAAAAAAATTAATACGTTTCATTTAATAAATAATAAATAAACTAAAGAAAATACGATAAATAATTAATGAAAAAGTTAGTAGCGCCATTTATAAAGATTTCAAGTTTTTACATAATAGTTGGTTTAATCTTAAGAATTGTTCTTCTCTTTTCACCTGTTACTGATTCAAATTTTTCATTTATTGATTATTTAAAAATATTTTCTGTTGGTTTACTTAATGATTTTTGTGTATCAATTTTAATTTTTGTTTTTTTTTGGATCCATCTAATCTTCATTACCGATTCAAAATTTAAATCACCTTTTAAATACATTATATTATGTCTTTTTTTGATTTTAATTGGTTATTTGTTTCTTTTTAAAACGGTTTTTGATGATTATGGAAGTGCTGTTCCTAAAATAATAAAAACATTTGTACTAATAAAAGCTTCATCATATATAATATTGCTGTTGATCCCTAAAATAAGGCAAACATGGCGTTATTGCATATACTTTTTTATTTTCTTTTTATACATTTTTTTAATTAATTTCAATGTAATCAGTGAATTTTTATTCTGGAATGAATTCGGGGTAAGATATAATTTTATAGCTGTTGACTATCTAATATATACCAATGAGGTAATCGGGAATATTCTAGAGTCCTATCCTATTATTCCCATGTTTTCTGCATTAATAGTAATCTCAGTATTGATTACCATATTTTATCTCAAAAAATCCAAAAATTATTTTGAAGATTTACCTAATTTTAAAACAAAATTAATAAACAGTATAGTTTATATAATACTATTTATAGGTGCGATTTTTCTTTTAAAAGTAAATGAAAAGTATGAAAATTCAGATAATGCTTTTGTAAATGAATTACAAGCAAATGGATTAGTTCGATTTTGTAATGCATATAGCGACAGTTCCTTAAACTATGATAAATTTTATGCAAAATTGCCCTTACAAAAAACATTTTCACTAATTAATAAAATTTATGATAATGAATGGTCTGTAAATAATAATACCAAAATTATAAAGGATACTCTTCCGGAACTTCATAAAAACGTTATTCTTGTAACCATTGAAAGTATGAGTGCCGGTTTTCTAACGGAATTTGGAAATACTCAAAATTTGACACCTAACTTAGATAAATTGGCAAAAGAAGGACTTTTTTTTACTGATATGTATGCTACCGGTAATAGAACAGTTAGAGGTTTAGAATCTGTTACCCTATGTATCCCGCCATCACCCGGTGAAAGCTTAATAAAAAGAAATAACAATGATCATATGTTTTCTACGGGGTATTTATTCAAACGCAGAGGATATACGGTTCAATATTTTTATGGTGGATATGGATATTTTGATAATATGAATACTTTTTTTGAAGGAAATGGATATAATATTATAGATAGAAGTTCTTTTAAAAAAGATGAAATAACTTTTGCTAATATATGGGGAGTTTGTGACGAAGATATGTTTATGAAAGCAATCCATGTATTTGATGAAAATAGTAAAAATAAGTCTCCCTTTTTCGGACACATTATGACAGTAAGTAATCATAGGCCATTTACCTATCCCTCAGGGAAAATAGATATATCTAATACCAGTAAATCCAGAGAAGGAGGAGTAAAATATACGGATTATGCTATTGGTAGATTTATCGAAGAAGCAAAAAAACGTCCTTGGTTCCCTAATACAGTATTCGTATTTGTAGCAGATCACTGTGCCTCAAGTGCCGGTAAAGAAGATATTCCTTTGGATAAATACAAAATACCAGCAATTATATATTCTCCGGGATTTATAAAACCGGAAAAGTTTTCTAAACTGGTTTCCCAAATTGATCTTATGCCTACACTTTTTGGTAAATTACATTTTTCCTATTCATCACGTTTTTATGGGCAAGATGTATTTGACTCTTCTTATCAACCACGGGCATTAATTGCAACCTATCAGAAATTAGGATATTTAAAAGATAATAAATTAATTGTTTTATCACCCAACCAAAAAATTGAACAATATAATGTGATAGAAGGAACTCAAATGAAAAAATCAAAATCCATTGATACTTCTGTAGCTGATGAAGCAATAGCTAATTATCAGACATGTTTCTATTTTTTGGAAAACAATAAATTGCGGGTTGAAAATAAATAAACAAATTTATTCTCTTTCAAGAACGGATTCATATCTCATTTTACGAAATACATTTATAAGCGTTATCACATCATTTTCACAATATGTTTTTATACGTTCTAGATTTTTATCTTTATAATATACATCAGATACCTCACTGCCATTCATGTCATCTTTAGGAGAAGGCAATCCAAAAACATGAGATAATAAATCCAGGGATGTATAGTGTTTATAATCTCCGAATTTCCACAAATCCATAGTATCAAGATGTTGAATTTCCCATGGTTTTTTACCGTGAAATCTTAAAATTTTAGGCAGCTCTATTTGATGAATCATCATTCGCCGGGCGAGATAAGGAAAATCAAATTCTTTACCGTTATGAGCACATAAAATCAAATTGGATTTAAAATAATTTGATTTTAATAATTCATTAAATTCGATTAATATTTTTTCTTCGTAATCACCATAAAAACTTTTAATACGAATTTTTTTATCCTCGATAATTAATCCACAAGATAAACATATAATTTTACCAAATTCAGAAAGTATTCCTGCTCTTTCATAATAATACTCTTCCGGGGAAACATTTTCTTTCCTTTGAAATTGAGTTTTTTTCTCCCATAAAACTTTAGTTCTTTCAGATAATTCGTTCCAATTTTCATGTTGAGGAACGGTTTCCAAATCAAGAAATAAAATTTGTTTTAAGGGTATAGAAGATAACATACTAAATATTTAATATCTCAAAGGTAATCAAAACTTATAATTCAGATAATATTGATTAAATTTAAGAAATAGTAAAATATTATGAAAAATATATTTGTTACAGATATTGACGGAACATTAACTGCCCCATGCAAACCTAGCTTAGATGCTTATGGAATTAAAGCTTTACAAAAAGCTTTAAAATTAGGTGAAGTTATATTAGCATCCGGCCGCCCTTTTCAAGGAATTATAAGCATGTATTCACCGGAAGACCTTATCATTGATTATATAATTGCATTAAACGGAGCACATATTTTATATAAAAACAAGACATTTAAAACCTATCCCATATCTCTTGATATCATAAAATATTTTTTGCAAGTCAAGCAGAAATATTTAAACTTATGGTTTTACACAGAAGAAGCTTGGTATGCATCATCTTTAGAAACAGAAGTTTACTGCAAAGAAGTAAAAGGAGTTAATCATCAGGCATTGCCTTTAAAAGATTATAATTTTCAAGAGGTATTAAAAATATTAATTGTTGAAGAAAAAAATTTAAAAGAAGTAACCGAAGATTTAAAAAACAATCTTAAAGGGGTTCACATAACTACTTCATCAAATTCTTACATAGAAATATTTTCTTCAAATATAAATAAATATTTAGCAGTAGAAGAGGTAGTAAAAAATATGGAAAGTAGAATTTTTTCATTTGGCGATTCTTATAATGATTTGGAAATGATTACAAATTCTTTTTTTGGATGTGCAGTAAACAATGCGGTAAAATCTTTACAAGAAAAAGCACATTATATTTCTTCATATAAGTATGGAAAAGGAGTTTATGATTCGCTAAATTACATTGAAAGAAAATTTTTTAAATGATACTTTATTGTAATTGTTAACTATAATTTAATAAAATATGACAGAAAAACATAAAAATTATTAATAATTTAAAGTACTATTTAAATGCATTTTAATGTGTTGATTTTAAGGTTAATAAAATTGCAATAAATTCTTTGAAGAATGAGCATTTCAATCAAAAAGTATTAAAAAATATTATTATAGTAAAAAAATTTTTATATTTGCCGACTGAACTATAATAAAAAAATAAAAGGTTATGTCTGACATTACATCAAGAGTAAAAGCTATCATCGTAGATAAACTAGGAGTAGATGAAAGCGAAGTTACACCAGAAGCAAGTTTTACAAATGACTTGGGGGCAGATTCATTAGACACAGTAGAATTAATCATGGAGTTTGAAAAGGAATTTGATATTCAAATACCTGATGATCAAGCAGAAAAGATTTCAACAGTTGGTCAAGCCATTTCTTATATTGAAGAAGTAAACAAACAATAATTTACACAAAGACACATTCAAGTATGGCTTTAAAACGAGTAGTAGTAACTGGACTGGGTGCAATAACTCCAATCGGAAATAATTTTAAAGAATACTGTAAAGCTTTATTAAGCGGAGTTAGTGGGGCTAGTCCAATTACTCTATTTGACGCAACAAATTTTAAAACAAAATTCGCTTGCGAAGTAAAGAATTATAATCCAGAGGATTATTTTGAAAAAAAAGATATTCGCAAATATGATCGATGTGCTCAATTTGGGTTAATTTCTACCAAAGAAGCAGTAATCGATAGTAAAATATTAGAATATTCTGATTTAAATAAAGATAGAGTAGGAGTTGTATGGGGATCCGGAATAGGTGGTTTAAACACTTTTGAGCAAGAAATTACCGCTTATGCTTTAGGAAAAGGAACCCCTAGATTTAATCCATTCTTCATTCCAAAAATGATTGCAGATATGACCGCAGGTCTTATTTCAATCGAATATGGATTTAGAGGGCCGAATTATGCAACTGTTTCAGCTTGTGCTTCTTCTTCCAATTCTATAATTGATGCTTTAATGCTATTAAGATTAGGTAAGGCAGATGTAATTATAACAGGAGGTTCTGAAGCCGGGATAGTAGCAAGTGGTGTTGGTGGTTTTAACGCTTTACACGCTATGTCTACTCGTAATGATGATCCTAAAACTGCCTCTAGACCTTTTGATAAGGATAGAGATGGATTTGTTCTTGGAGAAGGAGCAGGAACCCTTATTCTAGAAGAATACGAACATGCAGTAAAAAGAGGGGCTACTATTTATGCCGAAGTAGTTGGGGGAGGATTAAGTTCCGACGCCTATCATATGACAGCCCCGCATCCTGAAGGATTAGGAGCATATAATGTTATGAAAAATGCTATTGAGGATGCCGGAATAGAATTAACAGATATCAACCATATTAATGTCCATGGGACTTCAACACCATTGGGAGATTTAGCTGAATCAAAAGCTATCCTAAAATTATTTGGTGAACATGCGTATAACATCCAGATCAATTCAACCAAATCAATGACCGGTCATTTATTGGGTGCTGCAGGTGCTATTGAAGCCTTGGCTTGTATTGTGGCTATCAGAGAAAATAAAGTTCCGCCTACAATCAATCACTTTACTGACGATGAAGAGTTTGATAAAAGATTAGATTTTACTTTTAATGTAGCAAAAGAAAAACAAGTAAATTATGCAATGAGTAATACTTTTGGTTTTGGAGGTCATAATGCATGTGTTATTTTAAAGAAATTTTAAAATAAGAGATTACTAACAAATGAGTATTTGGAAAAAAATACTTTTATGTTCATATTTATTTAAACAAAATTCTAAAAAAAAAGAGGAAATAACTTTTAATAAGAAAATTGAAAATCTTATTGGATATAAACCATCCAACCTGTCGATTTTCTATGAGTGCTTTACTCATTCCTCAATTAATACAAATGATAATAAGAATTTCGAAAGATTAGAATTTCTAGGAGATTCCATATTATCAAGTATAGTATCTGACTATTTATACCATCAAGCACCTGATAAAAAAGAAGGTTATCTTACTCAGATGCGATCCAAACTGGTAAGTCGAAAATCCTTAAATGTTTTAGGAGCAGATTTAAAATTAACCTCTTTTCTTCAAAAGAGGCAAAATACAAGTTTGGGCGAAAATATAAATGGAAATTTATATGAAGCGTTAGTTGGTGCAATTTATATAG
Organism: Apibacter sp. B3546; assembly: GCF_009827885.1. Lineage (NCBI taxonomy): Bacteria > Pseudomonadati > Bacteroidota > Flavobacteriia > Flavobacteriales > Weeksellaceae > Apibacter > Apibacter sp. B3546. Next base: position 85,312 of record NZ_WINW01000033.1, on the reverse strand, counting down.
ATAGTGGATTTGAATTTTGTCGAAATTTTATTAAAGAAACACTCATTAAGCAAGAAAACTTTGAACAGCTTGAAAAAAGAATTGCAAGTTACAAAAGTCTGATTATTGAATGGGCTCAAAAAAATAAACTCGAAATTATTTTTAATACTTTTCAAGAAGAAAATGCAGAAGAATCATTAATCTTTAATTCTATAATTCAACTGGATAATAAGATTATTGCTAAAGGAAGAGCTACTTCTAAGAAAAAAGCCGAAGAGAGCGCTTCCAGAAGAGCCTATCATAGTCTTAGCAAGTATTATAATTCTCTGCAAAATAAATGAGTATACTAAAAACATATTCTTTAGATTGGGAAGTAAATGATCCAATATTTGATTTTAATTTATTAGGATTTAAAACCTGTATTAATAAAGATTATGATTTTGTATTCTATTTAAATAAGAATTGTAACCTTAATTTTAAGCGAGTCAATGACCAGCAAATAATAGAAGATGGGATTACTTATATTTTCTCAATTTATAGGTTTTTCCACGAAAAGACTAAACAAAAATTAGAATTAATAAGTAACTTCTCCTTTCCTCAAACCATACATGAAAACGAAAGTTTTTTTGACCAGATCGAAAAAGTTAAAATTTTAATCCCTGAATATAAATATTACAATTATTTCTTAAAATCAGATGTCATATTAGATGAAGAATTCTATATAAATTTGGGAAATCTTAAAAATATTTATAAATTTAGTGAAATAAATATAGATAAAATTAAAATAAAAAATTTAGAAAATTTGATATTACCTACATAATGAGTGGATTTAGAAAAAAAACGAAGATAGTAGCTACTATTGGTCCTGCATCTGAAGATAAGAATACATTATTAAAGATGTTCCAAGCAGGCGTAAATGTAATTAGAGTGAATTTCTCTCATGCAGAAGAAGAAGTTGTTGAAAAATGGGTACGTACAGTTAGAGACCTTAATGAAGAACATGGCTTTAGCGTAGCCTTATTAGCCGATTTACAAGGGCCTAAACTTAGAGTAGGTATTGTTAAAGAAGGAACAATTGTTAATGCTGGAGATACAATTACGTTTACCAATGAAAATATAGAAGGCGACGCAAAACAGGTCTATATGAGTTACCCCCAATTTGCTAAAGATGTCAAAGTGGGAGAAAGAATACTTTTGGATGACGGAAAATTAATTTTTGAAGTTTTAGAAACTAATTTAACAGATAAAGTAGTAGCAAAAGTTATTCAAGGAGGTCCGTTAAAATCTAAAAAAGGAGTTAACTTACCAAATACTCAAATTTCTTTACCGGCTTTAACGGAAAAGGATATTAAAGATGCGATAACTGCAATAAAATACGAATTTGATTGGATTGCGCTTTCTTTTGTTAGACATAAAGAGGATGTTATAGATTTACAAAATTTAATTAAGAAACACTGTGATCATAAAATCCCAATTATAGCAAAAATTGAAAAACCGGAAGCTATAACTAACATTGAAGAAATAGTTCATGTTGTAGATGGAATCATGGTGGCCAGAGGAGATTTAGGAATTGAAATTCCGATGGAAAAAGTTCCTTTAATTCAAAAGAATTTGGTTAGCATATGTAAAACTCACTGTAAACCTGTGATCATAGCAACTCAAATGATGGAAAGCATGATTGACGGGTTAACACCTACCAGAGCGGAAGTTAATGACGTAGCTAATTCTGTATTAGATGGCGCTGACGCGGTTATGTTAAGTGGAGAAACCTCAGTAGGTAAGCATCCGGTTGAAGTAATTGAGAACATGTCTAAAATTATTTTAAGCGTAGAAGATGATCACCGTATTCAAATACCTTTGCATTATCCAAAAAAAGGCAGTGAGCGTTATATAACTGATATGATTTGCTACAATGCTGCAGTTATGGTTGGACAAGTAGGAGCGAAAGCTATTATTACTTTAACTCAATCAGGATATACAGCATTTCAAATATCATCCCATCGTCCACTAGCTAATATTATAGTTTATACATCCAATAAACGAATAATCAATATGCTAAGCTTACTATGGGGCGTTAAAGCGTATTTATATGAAGGAGCGAACAGTACTGATGAAACAGTTGTTGAGGTTAACAATAATATTAAGCAAAAAGGGTATATTAAATCAGGTGATTTTGTAATCAACCTAAATGCAATGCCTTCTTTTGCGAATAGTTTGACAAACACATTACGCCTTACCCAAATTTAACATATTTAAATTTTTACCATAAAAAAGAGTTCAGTTATAAACTGAACTCTTTTTTGTTATACCCTAAATAAATATTTATGGTTTTTTCTTATATAGAAAATAAATATCTACTGATCTTTCATCAATTGTATTAATGATTGTATCGGTAAGAACTAATTTATAATTTTCCAATAAGAATGGATTTCGTTTTAAACTATACGGCGTATCAATAGAATCCATTTTATCATAATATCCATTACTAGGAATGTATTGTTGTATGATAACAAAATCCGTTTTTTTATCTTTTAAATATTGAAATTGTTCGTCTCTTAATTGAGGATAAAATTTATGAGAAAGATTAGGAGTAACAAAATACTTAATATTAGGTACTATATTACATGTAGTAAAAAGATTATTTGCCAGACCAAATCCTAAATTTAATAAAGTAGGATTATTTTCTTTCATAATTTCTTTTTTTAACCTCATGGTCATTAAAGCTTTTCGGTCATAATTTTCATCCGTTAATATCCATTCTTCTATGCGCGTATTATCAAGTCCTGACATGCCCGCACAGGTAAATACGAATACCAACATAGTGAAAAATAATGTTTTACTTGAGTTTATATAAAATGAGCCAAAACATTTTTGGAATATGGCTCCAACATATATAAAACCTATAAACCCGAAAATTAAAAAAGGTATAGGATAATAATATTGAAATTTACCCATAAATATTACCGAATACAAAATAAATCCGGAAAATACTATTCCAAGTTTAGCAAATATATTTTTAATGTGCTTGAATGGAAATAAAAATATTCCCATAAAAGCAAGTAAAAACAAACAGGTGGGTTCTAAAAATAAATAAAGAATTCTTGCCAATAGTCTTAAAACAATATCCTTAGGAGTTCCTAATTTTGCATAAGCACTATTCAACTCAATATATATTTTATAAGCCTCTTCTAAACAATTATGTGTGTATAGATATCCAATAACAGGAATACTAATGAATAAAAACCCTAAAATAAATGCTAAAATATTGTATAAAAAGTTTTTATATTCTTTATGGTATAAAATATTAATAAATATCGCTGAAAGTGGGAAAATCCAAAATGCTATAAGATTTATTTTAGTATATAACACAGCAGTTACTAACAAACCATTAATAAACATATATATAGGCTTGTGAATAGGATTGTCAGATTTAAAATATTTAAAAAATAAGTATAAGGTGACCCCTTCCATACATAAAATAAATTCTTCAGCAGAACCTCCCGCTTTCATAATTTTAATTATAAAAATAAAGAATGCGGTGGTAATTACAAAAGAAATGAATTTACCTAAGAATAATCTAGAAGAAGAATATAACGATAATGCTAAAATAAACCAGGAGGCTAATTCAATTAAAAACATCCCGAAAAAATTTTCATTGGAAATTATATATCCGGCTGCATAAATAAAAAATATGAAAGGCCCTTTATGATCGAAAATTTCAGTATATAAAGCCCTTCCATTAACCATTCCTTTTGCAACATTAAAATAAATGTTAGGATCTGCCCATTCATTTGTAGTATAAAGAGGGGACATCTTTGAGCATATGAATAAAACACTTAATACATATATAAATAGCAAAAAGTAAATATTTCTTTCAGAAGTTTTTTCCATTTTATAAAAATTAAATATTTTACTTATATCTTATTCTTAATAACTAGATTTTCGATGAGCTCTGCAGCTTTTTTATTTCCTCCGGCTTCAATGAAAGATTCTTGAATTTCTTTTGCTGCTTTTTTATATTTTTCATTATATAATAATTCGTCAACCGCATGTTCTATATCAATAATTCTCATACGTTTGTATTTTAGCCGTATGCCGCATCCGTATTGCTCAATTAAAGTGGCTGTATGAGATTGGTCAAAAGCTATAGGTATTATGAGCATTGGAATACCATTCATATAAGTATCACAAACGGTATTTAATCCTCCATGACCAATTACTACATCAATATGCTTTAAAAGTTCAAGTTGTGGCACATAACTTTGTACAATAAAATTATCCGGCCATTTTTCTATAATAGAAGGGTCTGTTGCCGCAACAACAGTTACGTTTTTATCTTTAAGAGCCTCAATCATTTTAGTGAAAAACTCTTTTCTGATATCTACCAGGACAGTACCTAAAGATATATATATTTTAGGATTATTATCTTTATTTAATCTGTCCCAATCAAAAGGAGTATTATCCGGGCGACCGGTTAAAGCTCCGATAAATTTCATATACGAAGGATATTCTCCATCATTATATCCTGCAAATTTTTGAGAGGTATAAAACATATTAACTTCTTTAGAAGAAATTAATTCTTCATCACCCGATATACCTAAAGATTTTTGCAAATTTATAATGGAATCATGTACCCATTGAGTTACTTTTGGTGCTGTTCCCGGATCATGAAGTGTATTTGGGGTAACAGGAGTGATCGTAGCCAATGGAATTTTTTTAACATGAGCTACAAATGCTCCCGCAAATGTAATACAGTCATTAATAATAACATCCGGCTCATAAGTATCTACTAACTTAGAAAGCTCGGCATACATTATTCTGGCAAAAGGAATATAAGTGCCCTGAAGACCCAATTTTAATGCTTCCAAAGCAGGTAATTTAGCCCCTCTGTCTTGTAGTTTAATAATATCTTGTATTTCTTCTTTATTTTCTTGATATGATTCTTTTAATATAAAAAAAGTACCGCCTGCCGGTATAGTTTCTGGTTTTATTTCGGTTAATCCGGCCCATGCGACTTCATGACCGTTTTCTAATAAAGTTCTACCTATACTTAGACTGGGATTGATATGTCCAAAAAAAGGAGGGACAACAAATAAGAATTTTGACATAATGTTTAATTTTTTACTAATGTTTGTAAATAGTCTGCTCCTTTACTCACTCCTCCTGCTTTTTCAAATGAACTTTGAATCATTTTTGCATTTTCACTAAATGATTTCTGATTTAATAGTGATTCAACAGCTTCTTTTAGATGAGAAGTTTTAAAACGATTAAAATTTAAACGTATACCTGCACCACTATCTGTAACGCAACTGGATACAAAAGATTGGTCATAAGCAATGGGAATAACTACTAAAGGAATACCGTAAGACAGAGATTCACAGACCGTATTATTTCCTCCATGACATACCACTGCTTGCATCTGTTGAATTATTTCAAGTTGGGGTATGTTCTTTTGGATAATAAAATTATCTGGAATATTTTCAAATAAATCAGGATCGGATACTACTATAACAGTAATATTTTCTCCCTCAAAAGCCTCAACAACTTTACTGAAAAATTGTTTCTTTTGTGTATGATCAAATGTAGTTCCTATACTTACTAAAATTTTGGGACGATCTTGACCCATTTTTTCTAGTTTTTCCCAATCAAAATTAATTTTTTGAGCGCGTGGTGATAGTACAGGTCCTATAAATTTGTAATTGGATGGCAAATCGGTTTCACCGAAAAATTCTCTTGAGGTGTATACCAAAGTTAATAATTTAGAACAATCAAGACGATCATATCCGGAAACACCGTATTTATTTTGAAAAGCTATAACCTGTTCACCTTCCCATTCATGAATTTTTGGAAACGAAGGATTAACTTTAATTGATGCCGGTGCAGTAACGGAAGTAGCATAAGGAATATTTTTTTTGAATGAAGCAACAGCTCCGGCAAAAATTTGATGATCGGAAATCACCACATCCGGTTTATATTCATCTAATGCATTTTCAATCCCACTCATCATTAATGAATTCATGGGAGTGAGAACTTCTTCATATAAAAATTTAAGACTGTCTATTCCATATACTTTCTTTTTTTGAAGCTCTTGAGCATGTTCAAAAAGCTTTTTTTTTGCCATTTCATCCATTTCTAAAGGAAGAACAACTAATTCGCCTTTTTCAGGCAATTGAGCTTTTAAATTAGCATCTAAACTATACCAGGTAACTTCATGGTTTCTTTTTAAAAGTTCATTGCCAAGGCTTAATGTTGGATTAATATGACCTGTAAGGGGAGGAACTATGAAAGTAAATTTTGCCATCTAGTAATTAATTTATTAAGTAAAAAATTCACTCAGTTTTTCGTTAATCCATTCAGGATTTTGAATTGGAATGTTATGATCTCCTGTTCCTGAAAATAAGGTTGAATCAGGAATATAGGTATTTAATAACTTCCCATCCGGTAAACAATCCGATTCATTCCCATAAAGTAATAATGTTTTATTTTTTATGAGACTCATATTTTTTTCTGTTGAAAAATTCTTATCCTTTATTAAATCTTGAGGCATCGAAGTTTCATGAAGTAGAAAATCAAATAATTTTTTACTTTTTTCAAGCTGTTTGTTATTAGGAGTAATATTTGTTGAAATACTATAATTTTTCATATAGTGTTCGATATACTCATTACCATATTTTTCAAGAATTTGCTCTGTATCTCCATTTTTATCTGTAATAGGAGAATCGATAATAGCAAGTTTTTTTATTTTATCCTGATGGTGAATTGCAGTATATAAAGCTATTAAACCACCAAAACTATAGCCTACAAGATCAACTTTTGATAAATTTAAATGATTTAAAAGATCCATCAAATCATTAGAAAGAGTTTCTAAATCATACCCATTATCAATTTTGCCGCTAAGGCCGTGGCTACGTAAATCATACATAACCACGTGATATTTTTTAGCAAGTTCCGGAGCTATATTAAAATAAAATATGGATAAATTGGTAAACATACCATGAACCATTACAATTGTTTCGGAAGCTTCCGGATTGAGTTCTAAGATGTGAGTTTTTCTGTTATTTGTCTGAATTATTGGCATCTACAATATAATTAACAACATCGTTGATTGATAAATTGATTAATTGATCCATATCCATACCTGATAACCATCCATTAAAATCTATATTGTCACCATAGGTAGCTTTTACTTTCTCCGCAAATGAAACAATTTCAATACTGTCCATTTCCAAATCTCTGGTAAAAACACTTTCCGGTTCAATAGTTAATTCTTCCGCTACGTCTTCGCCAATTACCTCAGTAATAAATTTTTTAAGTGATTCAAAAATAGTTTCTTTTTGTTTTTCTATAGAGTCCATCCGATTATGAATTTATTATTATGTTTAATTGTTTTTATTATAGTTTCATTGATAGTTAAATCTTCACCATCAATAGATATTACTTCATATTGCTTAGGATTTCCGTTTAATCCAACACCAAGCATTTTTCCATAGGCTTCTTTAGCCACCCAAAAACGAGTGCTCCATTCTGCAATATTTTCTTTTGATTTAATAAGAGTAAGTTCTTTATCTGTGAATGCAATATCTAAAAAGCCTTTGTCACGTTCCTCAATGGTTTCTATATCAATCCCTACCGGCTTATTAGATACCATACTTACCGTATTGCTTCCTTTATGAGCAATTGAAATTTCTAATGACTCAGTTTCTGGAACCCCGTGTATGGATGGCTTATTTTTTTCGTCATGCTGAATAGAAAATTCAATAGGGAAATATTTTATACCATTTTGGTTATTGATGTAATCTCTAACACTATCCTTAACACATACACGACTGATTAAGAAATCTTTTTTCTTATTTAACATTAAAGAATCATATCGACGTTTTTCTTCAGTATTTAAATATATATGCATCAAGAAATCTTGATTTACAGCTTTTTTATATCGGTCATCGAAGAAATAAACATTCGGTGCTATTTCATTTGCCAAAATATGATCCGCCGGACTCATATTCGTATTCCATAGCCTGGTGTCAAAACCTTCAAATATTTGATTTTTCCAATTTTTAATTATACACCAAATTTTTCCGTCGCGTTTCATGATAATATCGGCAGTTGCCAATTTATCTACATAGGAGGTAGGAAGACAAATACATTCAAAAATTCCTTCTTGATCTTCTACATCTTGATAGAAATTAATTTCTTCAATTTTTACCGGAAAACTAACTTTAGATTCTCCCTCTAACATCAATTGAAGATATAAGCCATAAAGTTGACCAATAGTATCCATTAAAGAACCTTTACCAAAGGATTTCTTAACAATGGCTCTTAATCCTTTTTTAGAAATGTTTGTAACTTCTAAAATACCTTGATATCCAGGACCATGGAACATATGATCTTTATAAATAATTTCCGGAGTAGGGAGAGCTACTGCATTTTCTCCAAAATCAATATTTTCAAGATAAGCAGGGTCTACACTTGGATATGCATCACCTAAAGTTACATCTCCATTCGCGAAATTTTTGATTTTCAAAGAAACTACATTTTCAGTTTTCCAAGTTCCTTCAATGGTATGTTGGAAAGGTTTATATACTTTCATCCATTGGAAAACACTTACAGGTCCCAAACGAAGAACCTTTTTATTTAAGTTTTGTTTATGAGCTGCTTCTATTAACAACTCAAAAGTCATGGTCATAGGTATAACCGGACACATATCTTCAACAACTTTCCAATTTTTAGGTTGTCTGAATAAAGAATGATCTATTATATAAGGATAATTCTTTAAGTCGATATCTAATTTTTCTTCAAAAGAACTTCCAACTTTTATCTCTTGAGTAACCGTATTAGGAATAATTGGTTGAGGAGCATATTCTTTTAAGGGTACAAAATCAGTAACTAAATAATCAGAATTTGATGCAAATGCTTTTCTTGTTTCAACCATTTCAGTAAATTCCTTTTGCATGAGAATAAGTTCTTGAGTATACTCATTCATTGCTTGAATAACCGGATGATTGGATTTAATGAAAAGAGAATTTATAGAATCTGATTCGGTAGTATGAATTTTATATTTATTGGATAATTCCTGTAATAAAGGAAAGTTTTTTACTAAAGATTGGTTTTCAAAAACTTGAATCTCTTCGATAGAAGAAGTTTCCTTATTTTTAAGACCTATGAAAGAAGTATTAATTTCTTTACCTTCAATGAATAATAAAGAAAGTACCCTTCTCAATTGTTCCAAAGTTGAAAGTTTAGGAACTGTAGCCGATATTGCAGCATATTCTTTATTTTTAAGAATATCATCCACAAAACCAATTAAACTTCCACTTCCTATTTGTATAAAAAATCTAACATTTTCTTTTTCATATAATTTTTCAATTAATTCACGAAAAAGAACGGCTTGAGTTAGATGTTGCATGGTTAATTCTTTGAAAGATTCAAAATCATGCGGGTAAACATCTAGGGTAGTGGCCGACCAAACCGGAATGTCATTTTTTTCAATCTTAATGTAATTAAGATCGTCCAGTAAATAAAGCTTCTTTTTTAGGAATGGTGAATGAAAGCCCGATTTAAAATCTAAAACTTGATAAAATATACTTTTAGATTTTAAGATTTGTATTAATTGATCTTTTGCTGTTTCTGTTCCACACAAAAGAACTTGGTTGGGACAATTATCATTAGACAGGTAAAGATCCTGGGTTCCATCTAAAATGGGATTTACTGTTTCTGTACCGGCGCCTACGGCGATAAAATACACATCGTCCATATTGTATTTTTCCGGATCCATTGAATTTAATAAATTTTCAACGGATTCATCAGAAACCAGACCACCTGATTTTGCTGCGAACCATTCTCCTAAACTATGCCCTGCAGTTAAATCGGGTATTATACCCATTTTTTTTAACGCTCCGTCTATAATTTCACCTCCGTGAAATTGTTTAAAAGACTGGTCAAGTAATAAATTACCTGTAATTCTTTCTTTAGGTATTTTATACCCAAAATATTTTGCAATACTTTCTACTTCCGGATTAGATGAAGGATCGAATCCCGGAAATAAGAAAGCTATTTTTTCATTATTTCTTAAAAGAGGTTTGTTTGAGAACCAAATATCTTGTCTTCCTTTCCAAGGCTTATCTTTTGAAATTAATTTTTTAGCTTTTTCAATTCGATCCGATGTCGGATTAAAAAGAACTAATCGATAAGTACCGTTTGGATCAGATAAGGAAAAATCTCTTTTATCTAAAGCTTCAATTAACGCCTCTTTAGATGAAGCGGAAATAGCTATCGCTTCGTTGTCAAAAACCGGAATTGAAGAGTTGTTTTCTTCGGCATGACTATGTGCCTGTAAAACAATGTGTGCACTCATTCCATCAATACCAAATGTGCTAACCCCTGCATGCAACGGAATTTCTTTTTCATTCCAATCGATTATTTCTGTAACAGGTGAAATTTGAGTATTTTTTAGTGAATTATTAGGATTTTCACAATTCAGAGTTACAGGAATTTTCTTATTATATAAAGAAAGTGCAGTTTTAATTAAACCGGCCATACCGGACGCAGAAAGAGTATGTCCGATATTTGATTTTACCGATCCGATTAAAACTTTTCCATCTTTGAATAGTTCAGAAAGCACATCAATCTCAATTTTATCATCGCTTTTAATAGCTGTACCGTTAGCCTCTATATATCCGATATTTTCAGATTTAACTTTTGCATTTTTCCAAGCCTCCTGAATAGCAGTTTTTTGTCCGTTTGAAAAATTATTACTATTGGAAGCAATTCCCACCCCTTTAATTACAGCATAGATACGATCATTATCGGAAAGAGCTTTACTTAATTTTTTTAGTACAATAAATCCGGCTCCTTCGCTTAACAAAATACCGTCAGCGTCTTCATTAAAAGGTTTAATTTCTTGTTTATGAGATAATAAACCCGATTTGGAAAACATACTCCAATAAGGAGAATTTTGGCTAAATTGCATACCTCCTGCGATTGCAATTTCGACCTTATTAGCAAGTAATTCCTGTATTGATTGTTCAACAGCAAGTAATGAACTTACTTCGGATGCATCGATGGTATAGGCTGTTCCTTCAGTATTAAAATGAGAGGAAACTATTCCCGCAATTGACTTTGTCGTATGTTCAAGTTGTAATTTATTTTCTTGAGCCCCTTTATCCTTTTGAAAAGCCTCTTTAACTTTTTCAATGTCTTGATCGGAAATGGACGGAAGTATATTTTTAATGGCTAAAGCAAGTTGCTCGCTGGTACGAACAATATCGATCCATTTTAAGTCATTGGAACTAATGTAATTTTCTTTTCCGATTATAATCGAAGACTTCTTTAAAGAAATATTTTTTTCAAATACAGAAGCATCCTCTAATGCTTGATAGACTAATTTTATTACTAAAAGTTGTGTAGGGTCTAAGTGCTGTACCTGTTCCGGTGTTATTCCTATTTTAGATGGATCAATTGTAATAGGAGGAATAAATCCTCCTTTATTACAATAAATATGATCTAATTTATTTAAATTATTTTTAAAGTAGATTGAATCAATTTTTTCTTCAGGAACATCAGTTATGGAAGAAGTTCCTTTCAATAAATTGTTCCAAAAATCATTGATATTATTTGCTCCTGGAAGGAAACAAGACATTCCTACAATTGCAATATCTGTATCTTTCATAGTTATACTCAGATTCCGAAAAATTGTTTAACTCCTTGATCACTTCCTCCCATAATTAAAACTTGGTTATCATTACCATATTTTAATTCGTTAACGAATTCACGAGCTCCTTGTTTTAAAGGAATCATAGCAACACCTCTTTTATTAAATTCATTTTCCAAAGAGCTGGATACCATTCCTGCTCCTTTCCAAGGCCCCCAATTAATAGCTAAAACTCTGGCGTTGGTTTTTCCTTGGATAGCCCACGAAGTCATGTCAAACACGCTGTTGGCTGCGGCATAATCAGTTTGTCCTCTGTTACCGTATACAGAAGCGATGCTGCTGAAGAAAATAATGAATTTAATATCACTATGAAGTTCGTCTAACAGTACGTGTAAAGGATTTATTTTAGTAGAATAAACTTGTTCGAATGCTTCAAGGGTTTTATGTGTAAATAATTTATCAACTAAAAGTCCTGCTGCATGAATGCATCCGTCAATTCTACCGTATTGTTTGTACGTATCTTTTATAAATTTCCTTAGTTCTTTTTCATTTGTTACATCTAAAGAAACATATGTTACTTTAGAACCTGATTTTTCAATTTGGGCTATGGTTTGTATTATTTGATTGGTTTTATCAATTTTTTGAGCTTTCTTCTCTATTTCAGTAGGAGTTTTCATTTGCTCTTCATTGATAAGATATTTACGGATTTCATTTTTATCTTTTAATGAAATGTATTTTTTATCTTCCTCAGTAGGTTTAGCGGAACGTCCTACCAAAATATAATGACAAGGATATTCAGAAGAAAGTTGATTAGTTAATTCAGCGGTAATTCCTTGAGCGCCTCCTAAAACAAGTACTACGGATTCTTTATCTAGATCTAATTTAGAGCTTCCATTTACAACAAGAGCTTCAGGTACTAAATTAAGACGAAAACGTTCGGTATCTTTATAAATGACTTCAGCAGAAATGTCTTTTGCTTGTATTTCATTTAAAACTATTTCCGTTAAATTTTTAGAAGTAAATACAGTATTAGATATAATAGCTCTACAATTTATTTTAGAATATTCACGAGCTAAACTTTTGATTAATCCCGGAAAACCTTGAATTTTCTTTAATTCTTTGATATCTTTTTTACCTTCTAAATCACCCATCAGGTCGCTGAAGCTATAGATCCATTGAATACGATCCATATCAGCACTTTTTATAAGAGTAAAAGCATCTTTAATAGTATAATGCTTAGATGATTCTGAAACATCTAGAATAAGAAGACCGTCGTAGTTTGAAAGATTTGTATTACTGTCTGAAATGATATCTACTGTAGCTCCTTTTGCTTCTAAAGCTTTTTTAAGCTCTTTAGCCATAGATTTTCCATCATCAGTAATTGCAAATTTTTTGCCTTCTATTTCTATTTTATCTGATGAATTAATTGGATATTTCTCAAGTTCAAAACGAGTTCTTAAAAGTGGTTCGTCTTTAGCTGAATCAAGGTTTTTTTCTAATTCTGAAATTGATTCTGCATCAAAAGATATTTCATTTACAGCCGGTGCAGCTGCAATTTGATTGTCTGTTTTTTCTGAAGAATCCCCATTTGCTAAATCTTCAATCCATCCGATAACCCCGTTTAATGTTTTTATAGAGGCCATTTTTTCGATAGCATCTTCAGATTCTTCAATATCAGAAGTAATATTTAATCTTTCTCGTAATGCTCCAATTATTTCCATTCTTTTAATGGAATCGATACTTAAATCAGCTTCTAAATCTAAATCCAAACCTAACATATCAATTGGATATCCTGTTTTTTCACTTACGGTATTAAGGAGAGCATCTTTAATCACTTCCAAAGAAAGGGCTTCTTTTTTAGCACTTGGAGTTGCTGCAGGTAAAATATTTGTAGCTACAATAACTTCTTGAGATACGGGTTGATCTGATTTTACTAATTCTTCAACCCATCCGATAACACCGCTAAGTGTCTTAATAGAAGCCATTTTTTCGATAGCATCTTCAGATTCTTCAAAATCAGCATTGATTTTTAATTTTTCTTTTAAAGCTCCAATGATTTCCATTCTTTTAATGGAATCTATACTTAAGTCGGCCTCCAGATCCATGTCTAAACCTAGCATATCAATAGGATATCCGGTTTTTTCACTTACTGTATCAAGCAAAGTGTCTTTGATTACTTGAATTGATAAAGCAGGAGCTGAATTTTGAGCAACCGTATGTACCGGTACGGCGACTTGAGCCGGAACAACCACCGTTGGTTGAGGGGTAGCGATTTGAGTGCTTTGAGTAGGCACTTGAATAGTTGTTGTTGCTTGAGGAGCAGCAATAGTTGTTGGATTTTGACCAAAGTATCCTAACATGACGTCTCTTTGGTTTTGTATCATAGATCTCATGTTACCTAAATATTCAAGGATAACATGATCCGCTTGAGTAAGATTGTTATTCATGGTATAAGTATCGGAAATAGCTCCAAAATTTAAATTTATCGGTTTGCTAATTGGAAGTGCTCCGTTAGGAGGAAGGCTTCCTACGGAAGGAATAGCATAATGGCCATTGATAAGCCAGTTTGTAGCTCTCTTTTTATATTTTTCCGGTTCATCAAAATTTATAGAAGTAACTTTTCTACCTTCAAATAGTTTTTCAAGATTTATATTTCTTCCGGTAGCAATATATTTAGCTAATGCATTAAGTAAAAAGGTAATTCCTTCTTTTTCTTTTTCTTCGGTTTGAATTGTAGTAATTTCTTGAGCACCTAATGTAGATTGAACAAGATTTATGAGAACTTTACCCGGACCGGTTTCAATGAATACACGAGCACCCTCTGCATACATATTAGTAACCTCTTTGGTAAAATATACTGGATTAATTAAATGCTCAGCTAAACGATTTTTAATTTCTTCAGGTTTAGAAGGGTATAGTTCTGCAGTTGTATTAGACCATATGGACAACATCGGAGAAGTAAAATCAACAGAAGAAAGCTCTTTCAAATATAAATCTTTAGATTTATTCAATAGTGGACTGTGGAAAGCACAATCTACGGCCAATTCTCTGTAAGTGATTTTCTTATCCGTAAGTTTCTTCAAAAACTCAGTCATTGCAGCAGTAGAACCGGCAAGAATGGTTTGTTTGATAGAATTGAAGTTTACGGCCCAAACTTCTTTTTCTCCTTCAAGTAATGATTTTATTTCTACTTCCGGTAGATTTAATGCAATCATTTTACCCTTATCTTGTCCAACAGCATCTAAAATTGCATGGGCTCTTTTTCTACTTAAAGAAACTAATTCTTCAGGTTTGAATACTCCTGCAAAACAAAGCGCAGGAAGTTCTCCATAGCTGTGTCCCGCAACCATATCCGGTTCAATTTCTAAAGATCGTAAAAAACTGGCGATCGCATAATCAACGATACCTAATGATGGCTGGGCATTTTGAGTTTTTGTGATGGTAGTTTGCTGTAATTTCTTACTCTCATCATCAAAAACCGCATGAGGGAATAATATTTTTTCAACCTCTTTATTTTGAATTAATAAGGATCTCATAGCAGGAAATGCCACAAAAAGATCACGAGCCATATTAATTCTTTGACTTCCTTGTCCTGAAAATAAAAAGGCAACTTTACCTTCCTTAGGATCCCTTAGATAAATCCCCGCTTCTTCTTTATTGGAAAGAAGAGATTCAATTTTATCTTTTAATTCAATAGTATTGGAAGCTACTATAGAAGCTTGAATATTTTTATTGTTATCAGTTGCTAAACTATAAGCTATATCTTTTAAGTTTAGAGAACTGTTTATTTCAATTAAATTTTTAACTTTTTGAGCAATTTGTTTGGCTTCTTGTAAGTTATCCCCTTTGAAAACAAATAATTCGGAAGGCCAAGAAGTTAAGCTGCTTGTAGTAGGAATTTCTGATTTATAATTTTCCATTACAACATGGAAATTGGTTCCACCAAAACCAAACGCACTAACACCGGATATTCTTCTTTCACTGCTCCAGATTCCCGCTTTAGTATTAAATTTAAACGGACTGCTTTCTTTGTTATAAAAAGCATTCGGATTAGTTAAATTGATGGTCGGCGGTTGAATACCGTAATAGGTTGCTAAAGCCGTTTTAATTAATCCGGCCATACCGGCAGCACATTTAGTATGTCCGATTTGAGTTTTTACAGACCCTAAATGAGTTTGTCCCACTAAAGCTCCGGACTCTAAAAACATTTCAGTCAATGCGCTTAATTCCGTTTTATCACCTACAACAGTTCCTGTTCCATGAGCTTCAATTAATTCAACTTCTGAAGGTAAAACACCTGCATGTTTATAGGCTCTTTGTAGAGCTTTCATCTGACCTCTTTTGTTTGGAGCGGTCATACCTAAGCTTTTACCGTCACTGCTGGCACCTGTTCCTCTTATTACGGCATAGATTCTGTCTCCATCGCGTTCTGCATCTTCCAATCTTTTTACCACAATCATTCCAATTCCTTCTCCTAAAGCAATTCCATCAGAATTAGCATCGAAGGAAGCACATTTTCCTTTTCTTGATAAGGCATGTGTTGCAGAGAACATTAAAAAGTCATTTAAACCATTATGTAAATCTGCTCCCCCTATGATGGCAATGTCTGTTCTATAATTTTGTAATTCTTGGCATCCTATATCTACTGCTGCAAGAGATGCACCACAGGCAGCATCAACAGTATAGTTGGTACCCCCTAAATTTAACCTGTTGGTAATTCTACCTGCCACCACATTGGATAAAACCCCCGGGAAGGAATCTTCATTAAGTTTAGGAAGCATATTTTTAAGTTCCTCAGGAAGATCTCCGAAAACTTGTTTAGCATATCCTCTAAACCCATAACTTGAAGCTAATTCGGTTGCTCCTTCAGCACCGATGATAACAGATGTATTTTCTCCATCGAAAGTTTTCATGTCATAACCGGCATCTTCCAATGCTCTTTTAGCCACTAAAAGGCTTAATAACTGCACCGGTTCTATAGAAGCTAATGATTGAGGAGGGATACCAAATTCTAACGGATCAAAATCTATGGTTGGTATAAAACCACCCCACTTAGAGGAAACGAAATCAGTATCTCTGGTGTCGGGATTATAGAAAAGTTCTTTATTCCATCGGTCATCAGGAACTTCGGTAACACAATCTTTACCGGACAAAATATTTTTCCAGTATTCCTCTAACGTTTGGGCTTGAGGAAAAATACCTGCCATACCAACAATTGCCAATTTAGAACCAGTAGGTTCTTTAGTTGGTTCTGTAAGATTATCTAATTTTGAAAGAACTTTATTGTTTTCTATTGCTACGTCTTTGTGGAGTTCTTTTATGGTAGTTGAATTGCCTCTTAAAGCACCAACCTGTCCAATCATAAATACCCCTTTATTTAACTGGTCTTCATTGGATAGTTTGATAAGTTCTTTACCCTGTCTTTCAATTCCTTTTGCAGCAATTCTTTGACGTCCCAAGTTCATTTCTTCAAGTTTCAACCAAACTTCTTTGGAATCTAAACCTTCCGCAAATAATCGTTGTTTTTCTTGATCGAATAATTTGGTAAAAGGGGTAGGTAGAGCTCTGGTTTCTTGACCTGGAGCCGCTTCTAGTAAAACGGTTTTATCATGTGCTACGGATTGTTTTTGATATTCATCTGAAATAGCACCCGTTTCCACAGCTTCTTTTGTAAATAAGTAAGAAGTTCCCATCAATATACCAATTTTAGCTCCTTTTGCTGCTAGGGATGCAGACATAATAGAGATAAATGCGGAAGAAAATGCATCATGAATTCCTCCTGCAAAGAATATATTTAATGTACTTGGTTGGTCGTCTTTTAATAAACGATAAATTTGTTTTTCCCAAAGAACCATACTAGGTAAAGGGCCAACATGTCCACCGCTTTCTCTTCCTTCAAAAATGAAATTTCTGGCACCTTCTTTTAAGAACATGTCCAGTAATGATACAGATGGGACATGTAAAAATGCTTTGATACCTTCCTTTTCATAAGGTTTAGCTAATGAAGGTCTTCCACCTGCAATGATAATAAAAGGAGGTTTATTTTCGAGGATGTATTTCATTTGCTCTTCACGCAATGGCGCCGGAGCAAAACCTAAGATACCTACTCCCCAAGCCTTATCTTTTAATAGTGTATGTGTTTTTTCAACAGCATCTTTAGCTGCTTGTCCAATCATTAAGCTCATTGCAATAAATGGAACCCCACCTTCATTGGCAATCTTTTCAGCAAATTCAGGTACGTCACTAACTCGAGCCATAGGACCTTGAGCGATTGGAAATCTGCTTCCTAATTCTTTCGCAAGAGGGCTGTTCTCTCCGATTATATTTAAATTTTTAGCTTGCAATAAATGTCCATAGGCGGCTTCTTGAAAAGCTATAATTAAATTGTCAAGCTTTTTGTATCGTTCTACAAAATCCACGGATAAGCAAATATCTTGCCCCATAGGAATTATATGTTGAGAAAGATCGAGGCCGCCTAGAAAAGGTAAAATATCTGCATATTTTGCTTGTATTGGTAATTCCGGTGAATTTTTTCTAAGTAGGATTCTGAAATTGTCAATAATAACAGTTTCGCTTCCACTCAGTTTGTTAAAAATGTTTTTTAAATCTTTAGATATGCTACATTCTGGAAAAAGAGCGATTTGACTATCCAATATGATACCTTGTGCCCCCATTGCTAAGGCGGCAGCAGAGGTATGAATACCCATTCCTCCTTGTATGTAAATTTTAGTTTTTAATTTTTTGTGCTTGTTTTTAATTCCTTGAAAAAGAACATATGAGGATTCATAAGCCACTTTTCCTGCTCCTTCATTTCCTTTTAATATAATTGATTCTACCCCTTTTTTGATAGCTTCTTCTGCCTCCTCCAAAGAGTGAACTTGATGAAAAATTTCTATATTTTTTTTAACAGAAATTTTAAAATTAAAGGGAATAAATATTTTTGTTACATTTTCAGGAAGTGTAAGGTCAGCCATTGATTCTGACACAAAACATACACCAAATGATTCTCTTGTTTTTTCAGAAAGTTCATTTAAACTTTGAATAGCTTTGTTTTTATCTCTTCCTAAATGTAGAATTGGAAAAGCCCCGGTTTTAATAGTTTTTAAGGCTAGATCAACGTCAGGTAATTCAAAAGGAGAAAGAACAAATAACTCTTTTTTTTCTTGCATGGCTTAAAAAAATTGTATTTAGTAAATATTTAACTTATCAATGTTTTTTACTACTTAAGATAATCTAGGATCATATAGTATTAACTAAACATATTCCCCGTGTTATTAAAGGGGGGAAATCGAATCGCAAATATAATCAAAAAAAAATAATTTTAACATTTTGTTAATATTAATTTATATTAAGTTTTTGATCTTGCGAACCTGCCAAATAAAGATGATTATAGCTAAAATAGTAGAGATTGTATCGGATAATGGAATGGAGTACCACACTCCGTTTAATTTTAAGTAGTTAGGTAGAATAAATAATGAGGGTACAAGTAGTAAGAATTGTCTGCTCATACTTAAAATAAAAGCAATAACAGCTTTTCCAATACATTGAAAAAAATTCGAAATAACCATTTGTATGCCGCTTAATGGTAATGTAATGGTCATTATTTGTAAAGCTAAAGATGCTTCTTTTGCTAATTTTGGGGAAGGATTAAAAGGTTGAACAACAAGTCCAGGGAATAAAAAACCGAATAAAAATCCTAGACATCCAATAAAAAATCCGGTTTTAAGACTATAAATTAATGTGTCCTTAACCCTATTCATATTTTTCGCTCCGAAATTATAACCTATAATAGGTTGCATCCCTTGAGTTAAACCTACTAATACCATTATAAATACCATGATCAGTCGATTAGCTATGGTATAAGCTTCTATGGCTGTGCTGCCTCCGTAAACATTAAGCCTGTTATTTATGAATAAAACAACAAGAGATGCAGCAAGTAACATGAAAAAAGGAGCAAACCCCACATTAATTATGGACCATATGATCTTATAATTGGGTTTTATGCTTTTCCAGTGAAAATATACAATGGAATTAGAATTAAAAAAATGTTTTAAAACGACACCCAAGCCTATCGCCATGGAAATATTGGTTGCTATGGCAGCACCTTTCATTCCCCATTTCAATACAAATATAAAGATGGGAGCCAAAATAATATTGGCTACAACACCTATAAGCATCATATACATGGCTTTTTTAGGATATCCTGATGCTCGCATGATACTGTTGAGAGCATAATTAACGGTTAAAAATATATTTCCCGGAAGAT
The DNA here is from genome assembly GCF_009827885.1 of Apibacter sp. B3546. Classification (NCBI taxonomy): domain Bacteria; kingdom Pseudomonadati; phylum Bacteroidota; class Flavobacteriia; order Flavobacteriales; family Weeksellaceae; genus Apibacter; species Apibacter sp. B3546. The sequence goes on along the minus strand of NZ_WINW01000033.1, from coordinate 65,417 downwards.
AATAGAGTAAAAATTCTTTTGCAAATGGGAATGTTTGAGGAGTAGCTCCAATACCAATAAGTATCGGATCCATGTAGGCATACATACCAACGATTAAAAAGAAAGTTAATGCGGTAGCTAATAAGATGGAATTTCCCAATACAATATTGGCAGATTTCATATCTTTTTGGCCTAGAAAAATTGAGGTACGTGTTGACGCTCCGGCTCCAACCAGCATACCTATTCCTGAGATAAGGTTCATTATGGGAAGTAGAACTCCAAGTCCTCCTATAGCATGATCTCCCAAATTTTCTCCATGACCTATATAAATACTGTCAATGATATTGTATAAAGCAATTACTATAGTTCCTATAATAGCAGGAACGGCATATTTCCAAATAAGTTTGCCGGGTTTTTCATTCTCCAGCTCTGAAATGTTTTGAGATTTATCTATAGCATCCATTCGTAATAATAAGATCGTCTGTTTTTTAATAAATAGTTAGTTAAGTAAAGGGAAAGAATAGATTATTAATCTTCATAAAAATATTAATAATCTATTCCATATAGTTTTTGAGAAAGGTTAATCTTTCACTAATAAGCGAAAACCTTCTCCATGGATATTTACGATTTCTACATTGTCGTCATCTTTAAGTAATTTTCTGATTTTAGCAATGTATACATCCATACTGCGAGAAGTGAAATAATTGTCATTATGCCAAATTTTAGTTAAGGCTTCTTCTCTTGGCATAAGATCATTTTTATACTTGCAAAGAAGTTTTAACAGCTCATTCTCTTTAGGAGATAATTTATGCATTTTACCGTTAACTTCTAATTGTCGTAATTTGGTATTAAATTTAAAATTGGAAATTTCATAAATTTCTTTGTCTTCATTTTCAGAATTAACGGAAGAATTGGAATTCCTTTGAAGAACGGCATTAATTTTATACAATAAAACTTCAGAATCAAACGGTTTAGTTATATAATCATTAGCGCCAAGTTTATATCCGGTAAGAATATCCTCACGCATGTTTTTAGCTGTTAAAAAGATAATCGGAACATCCGGATTAATGTCAATAATTTCTTTAGCTAATGTAAAGCCGTCTTTTTTCGGCATCATTACATCGGAGAGACAAATATCAAAATTGTCTGCTTTAAATTTTTCTAACCCATCCTCACCATCAACAGATAGGGTTACATCGTAATCGTGAATAGAGAGGTAATCTTTTAAAACAGCACCAAAACTTGGATCATCTTCTACTAATAATAGCTTTACTTTTTTATCCATGATATTTTTAATTTAGAGGAATACGTACAATAAAAGTGGTTCCTTTATGTAATTTACTAACAACTTTAATACCACCATTATGTAACTTAATAATATTTTTTACGTAGGTCAAGCCTAGTCCGTGACCTTTTACATTATGTATGTTTCCGGTTTCTTCCCGATAAAATTTTTCAAATATTTTTTTTATAACGTTTTCAGACATACCTTTTCCTTTATCTGAAATTTCAACTACGTAATCATTTTTATCGTTGTAAGTTTTTACCGAGATTTCAGGTTTTTCTAATGAATATTTGTTCGCGTTGTCTAATATGTTAACAAAAGCATTGGTGAGATGAAATCCATCTACATTTCCAATATATTTATCTGCTAAATACTCTTCTTTGATTGTTCCCCCCCGTTGTTCCACTTGTACCCGAACAGTTTTAATGCTGTTTTTCAGGATTTGACGAATATCTGTTTCTTTTCGGATCAGTTGAAGTGCATTTCGTTCAAGTTTTGACATTCTCAAAACCATCTCTACTTGTTTTTTCATTCTATCATTTTCTTGCTTAATTAAAGAAGTATAGAATTTCATCTTTTCCGGTTCTGATTGAACTTTCTCCGAATTTAGCGCATCCGTGGCAATATTAATGGTTGCTATAGGAGTTTTAAATTCATGAGACATATTATTTATGAAATCAGTTTTTATTTCAGAAATCTTTTTTTGCTGGGACATATAATATATAGAAGCAATATATATAGCTATAATGACCAAAGTAGAGGCTATGGTTACCCCAATAGCTCCCAAAATAGGATTTAGTACGGAATATTGTTTAGAAGGGAAATAAACGGATAAATAATATTGGGTATTATCTTTTCCGTCAGAAAATAAAACTACATTATAATTTTGAGTAAACTTATTACTTAAGATAAAATCTTCACTATGGATTTTAGTTAATTTAAGTTTATTGTTGAGCACTCCGCATTTGAATTCAGTATTAATATTGTGCTTTTTAAGTTCTAAGCTAACCACTGAATCTATTAGCTGCATGTTAATCCTGGATTCCAAACTCATCTGGTTTACACTCAATCTTGCAAATTCGTCCAAGGTAAATTTAGGGCTTACAAAACTATTTTCAATATTTTTTTCAATCGGTCTAATATTGGTTTGAAGAGAATCTTTTTTAATTTTTAATACGCCTTCATCCGTTAGTAAATTGGTGATTTTTAAAGTATCTTTTTTTGAAAAAGGAATGATAAGAGGCTTTTTATTGACGATTGTTTTTTTATAAATGATGTATTTAACAGACTGTGAGTCAATAACACTCATGGCTGTTTGGATGGTGCTGGAATCTTTTTGATTATTAATGTCTTGATAGAAATTAGTAAACGGTTTGTAAAACTTATTAATCTCTATAGTATTAATTTTTTTGGAAGAATTATTTAGTGCTTTGTATACACGAGATGAAAAATCCTGTTCACCTGCATCTATAGCTTGTTTCAGCCAAAAAATCTGCAATCCCACAAAAACTATAAGGGAAATGGTCATTAATCCCGATAAAATAGGGATGAAACGTTCCTTCATAGTACAAAATTAATCATTTTAACCGATGAAATTTAAGACATATCGAAAATTTTCAATATTTTTAAAATCTTATCTGATTAAAAATAAAGCTAAAGAAATATTTATTACGTTTAAAATATTATATGGAGAATAATTTTAAAAATGATTTAAATTTGTACGTCTATAACTATATTATATTATGCACCAAGAAGAAAAAAAATCTTTAAATTTTTTAGAGCAGATAATTGAAGAAGATTTAGAAAATGGTTTTCCTAAAGAGAAATTAAGGTTTAGATTTCCACCTGAGCCTAACGGCTATCTTCATGTAGGCCATATTAAAGCCATATGGATAAATTTCGGATTGGGGCAGAAATATAATGTACCCGTTAATTTACGATTTGATGACACTAATCCGGTTAAAGAAGATCAAGAATATGTTGACGCGATTAGAAAGGATGTAGAATGGCTGGGATATACTTGGGATAAGGAATGTTATGCTTCTGATTATTTTCAACAGTTATATGAGTGGGCTATACAATTAATTAAAGAAGGAAAAGCATATGTTGATAATCAGACTTCAGAAGAGATGAATGAGCAGAAAAAAAATCCTTTTGAAGAAGGTATCGAAAGTCCTTATAGAAACAGGAGTATAGAGGAAAACCTTGATCTTTTCCAAAGAATGAAAGAAGGAGAATTTGAGGAAGGAAGTTGTGTACTTCGCGCAAAAATAGACATGAAATCTCCTAATATGAATATGAGGGACCCGGTAATGTATCGTATTTTAAAAAAACATCATCAAAGAACCGGTAACGAATGGTGTATATATCCTTTATACGATTGGACACATGGAGAATCAGATTACATAGAGCAGGTTTCTCATTCTTTATGTTCTCTGGAATTTGAAAATCACCGACCTTTATATGAATGGTTTTTGGATCAAGTATACGATCCGTCAAAAGTTAAAAGTAAGCAGCGTGAATTTGCCAGATTAAATTTAAGTTATACGATTACCAGCAAACGAAAATTATTGCGTTTAGTAGAAGGAAATTATGTATCCGGTTGGGATGACCCGCGAATGCCTACCGTATCGGGTATGAGAAGAAGAGGATATACTCCTGAAGCTATTAAAGATTTTATGGAACGAGTAGGAGTGGCTAAAAGAGACAACATTATTGATTTTGCTTTATTAGAATTCACGGTAAGAGATCACCTTAATAAGATTGCGCCTAGAGTCATGGCTGTGATCAATCCGGTGAAAGTTGTAATCACTAATTATCCGGAAAATTCAGAAGAAAATGTTTGCATTGAAAACAATCCGGAAAATAGTGATGCAGGAGAAAGAGAAGTTCCTTTTTCAAGAGAAATATATATAGAAAGAGAAGATTTTATGGAAGAAGCTCCTAAGAAATTTTTCCGATTGACCTTAGGAGGAGAAGTCCGATTAAAAGGAGCTTATATAATTAAAGCAGAATCTGTAGAAAAAGACGAAAACGGTGTAATTCAAACCATTTATTGCACGTATGACGATAAAAGTAAAAGCGGAAGCGGGACAGAAGAAAGCATGCGAAAAGTGAAAGGTACTTTGCATTGGGTATCCGTTAAACACGCATTACCTATAGAAGTGAGAATCTATGATCGATTATTTAAAGAAGAATCTCCGGATACGCAAGAAGGTGACTTTTTAAATTTTTTAAATCCGGATTCTTTAAAAACTATTCATGGTTTTGCAGAACCCGGCTTAAATGGTACAAAAATTGGAACAAAATATCAATTCCAAAGACTTGGGTATTTTGCAGTCGATGACGATTCAACAGAAAATCATCTAATTTTTAACAGAACTGTAACATTAAAAGATACCTGGGCGAAAATCGCTAATAAATAAAGTTTTAAATTATGAAAAAAATAATTTTTTTAATTGCTCTTTCTTCTTTTTCACTTTTCAGTGGAGCTCAACAAGTAAAAACTCCGGCAGCAAGTTTAAAAGCGGAGGTTGAACAAATGGTAGGTTTAACAGATGTTGAATATGAATATTCTCGACCTAATAAAAAAGGAAGGGTAATTTTTGGCGGATTGGTACCTTACGGCCAAGTTTGGAGGACAGGGGCTAATGAAAATACAACCATTAAGTTTGGGGATGATGTTGAAATTGATGGAAAAACTATTCCTAAAGGTAAATATGCTATATATACAATTCCCTACGAAGATACGTGGGATGTAATTTTTTATTCCGATTCAGAAAATTGGGGAACACCTGAAAAATGGGACGATAAAAAAGTGGTTTTAAAAACAACGGCACCGGTTAAAAAATTGGCAGAATCAGTGGAATCATTTACTATAGGAATAAATAATCTTTCAGATAATTCCGCACATTTACAATTTATGTGGGATCAGGTTTTGGTAGATATAACTTTCCATGTACCGACACAAAAAATAGCAAATGCAAGTATTGACGGTATATTATCTAACCCAAGAGCAGATGCTAATGCTTATTATGCTTCAGCCAATTATTATTTACAATCTAATGGAGATATGAAGAAAGCTTTAAATTGGATCAATAGAGCCATTGATTTAAAGCAAGGAGAATCCCCTTATTGGTATTACAGAGTTAAATCGCAAATTCAAGCTAAGTTAGGAGATATAAAAGGGGCAATAGATTCAGCTGAGAAATCTTTAGATGGAGCTCAAAAAGAAGGTAATAAAGATTACATTAGATTAAACACCGAATCTATTAAAGAATGGAAAAAAATATTATAAAATATTAATGTTAAAAAAAACAGAACGGTAAGAGATTTCTTACCGTTTTTAGTAGTATATAGTTTATAGAAGATAAATTTTTGGATTTTACAATCTGTTCAAATTTGTATTTATAAATAAGCTAAATGCATAAATTTCCGATCCATAAAGAAGCTATTATTGTTCCGATCGTATTAGTCGGTGCCATATGGTTGGTATTTCTATTGCAAAATTTATTGGTTTTCAAAGAATGTTATGGAATCATACCTCTTAAGCTAAAAGGGTTGAGAGGAATACTACTATCACCGCTATTTCATGGAAACCTTACCCATATACTCAGTAATACAATTCCTTTATTTGTATTAACATTTTTTACTTTTCAGTTTTATGAAAAATTGGCATATTTCGTTTTACTAAATGGATGGATTATATCCGGTTTTGTGGTTTGGTTACTACCCAATTTTTCTTTACTAAATTCTTCCGTTTTATCTTGTCATATAGGAGCCAGTGGTATTATCTATGTTTTGGCTTCATTTCTTTTTTTTAGTGGAATTTTCAGGCATGAAAAAACCTTACTGGCAGTTTCATTAATTGTCGTTTTTTTATATGGGAGCTTAGTTTGGGGAATATTTCCCAGAGAACTTTTAGGCATATACGATGATCGACCTATTTCTTGGGAAAGTCATCTGTCGGGAGCAGTAACCGGGTTTATATTAGCTTATATGTTGAGAAGAATAGGTAAAAAAAGAGAAAAACCTCAATGGGATAAGGATGAGTATGATCATTCTGATGATGAAAAACTTTGGGAAAAATACCAATTGGAATATCCTGAATATTTTCATGAAGAAGATCCTTCGAAATCTGATTCGACTTCAGAGATAAATAAAACAGACAATGTCCATTACGAAGATGAAAAAGATTCTTTGAAAAATCAAGAGAAACTATAGGTCAAAAACCGAAGGTCGTTTAGTGATAATGCTGTCTTTAATCCAAAGAAAAAATGCTCCGGTAAGATATAAAGCAAAAATCCCACCTAAAGTAATAAATGACAAGTAGATAAATAAAAGTCTTAATTTAGACGCCCGTACTCCGAATTTTTCCGATACACGTGAAATTACTTCAAATCCGTTTGCTTCAAATAGGGTGCGTAATTTTTCTATCATAAAAAAGTATATATTAAGTTAATACATATAAGGTAAAAAATTACAATTTTTTATTTACAAACATCAATTTGCTAAAATTGAACCAAAATACCGCCCAATACTTGAGCTCCTAAGACTTTATAATCTTGAAAGCGTTCGTAATTTTTACTGAATAAATTAGTTCCATTAACAAATAGTGAAAAATTCTTATATAATTTATAAGAAGCCGAAAGATTAAGATCTACATAACTGTCTAAAGTAGTTATTCCCTCCCTAACAGATGAAGAGGCAGGATCGTAATAAAAATAATTACTCTTACGCTCACCGGTAAAAAATAATTTTGCTTCTAATTTTAATTTATCTTCTAAAGTTTTATAATTACCATCTAAACCTACTTTAAAATTGGGTAAATTATAAGCATGTTTAAGCTCATCCAGATTGTAATTATGATATTCTCCTTCCAATCCAATAGTCAAATCTCCGGTCCAAAAATATTGTAAAGCACCTTTAACAGTAATAATATTACCATCATCGTACACAGCATTAAAGGTATTTAATCGGTTATAGGCCTTTAATACAGAAGGCAAGGTAAGGTCATAAGGATTTCTCATGAAAAAATAAAGGTTTTCGGCTTTACTGAATGATCCTTCCGCTTCGTACTTAATGCTTTCATCTATATCCCCTTTAACCCCTCCATAAACTTTATATAATATATTGGTAGGTCTTAACAATTGATTGGAGTATAAATACGGATTTTCCGAAAATAAGTCGGACATATTATTAAGTTTTAAACCGCCATCAATACCGGCATATACATTAATTTCTCTGGCAGCATTGAATAAAAATTCAGCCTTAGGATGGAAGAAAATTTTTGTATTATTACCTTCCAATTCGCCATTATAGGCAATATTAGCACCCACTTTTAAATAAGAACCTTGACTGGAAATTCGTAACACAGGAGAAAATCCGGCAGTTAAAAATGAATATTTATCTTTTGTGTTCAATCCGAAATGCGTATAAGTATAATTAAACAATACATCTGCTTCCACGCCAAAATTTAAACCGGGTAGCATAAGATTTGCATTTTCAGAACTTTTAGCCAGCTTTGCTTTTAAGTCTACAAAAGTTTCATTTGAATCAAATTTGTCCCACATATATCCGGCTTTTAAAGAAGCTTTGTCCAAATAATTATTACTATACATGTCATAATCGGATTTAAAGGTAAGTTGATTGGTATTTTGCCTTAAATTCATGTGAGGAGTTGCATGTATTTCCGGTGTGTTAAGACCGTAATAATTAGTTCCATTATAGGTATAATTTCCCGCAAAATGTAATTTCCCCGTTTTTAATTTAAAAATGTAAAAAGCTTCTGCATCAATTGTTGAAGAAGAAGTTTTCCAATCGTATTTGTTTTTAGGACCATCGGTAGAAAGTGCAGACAATTTAATACCGGTCAAATTATTATTTATCGGATAATTAAAATATAAATCCCCCAGTACTGTATTTCTGGTTCCATAACCTAACTTAGCATGATTGTCATAATATGAATTAGTAAAATCAGTGTTTAAAGATTGAGGAGGCAGTTGAGACGTTTGAAATTCAGAAACAGCAGGAACATCAATAATCGTATAATTTAGTGAATCTTTTTTTACTGAGTTGCTTTCATTAGACGGTGGATATTTATCCGGATCTGTTTTCTTTTTCTCAATATTTTTTACATTAACATTCGGATTTTTCTTTTTTCCAATGGTTAATATTTCTTCTTTAATTTGAGAATATCCTGATGTGGTTGAAATAGTTGCTATTAAAATTAAAATCAGTATTTTATATTGAGTATTCATAAACTTCAAAACGAGATATAATTATTTAATATGGTTAAGTTGAGTTTGGGCATCTTGAACAACATCCGGAAACTCTTTATAATTTTCTATAATTTGCTCCAATATATAAGTAGCCTGATAATTATCTTTAAGGTTTAGATAATTGTTGCTCATTATAAGAAGAGCTTTAGCTCCCCAATACTGTTGATCAGAATATTTAGATGTTAAATTAAATATTACGGAATTACTAGCATCGTATTTTTTATCTTTATTTTTAAATAATGCGTTATAGTATAAGGCCTCAGCTTTTACCGCATTATTTTTAGATTGTTCAAGAGTTGTAAATACTGATTTTGCGTCATTTATTTTTCCCGAATTGTATAAACTGCGTGCTTTTATCAAAGTGGCTTGTTCTTTTACAGTAGAAGGATTTTTGGAATTATTCAGTACTTTTATAGCCATTTCATTAGCCTTAGTATATTCTTTATGATCGGAATAGATATACATCAATTCTAATTCAGCGAAAGATTTATAATTCTGATTGGAAGTAATTTTATACAAAGATTCTAGTGAATTTTGAGCAGCTTCGTCTTTTTCTTGTTTTATATAAATTTGAGAAAGTCTAACCAAAGCATCTTCCTGGAATTCATTGGATGATTCTGAAACTTCTTTTAATGCCTCTAACGCTTGATTATAATTAGTTAGCTGAAAATAACTTTCTCCTAAATAATAGAGAGAGGTTATTTTACGATTTGTAGTAGGAAACTTAGTTAAAAAAGTCGCAAATTCTTGAGAGGCCGCAGAGTAATCTTTAGATAAAAATTTCTTTTGAGCAGACATAAAAGACAATTCCTCAGCTTCCGCACGGTCCATATTATAGCCTTTTCTATTTGCCCAGTCAATATATTCATTTTCTTTACCGCTTTCAATAAATGCAGTTTTAGCTCCGGTTATAGCTTGTAAGGCATAATCGGTTTTAGGATAATTATCGGCAATAGTTCCATAATTTACAATAGCTTTTTGATATTCTTTTAAACTGGTCAAATTATCAGCAATACCAAGATATGACATAACCACTAAGTCATTATTTTTGGAAGCGCTGATAACTTTCTGAAAATAGTTATTTGAATTCTGATAATTTTCAGTTTCAGCGTACGCTGTACCTAATTCAAAATATGCATCGGTAATTTTTTCCGATTTTGGATATGCTTTAATGAACTTTTCAAGTTCAACAATTTTATTTTTATAATCTTTTTGCAGACCATATACAATAGCTTTTTGATATTGAGAATATTCTCTGTCTTCGATAGAAGAGGTATACGCTTGATCATACATTTGAATTGCTTGGTTAAGCTGATTACTGCCTAATAATGCATCGGCAAGACGTAATTCTGCATCTGCTTTAAATTCTTGCTTTGGATTTTTAAGATATTCTTGAAATGAAACTGCTGCCAAATCGAAATTCTTCAATTTTAAATAAGAATATCCTTTTTGATACATCACTTGCGAACTTTCCGGTATGGTAATTCCGGAATTTTGCAAAAGTTGTAATTTATCAATAGCATTTTGAAAATTTCCTAATTGGTATTGACAATCGCTATACCAATAGAGTGAACGAGCATAAAATTGAGAATTATTTTTTAAAAGTATGGCTTTTTCGAATTCTTGAGAAGCCGATTCTATTTTACCCTGATTGTATAATTGTACTCCGTAGGCATAAGCAACTTCTTGCTCTTTAAGTTTCAACTCCGAAGATTTATTGGGTATGGAAGATAAAAGTTGAGAGGCTTCTGAGAAATTTCCGGAATTAATATATGATTTAACCAGCAATTTATTGATTTCCGATTGATGCTTGGAAGCGGGATATCTTTTTAAATAGGTATTTAAAACTTTGGAAACAGGCTCATAAGGATTACCTACTTCATAACTCAATTTCGCATAATTTAAATAGGCGTTTTCTTGAATTTTTTTGTCAAAATCCATTTCAGAAGCAGCTTTGAAAGCAGTTAAAGCTTCTTTCTTTTTATTTGTTTTCAGGTAGGAATTCCCCAATTGGTAATATGCATTTTGTGAAATGGGAGAAATATCTCCAACAGTTATCTTATTAAAATAAGTAACTGCTTCTTCATATTTCTTGGCTTGATACAAAACATATCCCATTTGATAATAATCGCTCAAAGTTGGAGAAGCACTATTTTTTATATAAGATGAAAGATAAGGTTCAGCTTCGGCATACTTTTTTAATTTGAAATAACTTTCTCCTATAATTTTTATTATCTCATTTTTTAACTCAGGATATTGATTAGAAGCTAATAAAGTTTTACCGGTAGATATGGCAGAATCATATTCACCGTCATTAAAATAAATCTGAACCATATAAGGTTTGATTTTTTCGGTAAATTCCGGTTGATTTAATAAGGAAGTAAATTTTTTCTTAGCTTCAATATGCTCACCGTTAGCATAAGCTATATGACCTAACAAAAAGTCTATTTGATTTTTGTATTGGTTGCTATAGGATCCTTTTTCTAAGTTTTTTTCAGCATTTTCAAAATCCTGATTCATAAATTGAGCATACCCGAGTTTGATGTATTGATTGGCTCTTTTATTAGGAGGAAGTTTGTCTATAGCTACTTTAGAGAGTTCTTCTGCTGCACGAAAATAATCCTGATGTATTAAATAGTAATTTCCCAATTGGAGGTGTGCTCTTTCAGTTAATACGCTTTGCGGATATTTATTGGTAAAAGCATCAAATTTCTTTTCTGCTTCTTCATCTTGTAAGATAAGGCTTATCAGAGCATCGTAAAAATTGGCAATTTCCAATTGATAAGATCTCAGATTAGAAAAGTTAATTAAATCATTAATTATATATTGAGTTCCTCTATAGGCTTCATTTTCATATAATTCCTTTGCGTTGCTTATCTGGTAATTGTTATAATAAATTTCAGATAATTGAGCATTCACAAATAAATTTGCTCCTAATAATGGGATAAGCCATTGGATTTTTTTTCGCATAATTTTAGTGCATATTTTTAATATAAACGACTTTTTTAGTTTTAAAAAATTCCTCGTCAAAATAATCTTTTAACTCATAGAGTGTAGCTTCGGGAAAATTTTTCAATTCTTCAGTTAGATCTCCTCCTTTTAAATATAAAACGCCATTTTGTAAACTATTGATATTCTTAGATGTAAATTTTCCTTTAATCCAAGACATAAAAACAGGCATTTGAGTTACCGCTCGACTCACTACAAAATCAAATTTCTCTTTAATTTTTTCGGCTCGTGTATGAATACCGATGACATTTTCTAACTGTAATTCTTGTGCAATTTCATTAACAACCCTAATTTTTTTTCCAATGGAGTCGGCCAAAGTAAATTGAGATTCCGGAAAAAGTATAGCTAAAGGTATACCCGGAAATCCGCCACCTGTACCAATATCCAAAACTTTAGTCGAAGGAGCGAACTGCATTACTTTTGCTATTCCCAAAGAATGAAGGACATGTTTTTCAAGTAAAGAATCTATATCTTTCCTTGATATAACATTGATTTTTTCATTCCAATTTGAATACAAATCAGGGAGTTTTTCGAAACTATGCAATTGTTTTTCAGTTATCTCCGGAAAATACTTTTGTATTAAGTTTGTCATGGGTATTAATAGATATACAAAAATATAAGTTTTAATAATATAAGACTCTATTTTATAATAGACATTTGCTTTTATTACAACAAAAGTAGGGGTTTAAGAGTATGTAGAAGACTTTTTAAAGTCATTTAACAAAATTTATAAAGATCAGATGGTAAAGATAAAATTTAATTGGAATGCTATTAATATAAATTATAATTTATTTTGAAAGCAAGTTATTTTTGATTCGACAATTAATTTATATTACCTATTTTTATAAAATTAAAAACGAACCTACACTACTTAGATATAAAATAATTACTATAAATATGATTTCCTTCATTCAGAAACGAATTGATATCTCTCAAAAAAGCATAGAAAATACGGTAAAATTATTAAACGAAGATCATACCATACCCTTTATTGCCCGTTATAGAAAGGAGATGACCGGAAATCTGGATGAAGTTCAATTATTCAATATATCTAAGTTAAAAACAGATTTTGAAGAAATTCAAAAACGTAAGGAGTTTATTATAAAAAGCATTGACGAGCAAGGAGCATTAACCGAAGAATTTAAGCAAAGAATAGAAAATTGTTTCGAACTTACTCTTTTAGAAGATTATTACTTACCCTATAAAAAGAAAAGAAAAACAAAGGCGTCTGTTGCAATTGAAAACGGTTTAGAACCTTTAGCAAAAATCTTAATGGCGCAAAAACCGATTTCAGATTTAACTCTATTAGCTTCAAAATACACTACAGATGAAGTATTGTCAGTAGATGATGCTCTTCAAGGTGCCGGATATATTATTGCGGAATGGATTAACGAAAATAATTATGTACGTTCAAATTTAAGACGTTTTTTTCAACAAACTGCCGTATTGGAATCTAAGCTGATTAAAGGAAAAGAGGAGGAAAAAGAAGCACAAAAATTTTCAAATTATTTTGAATTTTCTGAAAATTTAAAACGTTCGCCATCTCATCGGTTTTTAGCAATCTTACGAGGGGAAAAAGAAGGAATTTTACGCGTCAAAGTTAAAGTTGACTCAGAGGAAGCCTTACATATAATAAGCAAACATATAATTAAAACGCATGAAAAAATAATTAAAGATCAACTACTTTTAGCAATAAAAGATTCTTTTTCACGCTTATTAGAACCGGCGCTAAGTAATGAAGTTTTCCAGAAAGCCAAAGAGTCAGCCGACCAAATAGCCATTCAAGTGTTTTCATCTAATTTAAAACAATTATTACTGCAATCTCCTTTGGGGGAAAAAAGGATACTGGCAATTGATCCCGGATATAAATCAGGTTGTAAGTTGGTTTGTTTAGATGAAAATGGTAATTTATTACACAATGATACCATATATCCTCATCCTCCCCAAAAAGAAACCAAAGAATCAATAAAAAAAATTAAATCTTTAATTAATGCCTATAAAATTGAAGCCATATCCATAGGTAATGGTACAGCCTCCCGAGAAACAGAACGATTAATACAATCCATAGCTTTTGATCGTACCCTAAAAGTTTTTGTAGTAAATGAAGCCGGGGCGTCCGTTTATTCTGCATCTAAATTGGCTCGGGAAGAATTTCCATCCTATGACGTTACGGTAAGAGGAGCAGTTTCCATAGGAAGAAGGTTGTCTGATCCACTTGCAGAATTGGTAAAAATAGAACCTAAAGCCATAGGAGTGGGACAATATCAACACGATGTAGATCAAACATTATTGAAAAAAGAACTGGATGCAGTTGTTGTTTCTTGCGTAAACAGTGTAGGGGTTAACCTTAATACAGCCAGTAAATCCTTATTGTCTTATGTTTCGGGTATAGGAGAAAAGATGGCTGAAAATATTGTTCAATACCGTTCGGAAATGGGAGCATTTTCAACCAGGCAAGACCTGAAAAAAGTTCCCAGACTTGGTGAAAAAGTATTCCAACAAGCATCCGGATTCTTAAGAATTCCAACGTCTGAAAATCCTTTAGACAATTCCGCTGTTCATCCCGAAAGCTATTCACTAGTTATGAAAATGGCGAAAGATTTAGGAGTAAAATTGGGAGATTTAATCCGAAATAAAGAACTAATTCAAAAAATAAATTTAAACAATTACGTAAACGAAGAAGTAGGGATTTTAACTTTGGAAGATATTTGTAAAGAATTGGAAAAACCCGGTCTAGACCCAAGAACACAAGTAAAAATGTTTACTTTCGATCCTTCTTTAAAAACCATCGATGATTTAAAACCGGGAATGAAAGTTCCCGGAATAATCAATAATATCACTAATTTCGGTTGTTTTGTAGATATAGGAATTAAAGAGAATGGATTAGTTCATCTTTCTAAAGTATGCAATGATTTCATAACAGATATTAGCACAGTCGTGCATCTTCATCAACATGTAGAAGTAAAAATAATCGATATAGATAAGGAACGAAAGAGAATACAATTATCTATGATTGATTAAATTGATTAAAAGGTTAATAAAAGATCTTTGGATAAAAATATAGGTTCTATTATAGATTATATAATTATTTTAATTTTTTAAAATACATATACTATATTTTTATCACATAAAATAAAAAGTATATATAAATATAAAACACTCCAAAACTTTTAAATTATATAATTATTGCTCTAATAGTAGTAAAAAAAAATAAGAATTAATATCTTTATCCATTCATTATCCGTATTTATCATAAAATCTGATTTAATAGGGTATTATTTAGTTAAATAATATAAATAAAATTAAAAAATGAAAAACCTTTATTCGTTCGTTATTTTAATATTTTTTATTGGTAAAATTTTTTCACAGGATTTTAAAGAACCCAAGATCTCGATCAAAGATCATAATGGAAATTCAGATACTGTGTATGTTGACTGTGATTATAAGTTTTTTAGAAATAAAAACATTAAACTAAGTGTAGATTATCCTATAATCAAACAAACCAATAAATATGAAGTTTCTTCCATTCAATATCCTTCAAATGTAGATTTTACCAAGGGTACTCCGGTATCAACCGGTAACTCCAATGGTAAAAACGATGATGTTTTTGGTAACGATATCATCGATATAGGTTTTAATTTTTGCTTTTATGGAAAAAGTTATAATCAGATTATTGTCAGTGATAATGGAGTAGTCAGCTTTGACTTGTCGCAAAAAAATAAAGAATGCCCGTATATTATTTCAGGTAATAATCCAAATTCCGGATTACCTAAAAATTCAATATTTGGTGTTTATCATGACATGAATAATACCACGCCAAGCAAGGTTAAAGTTGCTTATGAAGGGAAAGCTCCCTATAGGAAATTCATTATTAATTTTGATAATTTAAAACAGTACGGACCGGATCGGATTTATTCATCTTCACAAATTGTTTTGTATGAAACTTTTAATATCATAGATATATATGTTGGAAATAAAAGTAAAAACCCCCATACCACTAAAGATAAAAACGCTTTAATAGGGATCATCAATTCCAATGGATACATTGGAGTTTCTCCCCCGGGAAGAAATAGGGGAGATTGGGAAGCAAAAAAAGAAGCATGGAGATTTACTCCGAATGGAAATACGGATATTTCCGTTACTTGGTATGAAGGAAATTCTTCAAGTCCAAGTAATTGGGGTGATACTTGGATAGTTACTCCCACTTCTAACACTTATTTTAGAGCAAAGGTTACTTATAATGGATGTAATGGTTTTTCACTTACGGATACCTTACAGGTGAAGTTTAGCAAAGAATTTCCTACGGCAGTAAAACAATCACCCCCACCTTTTTGTATTAATAATGGAGAAAGTTATACAGTTGATTTAACATCATATCAACAACTGATAAATCCGGATCCAAATTTAAAATTTACCTATTACAGGTATAAGAATTTAACTAATCAGATTTCAGATGAAGAAGCAAAATCCTTTACTTTTTCTGATGATATGACGGTCTATGTAAAAGTATTGAAAAGCGGAGTTTGCTTTGTTTCTACAGAGATAAATCTTAAATTAAATAAGAGGCCTGATTTAAAAGATAACCAGCAATTCATTGTTTGCGATGAAGGAAATGACGATATAGAGAATGTGAACCTGAATAATTTTAATTACGGAATAAATAAACGGACTACAGAGTATATTATACTGGATGATCAGATGAGAGAATTGCCCGATGTTGTTATACGTAATTACCCGATTGATTTATCAGGAACTGACGAAGATAGTGTAAAGTTTTACCTTAAAGCATGGAATAAATCCATTAGGGATAAATCGTGTTATACCTTAATCGCATTTACTGTAAAATTGGTTAAAAAATTAGAGTTAGAAGAGTATTTAGCTGAAATTTGCGATGTTAGGGAAGGGCAATCCGTGATGTTGGATCTAACCAAATATAACTCTAATTTACTAACAAATTCTCCGATCAATCCTTCTCATACTACCGTAAAATGGAAATACTATAAAGATTCCTATTACAGTAACGAAATTGTAAATCCGGAAAATTGTATGTTGAGATTAAATAACACTATTTACATCAAAGCGACTCATCCGGATTTTTGTGGAGAAGTAAAAACAAAATTGATTTTAAATGCCATCGGAGATTGTAGCGGCGGTGGTGGCGGCGGTGGTGGCGGCAGCATCGGAGATGGATTGCCATATCCAACTATATGTGATGCCAATGATACAGAAGAAGTAAATTTGGAATCGTATCTTCCTAACTTTTTGTCCGGTACTTCATTAACTCCACAAGATATTGAGATTGAAGGTTTTTATAAAGATTTGGCATGTACGGATAAACTTAAATTAAAGGAATCATCACCCGGCTATATCTATAGTGTAGAGGCACCGGCTAAATCTACTATTTATTTAAAATATAAGATTAAAAAAAGCGGAATTATAGCAGTAAGCTCAATAACTATCTTCGTATCTAAAAATCAAACATTATATAAGAGGGAATTTGATATATGCGACACATACAATGATGGCATCGAGAAAATATACTTAAAAGATTACGAAGATTTACTTAAAGATCTTTATACTTATTCATATTCTCATCCATCCTTTGGAAATGATTCAGATGATAAAATTGTATTTTTTGACAATCAGCACGATCGGGATATGTATTTGGCAGATCCTAAACATGAAAAAGGAATGATTAAAAAGAGTTTTGATCTAACTTCGGCTGAAAATCCAAAAATAATATATCCTGCGGTCCGATATAACCGATGCAGCTATGCTTATGATTTGAAATTCAATTTGATAACAATTGAAGAAAAAGTATTGGGTCCGCATACTATTTGTGATTTTAATGATGATGGAATTGAGATTGTTAATATATTAGAATTTATAAAAGGTTCTAAAAAGACTGATCCAAACAAGCTGGAAGAACTTCTTACTCAAGATCAGTTATCAAGTTTAAAAACTCCTATAAAAGATATAAGAAATTTAAGGTATTATAAAACCAAAAATGAAGCTCACGACGGGGGTAAAGCATCGATTACAGATCCTACTAAATTTCAAATTGGACAAGGAACTTTTTCGGCATTTGTTAAATTAGAATTTAAAAATCAATGTCCCATTATTGTTGAGATTAAATTTAATTTAGTTCCATCTGTACAATTACCGGAATATACAGACTTAGAGGTTTGTGACATAGGGGATGACTACAAAGAAGAAGTAGATTTGTCTAAAATCATACTTGATTCAAAAGGGACAACCATTCAATTTTATCGTTTGATATACGATGCAGAATATGAAATAGATGCTCCCGGTGAATTGTTAGGAACGTATACGGACAGCAATACTCCAATAAAGTATCTGGTAAATACGACAACAAATATTACCAATAATGAGATATGCATGAGAGTGGAGGATCCGGTAACCAAGTGTTTTAAGATTATTCGAGTTACAATAAACTTAATTCCTGTACCGACAGTTAGTAATCCAAACATCTATATATGTGATTTTGGAAATAACGGGACAGAAAAGATCAATTCATCAAATTTATATCAACTGGTAACGGCCCCACTTATATCCAATAATCCAAAGTTGACGAGTCAAATGGGTTATGAATATTATGTGACAGAAAATGATGCAAAAAATGGCACTAATCCGGTAAGTGAATTTGATGTAACCAACTCCACAAAAATTTGGGTGAAGATTAAAACCCAAGATTGCTCGGATTATTTTATGTTAAATTTTTCATTAATTGAATCTCCCGTTTTAAAGCAAAATGTAACTGTTCCCATATGCAATAATAACACGAAAAATGATCAAGACAGCATCTATGAAACTATTTGGTTGGAAAATTATAACAGCCTTTTTCTTGATTCCAACATCAATAGTAAGGATTTTGAATTTATTTATTTTACTAGAGAGGATGATGCACTTAAAAATCAAAATCGTATTTGGGGGAGTGCTTCGGTTACCCGATTTCCAACCACTTTTTGGGTTAGAGTAAGAAATATAAAAAGTAATTGTTTTTCGGTTGCCCCTATAGAAGTTGAAGCAATTCCTGAATTAGAGGTAAATCATTTTGCTACCTTATTATGTAATGAAGAAAAAAAGGTAAAAGTTAACTTAAAGGATTATCCATCTCAAATGATTGGAAGTTCATATACATTGAGTGATTTTACTGTTTCCTATCATGCAAGTAAATACAATGCAATTTATGGGATAGGTATACCTGAGGAAAATTTAAAAGAATATGAAGTTTCCGGAGGAGATGAAGTTTGGATTAAGTTTAAATACATAAAGACGCAGTGCTATATAATCCGTAAAGTAGAATTTTTAATTTCTTTAGTTCCTAAAGCCAATGTCCACTTTTTAGATATTTGTGATGAAACCGATGGAACCATAGACGGCAAGTATGTAATCAGCAATTTAGATGATTACAAAACTAATATTATTACCGGAGAATCTCTATCCTTTATCAATTCGGAATATGATTTTACTTATTATAGAACGAAACAAGATGCAGTAGACCATAAGAATGAGGTATCGCCTGTAAACTTTACCATCAAACATAATGAATTTACCAATGTTCCTCCTGACAATCCGTTTTATACAATCTATGTCAGAATAGATAAGAAAGATAAAACTTGTCCGACCATTACCGCTATATCGGTAAATGTAAATCCACGCCTACCGCTGGATAAACAGGAAGTTGAAATAATAGGATGTATGGACGGTCAGGATAAATCCTTCGTTGACCTAACTTCTGTTTCTAACCGGATTAGTAGTTCTTCCGATATTCAATTTGAATATTATAAAGATGAAAATCAAGCACGAAAAGGAGAGATCAATAATGCTGTTGCAAATCCAAATGCTTACCAAACCGGAGTGATAACTACAGATGGGTTTTATACATTTGATGAGGTATTTGTCAGAGTAAAGGATAGCAAAGGAATTCAATGCGATAGTATAGCAAAGATTAAAATAAAAGTATATCCTTATATAAAAGTAGAAAATCAATCCGTTGAAATTTGCGAATACGAACCGGACGCTACAAAATCAAAAATTAATCTTTGGGAGTTATCCCGGTCAATGCTTGAATCAAATGGCATTCCTGATCCAACACGTTTAAATAGAATGTTCAATTCTTTACGAATTATCTACCAAGACAGCAAAGGAGTAGAGATTGGCAGAGTAGAAGACACATCAGGACCAATACCTAATACTTTAACCGATTACGAACCTCCTGTAGGAGAAAACAAAGTAGAAATAAAAGTCAAATTTGAAAACAAAGAGAACGGCTGTGGAAATGAAGGAACGATTATAATCACCCAAAAAGAAACGCCACGTCCCAATAAGGTAACCTATACCCTGTGTGATGAAGACTTAGACGGAGAATATAATGACGTATTACTAAAAGATTTAGATAACCTGGTAATTACCCCGTCAGCGAAACAAGAAATTACGTATTACCGCACTCAGTCCGAAGCCTTAGCAGTAAATGATCCGACCATAATTCCAATAGACAAACAAACGTACTTTACTGTGGACTTCTTGAATCCGTTATACGTACGAGTACTTAACCAAGAGAGCGGTTGTATAGGCATAAACGAAGTATGGTTTAAGAAAAATTCCAACCATGTACCGATCCCCAAAGAAGTACGCTTATCAATAAAATGCGATGATTCCCAAGACGATTCAAAAGAAATATTTAATCTACACGAATCAGAACAATTACTGGGGAATTATCCGACAAGCAATTATCGTTATTACAGAAATGAATCAGATGCCAAAGAAGCCTTTAAAAATGAAGCAAAAGGGATATATACACACCTGACCGAACCGGAAATAAGTAACTATACCAATAGAGAATTATATAAAGAAGGATTATACCTAGTAGATGAAATCTATGTAAGAGTAAAAGACGAAGAAGGCAACTATTGTGATGAAGTATCGAAAGTAAAACTCTACGTATATCCATATTTAAAAGTAGCAAAAGACGAACCGATCATCTGTGAATACGAACCGCAAGGCATTAAAACCCGAGTAGATTTATGGAGTTCGATTTATCCAATGTTATCATCCAATGGAGAAGAAGCAAGAATAAAAAGCTTCTTACAAGATATGCGAATAATTTTCCAAGACAGCAAAGGAGTAGAGATTGGCAGAGTAGAAGACACATCAGGGCCAATACCTAATACTTTAACCGATTATGAACCCCCTGTAGGAGAAAACAAAGTAGAAATAAAAGTCAAATTCGAAAACAAAGAGAATGGATGTGGAAATAAAGGAACAATAACAATCACCCAAAAAGAAACCCCACGTCCACAACTGATACCTCAATTTGTGTGTGATGGAGACAATAATGGAAAATATGATGACCTGTTACTCAAAGACCTCGACCCTAAAATTCAAGATAAATCAGGACATAATTATTTAGATCAACGCGTATATGAAATAACCTATCATGAAGGATATAAAAAAGCATTGAACGGAACAGGGATATTAGATAAAAACAAATATTTTAATTTATCCGATTCAATTTATTGTAGAATTAAAAATATTCAAACCGAATGTATCGGTATTACAAAAATAGAATTTGAAACCAATGATCCTGTAGAACTTAATGATGCTACCCTATATGCTTGTGATGGAGATCAAGACGGATATGCCTATTTTCAACTTCCGTTAGTTGAACATTTATTTAAAAATCAACCCAATTCAACAATTCGTTTTTATAGAACCGAAAAGGATGCAAATAATGCCTTGAAAGATGAAGCAATGGGTAAACCTTCCAAACAAATACAAGAACCCGAATTATCTAACTATAAAAGTAAAAAAGGATATGTATATGTTCGTGTGGATAATATAGATGATGATTTTTGTCCATCCGTAGCAAAAGTAGAGTTGATTCCTTATGTTTCTCCAACGCCTCCTAATGAAATAGTTTATATCTGTCCAAGATATGCTACAACACTAGACGCGGGAGATGATGGATACGATCAAATCCGATGGTATTTCAAAGGAAAATTAGTTGGGACCGGTCAATATCTGGAAAATGTTAGAGACATAGGTATTTATACGGTTGAACATACTAAAATTTTAAATTATAATATCAGCTGTACTACTACGCATCAAATAGAAGTTAAATTATTGGAAGAACCGATTATTGTTGAATTACAGCAAGGAAAAGATTATATAACCGTAATAGCAAATGGACCGGCTCCGTTGGAATATTCCATCGATAAGATAAATTGGCAAAGAAGTAACACATTTACTAATTTAAAACAAGGAATTTATACATTCTATGTACGTTCCGTTGCTAATTCATGTGATGCTATAACTTCCAAAGGAATTATTTTCGGAATTAATAATGTGATAACTCCCAACGGAGATAATTATAACGATGCATGGAGAGTATGCGGATTAGATTTGTTTAAAGGCGAAAATTCTCAAGTTAAAATCTTTGACCGATACGGTAAACAAGTTTATGAAGAAACCTCTAATACATGTTTTGTATGGGACGGAAAACACTTAGGAAGAAATCTGCCGACCTCTTCCTATTGGTACATAATTACTATTGCCGACGGAAGAGAATTTACCGGTTGGATTATGTTAAGGAATTACAATGAAGCAGATCGATAAACAGTTTTCTTATAAAAAATACAAAATAGAAAAGACATTCATTAACGAATGTCTTTTTTTTAATTAAAAAAAGCCGATTGATCATCGGCTTACATACAAAAGATAAATTAGGACAACAACTTCCTAACAGTTTCTGATATTGTTTTTCCTTCGGATTTTCCTTGTAATTTTTTTGAAGCAACACCCATAACCTTTCCCAGATCTTTGATATCTTGAGCACCGGTTTCAGCTATAATTTCTCGAAGTTCTTTTTCTAATTCTTCAGGAGTAAGTTGTGCCGGAAGGAATTGCTCAATGACTTTTGCTTGTGCTAATTCATTTTCAGCCAGTTCATTCCTGTTGTTGGCTAAAAATTGTTCATAAGCCTCTTTTCTTTGCTTAACCAATCTTTGTAATAAAGCAATTTCTTGGTCCGGAGAAATATCTTCCGTCTTACCATCCGTTTTAAGTAATAATAATTGAGATTTAATAGCTCGTAATGATTCCAATGCTACTTTATCTTTATCTTTCATGGCGACTTTCATCGCATCCATTATTTTAGTTTCTAAGCTCATAATTATTTGTTTTAGTTAGGGACTAATCAACATTATCATGGAAAAAATTATTCGGTCGGATTTGAACTTCATTAGAATTTTTGTTAAAGTACATATCCGAACTTTTATTAGAATCTATATTTTCATCTAAATTAATGCCTTGTCTTTTATAAGCCGGAACTTTTTCTACTTCATCAACATTTTGTTTAGATAATCCTTGAAATTTGCTGTTCAGTTTTTTCAATCGTTCTCTTCTTTCTTGGATTTTTTTCTCCATAAGCTCATTCAAGGATTCTGAAGAATAATTTTTATCTTCAGAAACGGTTTGATCTTCTGTGAAAATTTCCTTTTTTTCTTCAGGAAGCTGAAATTTGTTATTATAAGAACTAAATTCTTCGGTTTCTGTTTGAAAATTTACTTTTTGAGTAAAATCCTCAGCTTCATCTAAAGTGAATATAGTCGATTGGTTTACAGGGGTGTCGGGAAGTTTATCTTCTTTGATTTCCTTAAATGTATTTTCTGTATTAGAAAATAAAGTTGTTTCATTATTTTGGGGAGGATATACATCCTTTTTAATAATATTTATTTCCTCATCAATGGGAAAAGAAGGAACAATCGGATCTTTTCTGTTAGATATTCCGAAAGTGGTTACCTCTTCTTCATCTTCTAGAGTTATTATTTTTTGAATCGTTTTTTCTTCGTTTTTTTCCTGAATATAATTTCCTTTATTAATTGAAGAAATTATTTGTGGTTCATCAGATCTATTATCTTTTTGACTATTGAAATTTGCAGCTTTTGCATTTCCTAAATTCAAGGGATTAGAAGTTGGAAAATCATCAGTTAATGTGTGTACAATTTTCTCTTTTTCTTTACCGCTGTTTCTTTCATCGTCCACAGGAAAACCGGTTGCAATGACAGTTACTCTGATACTATCTCCTAAACTTTCATCCTCACCGATACCCATAATAATATTTGTACTGTTACCGGCCTCAGATTGAATGTAATCGTTAATGATACCTATTTCGTCTACTGTTATCTCATCATCACCGGATACGATTAACAATAATACATTCTTAGCTCCCGTAATTTTATTATCATTAAGCAAAGGAGAATCCAAGGCAGCCATGATAGCATCCTGGGCTTTGTTAGGTCCGGAAGAAACAGCAGATCCCATGATGGCTGTTCCGCTATCTGCCAGAACGGTTTTAGCATCACGTAAATCTATATTGATGGAGTAATTTTTGGTAATAACTTCAGCAATTCCTTTAGCAGCTGTGCTTAGCACCTCATTGGATTTTGAGAATCCGGATTTATAACCCAAGTTTCCATACAATTCTCTCAACTTATCGTTTTTTACGACAATTAAAGAGTCAACGTTTTTCCTGATTTTTTCAAGACCTTTTTCTGCTTGTTCCAATCGCGATTTACCTTCAAAAGAAAAAGGAATAGTGACAATACCAACAGTTAGAATACCCATTTCTTTTGCAATACCCGAAATAATAGGCGCTGCTCCTGTACCGGTTCCTCCTCCCATTCCTGCGGTAATGAAAACCATTTTAGTTTGATCACCTAAAGCATTTTTAATGTCATCTATACTCTCTAGAGCAGCCTGTTCTCCGATTTCAGGATTGGCTCCGGCTCCTAAACCTTCCGTAATGGTATTTCCCAACTGAATTTTATTTGGGATAGGATTATTGATTAATGCCTGTGCATCCGTATTGCAAATTATAAAATCTACTCCTGTAATGCCTTGATCATACATATAACCAACAGCATTATTTCCTCCACCTCCGACACCAATTACCTTGATGGCTGAAGTTTTATTTTTGGGCAGCTCAAAAAATAGCTTATTGTTCTCTGTATTATCCATTGTATTCTATCTGTTTATTCTGTATCGTTAATATATTTAATAAATTTTTCTTGAAAAGAAGCGAATATAGATTTTTTCTTTTCTTTACTTTTCTTCTTTTCTTCTTTCAAAGTTTTTTGCTCAATATTTAGGGTAGTTGTACTAGAATTTTCAGTCGGAATATCTGAAGAAACTTCAGGTTTCTTTATATTTTTAGTTTCCTGTTGAATTTTATTTTTCTTTAGTTCAAGATTATTGAGCCCTGTCATTAATAATCCTATGGCAGTAGCATATTCAGGACTGGCTAATTCTTCAGGCTGTCCTCCGGCTAAATGTTCATTACAATAACCAATGCGAACATCCATACCTGTGGTATATTCTGTTAATTGCCTTAAATGTTTTAACTTAGAGCCTCCTCCCGTCATTACGATTCCTGCAATCAACTTTTTCTTTTGCTCCTCACATCCGTAATTTTTTAACTCTAAGTAAGCTAAGGAAATAATTTCTTCAACCCTTGCATGTATAATTTGAGATAATTTCTTAACGGTAATTTCTTTAGGTTCTCTTCCGTGCAATCCGGGTATACTGATGACTTCAATCTCCTTATTTTCAGATGGCCAGGCAGAACCATATTTAACTTTTAAAATTTCTGCTTGTCTTTCAATAATTGAACAACCTGATTTGATATCATCAGTAATCACATTTCCACCGAAAGGTATTACCGCTGTATGACGAATAATATTATCTTTAAAAACGGCAATATCGGTTGTACCTCCTCCTACATCGATCAAAGCAACTCCGGCTTCTTTTTCTTCCTGACTCAAAACCGCATCCGAAGAGGCAAGGGGTTCCAATGTTATACCTACTAAATTTAACCCTGCTTCTTTAACACATCTGGCAATATTTCTAATTAAAGAAATTTGACCAACTACAACATGAAAATTAGCTTCCAATCTGCTACCGTGGAAACCTCTCGGTTCAATAATTTCAGATTGAGAATCAACCTTGTATTCTTGAGGAAGAACATGTATAATTTCTTCTCCCGGAAGCATGACTAGTTTATGTACTTGTTCTTTTAACTTTTCAATATCCGTATCGTCAATAACATCTTCAAAGTTAGGTCTGGAAATATAATCGCTGTGTTGAAGACTTCTAATATGTTGTCCTGCAATTCCAACAGTAACATCGGTAATTTTGTAATTTGCTGCTTTTTCAGCCTCAGAAATTGCTTTTTTTATTGAATCAATAGTCTGAGTAATATTATTTACTACGCCCCGATGAACGCCTAAACTTTTAGCTCTTCCCATTCCCAGAATAACCAATTTTCCATGTTCATTCCTTTGCCCAACTATAGCAACAATC
Organism: Apibacter sp. B3546; assembly: GCF_009827885.1. Taxonomy (NCBI): domain Bacteria; kingdom Pseudomonadati; phylum Bacteroidota; class Flavobacteriia; order Flavobacteriales; family Weeksellaceae; genus Apibacter; species Apibacter sp. B3546. Next base: position 39,482 of record NZ_WINW01000033.1, on the reverse strand, counting down.
TTTGTTGTGCCTATATCCAAACCTACTGCAATATTGTTGTTGTTGTCCATATTTATCTCTTTGTTGCAACTATTTGATTGTCATATTTTAAACTTATTTTCTTATAAACGCCAAAACCTACATAATCTAGATATTGTTTGTAAAATTCTTTTAGATTTATAAGTTTCTGATGATTGTTTTTAAGATCACCATATTCTATATATACTCCGGCTACATTTAAAAGTAAATTATAACTATTTTTTTTGTCTTTATCAATGCTTATAATGTGATTTTTTAATATCTTATCTTCACTTATTAATTGAGATAATTTCACTAATTTTTTATATTCCTCTGCTTTAATATCACCACTTACAAGTAAACAAGGCAATGAAAAGTTTTGGGACAAAGGAAATTTCGTACCGTATTGATCCAAATAAAATTCATCATTAGGAGTCTTAATTCGAACAATTGGAATTTTTTGACTCACATGTATATTTAGGGAACCATTTAAGTCTATATAAACATTACTGTTTGAAATAAACGGTATGGTATCCAAATTTTCTTCGGTTTTTGAAATATCAATATCTTTTATTTTACTTGCTTTCTTTTCATTTTTTGATGATCGATTGACAATGTCATAAACCATGGCATTAGTAATAAAATGTATATAATCAGAATTATCAATTAGAATACTGACGTTATCTATACTTTTATCATTATGTCTTCGAACTGCAAAGTTCATCAAAAATCCTAGTACTATTAGTAATAAAAAAATTTTAATTAATCTATATTTTAATTTCATTAAGCCAATTTATAATGGGATCATTTAAGGTATCAATATTACCGGCTCCTATGGTTAAGAGCACATCAAAATCTTTTGTCTTAATACTTTTTAAAACATTATCAATCGAGCATACTTCCTTGTCATCAAGTTGTATTTTATCCGCCAACCATTCCGAAGTTATTCCTTCGATAGGAGTTTCTCTGGCCGGGTAGATGTCCAATAAAATAAGCGTATCTGTTTTGCTGAGACTTTTAGCAAAATCCTCTGCAAAGTCAGCGGTCCTTGAATATAAATGAGGCTGAAATACTGTCAGTAATTTTTTGGTAGGATACAAATTTCTAATTGTATCGATTACAGCATTGATTTCAGTTGGATGATGGGCATAATCATCGATGTAAATTTTATTATTTTCAAATATATGTTTATTAAATCTTCGTAAAACCCCTTTAAAATCAATTAATGCCTTACGTAGTATATCGGCTTCAATACCCAGTTGTAAGCTGATTGCTAAAGCGGCTATTGCATTTTCTACATTGTGTTTTCCGGGTATGGGTACAATAAAATCTTTTATAATTTGATGAGGCGTTACTAAATCAAAATGGAATTGCCCATTGATTATCTGTATATTTTCAGCATAATAATCTGCCTTTTCATAAGCTGAATAAGTAAGGTGTTTTGCATTGATGGGTAACCCTTTTTTAACTATTAAAAATCCGTTTTCGGGAATTAAGTCCGCAAATTGATTAAAAGATTCAATAATATTTTCATGATTTCCATAAATATCCAAGTGATCTGAATCTGTAGATGTTATAGCTGCCATGTTTGGAGAAAGAGACAAGAAGGACCGATCAAATTCATCAGCTTCAACAATGGAAATTTTAGACCCATTGTAAATGAAGTTAGAATTATAATTGGCAGAAATACCGCCTAAAAAAGCAGTAGCAGGTAAATTTGCATACTTACAAATATGTTCTAATAAGGTTGAAGTTGTCGTCTTTCCATGAGTTCCTGCAATAGCTAAACACAAAGTACTTTTAGTGATTTCACCTAAAACTTGGGATCGTTTGAAAAGTGTAAATCCTTTTTCAATAAAATAGTGTTTAATTTTTAAATTTTCAGGTATAGCAGGTGTATAAATCACTACCGTATCCTCTTTGGAAATATTTTTTGGAAGTAATGAAATCGTATCCTCATAAATAATAGATATATTTTCCTTTTCCAGGTTATGAGTCAGTTTAGTAGGAGTCTTATCATATCCATACACTGTTGCATTGGAAAATTTGAAATAACGAGCCAAAGCACTCATTCCTATTCCTCCAATTCCTATAAAGTAATAATTTTTATATGTATGAATATCTTTCATAGACTAGTAAATTTTCAATTCATTTAATATATGAGTTACAATTTCTTCCGTAGCATTTGGTTTAGCCAATTTAACAATATTTTCAGACAATAATTCTCTTTCTTTTTTATCGTTACAAAGATTTTGTATCTCGCTTAATAATTTTTGAGAAACCTCTGAATCCTTTACCATTTTTGCAGCGTTTGCGTTAACTAATTGCCGGGCATTTTTAGTTTGATGATCTTCTGCGGCAAAGGGGAAAGGTATAAGTATTGTTGGCTTTCCGGCTAAGGTTAATTCCGATATGGCTATTGCTCCGGCTCTAGATATAATGATATCAGCGGCAGCGTAAGCAACGGACATATCTTTTATAAACTCAAAAATAAATATATTGTTGTGTTTTAAGTTGTTATTGGCTTTAATGTCTGAATAATCCAGTTTTCCGGTTTGCCATATGATTTGAATATTGGTATCAGCAATTATCTTGGAATTTTCTTTCCAAAAATTATTGATAGTTCTCGAACCTAAAGACCCTCCTATAGATAAAATTGCCAATTTCGATGGATCGAGTCCTAGTTCTTTTTTGGCTTGTTCTTGAGTTATAGTTCCAAATAAAGATTTCCTAACAGGATTTCCCGTAACATATAAGTTATCTTTTGGGAAATAGTTTTCCATGCCTTCATAAGCAACAAAAATTCCTTTGGCTTTAGTTCCAAGTTTTCTATTGGTAATACCGGGAAACGAATTTTGTTCCTGTATAAAAGTGGGAATGTTTGCTTGAGCCGCAACATATAAAGCAGGCCCGGATGCATATCCGCCGGTACCTATTGCTGCATTTGGTTGGAAAGATTTAATAATTTTCCGTGATTTTACCAGGCTCGAAATAACCTTAAAAGGAAATTTAAAATTAGACAGCATGGACGATCGTGAAATTCCTGAGATCCATAATCCTTCAATAGCATAACCGGCTTGAGGTACTTTTTCCATTTCCATTTTATTTTCCGAACCAATAAACAGAAATTCTGCATTAGGAATACGATGTTTTATTTCATCTGCAATGGCAATTGCAGGAAATATATGTCCACCGGTTCCACCTCCGCTTATTATAAATCTAGGCGATCTCATAATTTATATCTCCTTTATTATTTTCTTTAACTGTGTTTTCATTTGAAACAATATCACGACTTACACTAATAATAATCCCTAAAGCCATATAAGTTACCCACATGGAAGTTCCTCCGTAACTTAATATGGGTAGAGGCTGTCCGGTAACCGGAATTAAATTAACGGCTACAGCCATATTGGAAAATGCCTGAAATATAACCGGTAAACCAATACCCACCACTAATAAAGTACCGAATATATTTTCCACCTTAGTGGCTATAACAATGATTCTCCAGAGTATAAGTAAATAAAGGAAAAAACATAAAAACACACCTGCATAACCGTATTCCTCTACTATAATAGCAAATATAAAATCCGAAGAAGATTGAGGTAAAGATTGCTTAAAAGCGCTTTTTCCCGGTCCTCTGGGTATAATACCGCCCTGAACTATAGCTGCTTTAGCTTGTTGTACCTGGTAACTTTCTTCTCCATCTTCTCCTGCAAAGTTTTCAATTCTGCTCTTCCACGTATGAACCCTGTGGCCGGGAAACATATCCGGATATTCCAACACGATTGTTATAAAAAGAATAGCCACAATTATACCAACCCCGATAATTGAAAGTAATATTTTGATAGGATATCCCCCGATAAACAATAAAGCTAAAACCATCAAAAATATTAAAATTCCCGTTGATCCGTTTGCAGGAAATATAAGTCCGACTACCATAAAAATAGGTAGTAAAATGGGTACAAAACTATTATTGAAAGTTATTTCTTTATCTTTATTTCTATCAAGATATCGGGCAACATATATATTTAATACTAATGCCGCAAAAACAGAGGTTTGAAAAGCAAACGGAACCCCCGGAAGTTTCAACCAACGAGAAGCATTCGCTCCATCAATACTTTTTCCTTGCATTAAAGTAAGTATCAATAAAAAAATAACTACCGGTAATAATAATTTGGAAAATCCGCCAAAATATTTATAATCAATTTTTTGAAAAATAAAAACAATACCTATTCCGACTATGATAAACCCGGCATGTTTGGCAAAATGTCCCAAAACGGATCCTTGTCCGACTACATATTGCAAATTCGAACTGGCAGAATATACGGGTAAGAAGGAAGCTAACGAAATCAGTAATATCGCTGCCCAAAGAGTTATATCTCCCTTAAAGTATTGTTTTAATTTTCTCATTTATTAAAGTTTTCTAACTTCCTCCTTAAACTGATTTCCTCGATCTTCATAATTTTTAAATAGATCGAAACTTGCACATGCAGGTGAAAGAAGTACAGAATCTCCTTTTGAGCCTAAACTATAGGCTGCATTTACGGCATCTTTCATACATTTAGTTTCAACAATGTTTGAAACTATATCCTGAAAAGTATCAATTATTTTTTTATTATCAACACCTAAACAAACTATGGCTTTGACTTTTCTTTGAACAAATGGAATCAGTTCACTGTAGTCATTTCCTTTGTCAGTTCCTCCCACAATCCATATCACCGGTGTTTTCATACTTTCTAAAGCATAATAAACAGAATTTACATTGGTCGCCTTACTGTCGTTGATAAAATTAATTCCATTAATTTTTAAAACAAATTCCAAACGGTGTTCTACCGCTTCAAAATCCATTAAACTTTGTTTTATGAAATCATTTTTAATTTTAGATAGTTTTCCGGCAATTCCTGCTGCCATGGAATTGGCAATATTGTGTTTTCCTGTAAGTGCTAATTCGTTGATTTTCATTTTAAAAGTATCTGAGTTAATGTGGAAGTTTATATTTTCATGATCGCAGAAAGCTCCGTTTTCAATTTTCATATGTAAAGAAAAAGGAAGCTTTTGCGCTTTGGTATTGTGATTTTGAAACCAATTAGTAGTCATTGGATCATCCTCATTATATATAAAATAATCCTTAGGATCTTGATTTTTAGTTATTGTAAATTTTGCATCGATATACTTTTGATAGGTGTATTCATATCGATCGAGATGGTCAGGACTTAAATTCAAGACCATAGCTATATGAGGTTTAAAGTTTTGAATGTCATCTAATTGAAAACTGCTAATTTCTAGTATATAATAATCAAAATTTTCTTCAGCTACCTGCCAAGCAAAACTTTTACCGATATTTCCTGCCAATCCAACCGAATAACCTGCTTTTTTAAACATATGGTAGGTTAATGAGGTAGTGGTTGTTTTACCATTTGAACCGGTAATTGCAATAAGTGTAGCATCGGTATGTTGTGAGGCAAATTCAATTTCTGATGAAATAAGAATTTGTCTTTCACTAATTTGTTGAATTATGGGTGATTTTTTAGGGATCCCCGGGCTTTTTATGATCCAATCAGCATTGAGTATTAATGCCTCTGTATGTTGTTTTTCTTCAAATGGAATTTCCTTTTCAGATAAAATCGCTTTATATTCATCCTTTATAGAACCCATATCGGAAAGAAAAACGTCAAATCCGACTTTTTTTCCTAATATGGCTGCACCTACGCCACTTTCTCCACCTCCTAATATAACTAGCCTTTTCATTTCTTTTTATCTTACTTTTAGGGTTATGATACAGAATATGGCCAGCATAATTCCAATAATCCAAAAACGGGTTACTATTTTACTTTCGTGATATCCTAATTTTTGAAAATGGTGATGAAGGGGAGACATTAAAAATATTCTTTTTCCTTCTCCGTATTTTTTCTTAGTATATTTAAAATAAATTACCTGGAGTATTACAGAAAGATTTTCAATTAAAAATATTCCACACAATACAGGGATTAGTAATTCTTTTCTTAAAACTATAGCTAAAACTGCGATAACGCCTCCGATCGTAAGACTTCCCGTATCTCCCATAAATATTTGAGCCGGATACGTGTTATACCATAAAAAGCCGATCAAAGCACCGGCAAAGGCTGCCGAAAATATTACTATTTCGCCCGAATTAGGGATATACATCAGATTTAAGTAATCTGCCATCATTATATTACCGGATACATAGGCAAATAAAGCTAGTGTGGTAACAATAATTGCTGAGCTTCCTGCTGCTAGTCCGTCAATCCCGTCGGTGAGGTTGGCTCCGTTAGAAACTGCAGTAACAATAGTTATAACCACAGGAATTAAAATGATCCATACTAAATCTTCTGATTCTTTTTCATCCATTCCTATCCATTTGAGAACTTTTCCGTAATCAAATTGATTGTTTTTAAAAAATGGAATGGTTGTTTTAAATGTTTTTTCTCTGGGATAGAAATCTTTTGCGAATTCTATATTATGTGAGCCTTCGATTTTTTCTTTGATTACTATATCTTTATTTGTATATAAAACTATTCCCACAAAAATACCGAGACTTATCTGACCTAAAACTTTGAATTTACCTTTTAATCCGACTTTATTTTTTTTATGAATTTTTAAAAAATCGTCTAAAAAACCAATAATTCCCATCCAAATGGTAGATATGACCAAAATAATAATATAGATGTTGTTTAATTTACAAAATAAAAGTACCGGAATCAACGTTGCCAAGATGATAATAATTCCTCCCATAGTAGGAGTACCTTCTTTTTCTTTTTGTCCGCTAAGTCCCAGCTCTCTTACTGTTTCACCTAATTGTTTTCTACGAAGGAAATTGATAATTTTTTTACCAATAATTAAAGAGATAAATAGAGATGTAAATACCGCTGCTAAGGCTCGGAATGTAATATATCTATATAAACCGCTTCCGGGTATATAATAATTTACATTTAAATAATCAAATAAGTGGTAAAGCATCCTTTTTATGTGTTTTTTAATAATTCTTTAGCTATTTTCATATCATCAAATGGAAAATGCTTTCCATTAATTTCTTGATAATTTTCATGTCCTTTTCCTGCAATCAGGATTATATCTTTAGGTGCTGCCATTTTAATGGCTGTTCGTATGGCTTGTTTTCTATCTGTTATGGATAAATATTTATTGGTATTTTGAGGTTCAATTCCTGTTTCAATTTCTTGTATTATTTCATCCGGATTTTCATCTCTGGGATTATCGGATGTTATAATTGCTAAATCGGATAATCGAGTGGCAATATTTCCCATTTTGGGTCTTTTCTCTTTATCTCTATGTCCTCCACAACCAAAAACAGTAATTAGTTTTTCATTTCTAGTACGGGATTGATTGATGGCCTCCAAAATGTTTTGTAACGCATCGGGAGTATGGGCATAATCCACAATAATGTATTTTTTGTCATCGCTCACATAGGTTTCAAATCGTCCTTTCACTCGTTGTAATTTACTTAATGCCGTTACAATATCTAAAGAATCAAAGCCTAATTCAGAAGCAATAGTATAAGCTAAAAGTTCATTGTATGCATTGAATTTTCCTGCTAAAACTGTCCAAAATTCTTGATTATTAAATTGTAACAACATTCCGTCTAATCTATTCTCAATAATTTTTCCCTTATATTCTGAATTTGATTTTAAGGAGTAGGTTACTTTTTTAGCGTTCGTATTTTGAAGCATTATAAGACCATTTTTATCATCCATATTAGTGATCGCAATGGCGGTCTTTGGTAATTCATCAAAAAATTTCTTTTTAGCAGCAATATAATTGGAAAACGTTTGGTGATAATCCAAATGGTCATGCGTGATATTTGTAAAAGCTCCAATTTTAAAAGTTAACCCTGCTAACCTATTTTGATGAATTCCGTGGGAACTGACTTCCATGAATGCATATTGACAACCTTCGTCTACTGCTTGAGCTAATAATTGGTTTATGGTAATAGGATCAGGAGTCGTATGATTTGAATTTAAAACTTTATCTGAAATTCTGTTTTCAATTGTTGAAAGTAAAGCACAACGAAAACCTAATTGTGTAAATAAATTATAGAGTAAAGTTGTTGTAGTGGTCTTACCATTAGTTCCTGTAATCCCTGCAAGTGTCAATTTTTCGGAAGGATTGTCATAAAAGTTTGAAGCGACTATACCTAAAGCTATGCTTGAATTTTTAACCTGAACATAAGTTACGTAATCTGATAACTCTTCAGGAAGTTCCTCGCATACGACAACAGACGCCCCTTGGGTTATTGCTTGGGGTATATATTTATGACCGTCTAAATCGTATCCTTTTATCGCAAAGAAAATATATCCCGATTCAATTTTTCTTGAATCAAAAGAAATATTTTTAATTGAAGAACCAACATTACCAATTAGTTTTTCAATGGATACTTTATATAATAGGTCTGAAAGCTTTTTCATGCGCTTAATTTTAAATATACAGTCATACCTTTTTTTATAGGATAGCCAATTATGGATTGTTCAATGACTTTTCCATTTCCTGAATAAACTACTTTTAATCCCAGGTTTTCCAAAGCGGGGATAGCATCTTTTCCATAATAGCCAATTACGTTTGGTACCAATGCAGTAGAAGGGCTAATAGTTAGCTTTTGGTTTTTAGTTAATAATACATTTATATTTTGTGACTCTTTAGATTTATCTTCTTTGGGAAGATTTAATGGTTTTTTAAGATATACTTTACCTGCTATTTCTTTAAATACAGGAGCGGCAACCTGAGATCCATAAAATCCTTTTTTTGGTTTGTTAATAACTACTATACACGAATATTCAGGATGATCTGCTGGAAAAAATCCGCAGAAAGAGGCTTGATATAATCTGCCTTTTCCTTTATTCCAGTATTCCACCTGAGCAGTTCCTGTTTTACCGGCCATTGATAAATTCGGTGTATAAATACTTTTTGACGTTCCTGTTTCCACAGCATAGGTTAACATTTTCTTTAAATCGTTAATTGCTTTTTGGGAAGCCATTTTTTGATTTATTACTATAGGCGTAAATTTTTCAGTAACGATACCTTTTGATTCAATTTTATACAGAAGTTGAGGTTTCATTAATTTGCCGTTGTTAGCTACTCCATTGTAAAAAGTAAGAATTTGCAGCGGAGTAAGTTTTACGCCATAACCGAATGACATCCAAGCAAGGGTAACCGGACTCCATTTTTTACCGTATTTAGGTATGTAAGGAGCGCTTTCTCCGGGTATATCAATGTCTGTTTTTTTATTAATGCCCCATGAATTTATTTTATTTAAAAAATCTTGCGGATTTTTAGAAAAATATTTATCTACCGTTTTAGAAATTCCCACATTGCTCGATTGAGAAAGAACCTGTGATAGAGTGATAATACCGCTTCCGTGATCATCTCGAATGGTATGTTTATAGTATTTCCAATATCCGGGACCAATATCAACCGTGGTATTTGGTTCTACATATCCATCATCCAGAAGAGCCAACATAGATATTGATTTAAATGTTGATCCAGGTTCTGCTGCCTCCCACACTGCAAAATTCCGTAAATCGTCATATCCGCCGTCTTTAGTTCGTTGAAGATTTGTAAGGGCAACAATTTTACCGGTGGCAACTTCCATAACTATAGCACAACCATGATCCGCTTCAGATTTTTCAAGTTGTTCTTGCAAAGCAGAATAAGCAATGTCTTGAATCCTCATGTCTATAGTTGTATACACATCATTTCCATCTTGAGGTTCTAACTCTATATTAATGGGTTTCCACTGTTTTTGATTAATTCTTTGTTGGATTTCTCTACCGTTTTTACCTTTTAAATAACAAGAAAATGCACCTTCTAACCCTGATTTTCCTCTTTCATCATCAAATCCTAAGGTTCTGATTCCAAACCCTGAAATGGTTTTTATTCTCTCGGTTCTTCTTTCAACTATAAAGCCTCCTTTGTTTTTTCCTTTGTTTAAGATTGGGAAATTTTTAAGTCTGGCAAATTGTTCGTAATCAAGGCCTTTGGCTAATTTTAAGTATTGATTTTCTTTTTTTCTTGCTTCGTTTAATTTTGAATAAAAATAAAAGCTTGGCTTTTTAAACATTTTTTGCAAAGAATCGCATAATGCTCCAATATTATTTTGATACAATTCATTACGGATAGTTTTCATATCCATATATATATCATATTTAGTAATCGTGGTGGCAAGTAAGATACCGTCCGAAGCATATAAATTACCTCTTGCGGCTACAACCTCTACATTTCGGAAATTGGTGGTTTGAGCAAGATTTTTATATTTTTCGGTATCATGAGTTTGAATATAAATAAGGCGAGCAAACACGGATACCGCAAATAATAAAATAAGTGCGGCAACCAAGTAGGTACGTGCTAATATTTTTTTTCGCTCATTATTCATCTTTAACTTTAGGTACCAAAATTTTATAAGGTTGTTTATCTAATGCATGAAGTGAATCAGAGATGACCATGTCTTCTAATTCCGATTCTACTTTCAATTTCATTAGTTTATTATGTATTAAAGCATATCGGGCTTTATATTCTTCTGATTTTTCTTTTAATTCTGAAATTTCAACCACTTTTTCGTCAACTATATGAGAAGAAGAAATTGAAATTAGAGACAAAATCATCATAAATAAAATAAACTTCCAAACGGAAAAAGCATCGCCCTCTACTAAAAATTTTCCTTTTAGTATATCTAAAATAGTTCTACCTTTTTTATTTTTAGCTCTTCTTTTAGCCATTTTACCGTTTTGTTGCTATTCGCATTTTTGCACTACGTGCTCTTGTGTTATCTAAAATTTCTTCCTGATTCGGGATTATAGCTTTTGAATAAGGAATATCAAAAGGTTTGTCCCAATTCCCGTAAATATCTCTTTCCGGCTCTCCTTTAAATAATCCTGTTTTTAAAAATTTTTTAACCAATCGATCTTCAAGAGAATGGTAGGAGATAAACACCAATGTTCCCCCCGGTTTAAGCATTTCATAGCTTTGAGTTAATAGTTCTTTCAAAGCATTTAATTCGTCATTTACTTCAATTCTAAGTGCTTGAAATAATTGAGCGAAAAATTTATTTTGTTTAAAAGAGGGAATACTCTTTTCAAATATTACTTTAAGATCTGAGGTTGTTTCTATATGTTTTTCTTTTCTTGCTTCTATAATTTCTCTTGAAATTTTTCTGGATTGTTTTAATTCTCCGTATAAATAAAAAATTTCAGCTAATTGATCTTCTGTATAGTTGTTAATAATATCTTTTGCACTAAGGGATTGTTTATTATTCATCCTCATGTCTAGTGGGCCGTCAAATCGGGTAGAAAAACCTCTTAACGGCATATCAAATTGATGGGATGAAACCCCTAAATCGGCAAGTATACCATCAACAGCGTCTACTTTATAAAATCGCAACGAATTTTTCAAATAACGAAAATTCTGTTGAATGAAGGTAAAGCGACTATCTAGAATAAGGTTAGCAATTGCATCATAATCTTGATCAAAAGCAAACAGCTTTCCTTCAGGAGATAATTTTTCCAAAATTAAACGAGAGTGCCCTCCGCCGCCAAAAGTGCAGTCTACGTAAATACCTTTGGGGTTAGTAATTAAAGCATCTACGCTTGGATGTAATAATACAGGCTTATGATAATTCATCTTCAGATATATTACCCATTACTTCCTCTGCTAAATTGGCAAAGTCTAAATCATTTACATTAACAGAATCTTCATAAAGGTTCTTATCCCATATTTCTATAACATTAATAGCTGCTGCTACTACAATATTTTTTTCAAGCTTAGCAAATTGTATCAAATCTTTACTTATCTGTAAACGTCCGCTGGTATCTATTTCCACATTTTTTAAACCGGCTGTAAATTGGCGAATAAAATCATTATTTTTTTTCACAAAACGGTTTAATTTATTTATTTTGCCCATTACCTGATTCCATTCAGACATGGGGTGAAGCTCTAAACAGGGTTGAAATACGGATCTTTTTAGGACAAAACCTTCTTGCAAAAGGGTATCCATTTGCTTCTTCAAACCTGAAGGGAGCAACATTCTTCCTTTTGAATCAAGGGTACATTCATATGTTCCAATAAGATTTACCATATTAGTCTTCAAAATTAGAAATTATTTTCCACTTTGTTCCACTTTTACCCACTTTTGTTGATAACTTTTGTGGGCTAAATAATTCGGTAAAAAAAGGATATTTAAATACATAAAGAAGGAAAGTTATTAGTAAATAATGTTTTTATTTAGTAATAAATGATGTATTTTTGCATCTGCACAGCAATAAGATTGACTAATGATTTTTAATCTTCGTAAAGAAAAAAAATTTGCATATACGGTAGAGGGAGAAGGCAAACCAATAGTATTATTGCATGGTTTAATGGGTAGTTTAAGCAATTTTTCGGATCAGGTTAATTTTTTTTCCAAAAATGGCTACAAGGTGTATTCTATTGAACTTCCTTTGTATTCTCTTCCTACTTTGAGGACTAACGTAATGGGATTAACTAATTATGTGATTAGCTTTCTACAAAAGGTTGTTGATGAGCCATCCATTATTTTGGGGAATTCTTTAGGCGGACATTTAGGATTAATGATTTCTTTGAAAAAACCTCAATATGTTAATTCTTTGGTTTTAACCGGTAGTTCAGGATTGTATGAGAGAAGTTTTGGAGAGTCCTATCCTAAAAGAGGCAGCTATGATTATATAAAAAAGAAATCGGAAGAGGTTTTTTATGATCCTAAAATAGCCACTAAAGAATTAGTTGAAGAAGTATACGAAACACTGTCTGACAGGAGCAAAGTTTTAAAAACAATTCACATTGCAAGAAGTGCCATCAAGCATAATTTATCTAAAGAGTTAAAAAATATTCATCAACCGACTTGTCTGATTTGGGGAAAACAAGACAATGTAACTCCACCGGAAGTAGCAGAGGAATTTCATGAAGGAATTCCTAATTCTCAATTATTTTGGGTAGATCAATGTGGCCACTCGCCGATGATGGAAAAACCGATTGAGTTTAATGAAATTCTTTTTAATTGGCTGAAAGAGATGAAATTGTAGAAAATCAAACCATGAATATATATTCAGCAGAATTTATAAAAAGCAGTAAATTAATTGAAGATTGTCCGGAAGGCAATAAGCCTGAATATGCTTTTATAGGCAGATCTAACGTAGGTAAATCATCTTTAATTAATATGCTTACCAATAAAAAAGGGTTAGCCAAAACTTCATCCACTCCAGGAAAGACTCAATTGATTAATCATTTTTTAATTAATGACAACTGGTATTTAACAGATTTGCCGGGATATGGTTACGCGAAAGCTTCTAAAACGAATAGGGCTGCATTTTCTAAGATGATTGAAAAATATGTGTTGTCTAGAAAAAATTTAGTAAACCTTTTTGTATTAATAGACGCCCGTCATTTACCTCTTAAAATTGATATAGATTTTATCAACTGGCTGGGAGAATCAGGTATCCCTTTTTCATTAATTTTTACCAAGTTGGATAAAGTCACTCAAAAAGAGTTTTCTTTTAATTTTAAAAAGTATTCTCAAGAATTACGTAAAACTTGGGATGATCTTCCTGAAATATTTAAATCTTCATCAGAAAAGAAGATTGGAAAAGAAGAAATACTTTCTTTTATTGAAGATACCAATAAATATTTGGCAAGAAATAAAATTTATTTTGGAGATTAATAATCTACCAAATAATTAGTAGAAGCTTGACTAAATATTTATAAATCACCCTCATTTAAATATATGGAAAAAGATTTTATATTCGGAATACGGCCTGTTATGGAGGCTTTAGAGGCAGGAAAAACTTTTGATAAGGTATTTATTCAAAATGGTTTATTAGGAGATAATATTAAAGTCTTGAAGATGAAATTTTCACAAGCGGGAATTCGTGTTAAGTATGTTCCGATTGAAAAATTGAATCGATTGACCCGTAAAAATCATCAAGGTGTATGTGCTTTTCTTTCACCGGTACAATTTTTTGCAATTGAGGATATCATACCTCAATTGTTTGAAGACGGGAAAATGCCATTGGTCCTTATTTTAGATCATTTAACTGACGTTAGAAATTTTGGAGCAATTTGCAGAACTGCAGAAATTGTTGGTGTTGATGTCATAGTTATTCCTGATGAAGGTTCTGCTCCAATCAATTCGGATTCTATTAAAACATCTGCAGGGGCTATTTACAATTTAAAAATTTGCAAGGAGAAGAATTTATTAAAAGTATTGGAGTTTTTAAAGCTAAGTGGTATAAAAGTTGTTAGTGCTACTGAGAAAACAGATACATATTTATATGATGAAGTGTTGGAACTTCCTTTAGCTGTTATTGTTGGAAATGAAGAAAAAGGAATTTCAAGGGATCTGCTTAAAAATTCCGATGCAAAATTAAAGCTGCCTATTTATGGTAAAACGGATTCTTTAAATGTATCTGTAGCTTGTGGCGCCTTTTTATACGAGGTGGTAAGGCAGAATTTAAACTCAAATAAATAAATTTTCATAAATTTATTATCTAAAATATATTATAATAATGAAAAGTTCAATAATTATTGGTATTCTATTTTTAATACTGGGAATAGCCTTAGGGTACATCCAATGTAATGGATCAAAAGAACCCTTTTTAACAATTACATTAGTTATTGGTTTATTAGCGGGTTCCGGAATAGGTCTCATATTAGGTGCTATTGGCGGTTATAGCAGTAAAACGCAAAGTATAAAGAGAAAAGCTAGAGAAGCCGAAAGAGAAGTTATGAGAAATAAGCTACAAAATCAAGAAACCACAACCAATAACGATACTCCTAACGGGAATTAGTGGGTAAATTCTTATAATAATATATTGCGGGTATAAGCAACAGTAAAAATATAGGCTGAATTAAAACTCTTCTTATATAAAATGTTGGCATGTAACCCAAACTAAAATTGGTTAGTAAGGAAAATAAATAAAGGGATATAAAAATAAGGAATCCAATACATAAAATATAGGAACATACTTTCGTTATTTTTTTATCATTGTACCATAAATATATAATCACAAGCGTTATAATAGAATTTAATCCGTATCGAAAGATAAGAGACGTCATAAGTTTTATAAAATTAAATTCAGGGGGAATTTGATGATTAAAATCTTTTTGTTTAAAAAATAAGAGTAGAGGATCATAAAACAAAGAGGTTTCAAATTTTCGTACCAAAATTAACGCAAGTATGCTTAGTAGAATTCCAATAATTTTACCTGTTTTTTTCATATTTTTATTTCTTTTTAAATATGAAATATTTAATCCATACAATCCATAAAATAATTATTAATCCGTATATAATTGATGGAAATAAATAGTCATGGCTGAATTTTCCATATTGAGGATAATAATAAAAGATATAATTAATAAAGCTTATCCTTACAATGTTTACTAAGTATATAAATAAGATAGTGATAAACAGATAAATACAGGATTTTTTGAAAGAATTAGCAAAAGCTATTATAAACGATAGGTAAAGAATAATTACCGACAAAGCATTGCAGCCCTCATTTACAATGCTAACAAATTTATTATTGATATAAAAACGCATGAAATTTTCATGATCTATATGGATCGCCTTGCTTGTAATGCCAATCCATTGGAGTAAGCAAGACGATTGTTTAGCTACGTTAAAAGTATAAATATCACAGGTCGCCAGGTCATTTTGATAATAAGTAAGATACCAATAATAAAGTGCTGTTAAAATTAAATAAACAGAGAAAAATTTAAGTAAACTTATAAATATGGGCCTATATTCCTTCATGAAAAAGAAACTAAAATATAAAAATATAAATTATTATAATTATAAGTAGTGCAATTACTAAATAAATTATACTTTAATTATAAGTTTTAAGATATATAGTTAAGATGAGAACTAGTCGGATTATTTCAATTTTTTGGCAATATCATAGTTTTAAATATTTTATTGAAATAATAAGTGGTTGAAAATAAGGGTTTTACTAATATGCGTAAAAAAGTAGGTAAAATCTGATTTTTATAAAATATATTTCATTCGATGAACTAAATAAAAAAAGGTTGAAATTAATTTCAACCTTTTTTATTATAAAGTATTATTTTTTACTTTCAGAATCCTTTTTTTCAGGTTTAGGTAATAAGACTTTTCTTGAAAGCTTAATCTTTTTCTTATCGTCTACACCTAAATATTTCACTTCGATGATATCTCCAAGCTTAACGGAATCTTCAACTTTTTCCAAACGTCTCCATTCTAACTCAGAAATATGAACCAATCCTTCAACACCTTTAGAAATCTCAACAAATGCTCCAAAAGGTTTTATTGAAACCACTTTAGCTTTATAAGTAGCTCCAACTTCAGGAACGAAAGCTATTTGTTTAATTTTTTCAATTGCTTCATCAATTTTGGCTTGATCAACTCCCGATATTTCAACTTTTCCTACATCATTACTCTCTTCAATCGTAATTACAGTGTCTGTATCTTTTTGAAGTTGTTGAATGATTTTTCCTCCGGGTCCGATAACAGCGCCAATAAAGTCTTTAGGAATTTCCAAAGATACCAATTTAGGTGCATTGGGTTTCAAATGATCATTAGGAGCGGAGATGGTTTCCAATATTTTACCTAAAATATGTAAACGCCCTTCCTTCGCTTGATTCAAAGCTTTTTCCATAATTTCAAAAGATAACCCTTGAATTTTAATATCCATTTGGCAAGCGGTAATACCGTCGGCAGTACCGGTTACTTTAAAGTCCATATCTCCTAAATGGTCTTCATCTCCAAGTATATCAGAGAGAACGCTCCATTTGCCTGATTCCTTATCAGTGATTAATCCCATGGCTATACCGGATACAGGTTTCTTTATTTTAATACCCGCATCCATTAATGCTAATGTTCCTGCGCAAACAGTTGCCATTGAAGAAGAACCGTTAGATTCTAAAATGTCGGAAACAACACGTATAGTATACGGAGAATCTTTTGGAATAACATATTTTAAAGCTCTTTGAGCTAAATTACCATGACCTATTTCTCTACGAGAAACCCCTCTTACCGGTCTAACCTCACCGGTTGAAAATGGCGGGAAATTATAATGTAAATAGAATTTTTCTTCGTGTTGAGATATTACATTGTCCACTCGATTAGCATCCAATGAAGAACCTAGGGTAACAGTAGTCAATGATTGAGTTTCACCGCGTGTAAAAATGGCTGATCCGTGAGACCCAGGAAGGTAATTAACTTCACACCAAATAGGTCGGATAGTTTTTGTGTCTCTACCGTCTAAACGAATGCCTTCATTTAATATAAGTTGTCTAACAGCGTCTTTTTGTACATCATGAAAATAAGTAGCGGCTAAAGATTTTTTTTCTTCTAACTCTTCTTCAGTGTATCTTGATAAAAATTCTTCTAAAACAGCATCAAATTTTTCGCTTCTCTCATGTTTTTCAGAAGGTGTTTTGGCTATATCATAAATTTTTTGATAGGAAAATTCTGTAATAGCACTTCTTAATTCTTCATCATGAGTTTCATGGCAATATTCCCTTTTAGGCTGAGATTTTCCAACCTTAGCAGCTAATCTTTCTTCAGCATCAATTTGTTTTTTAATGGCTTCATGAGCTACCGAAATTGCATCGATCATATCTTTTTCAGAAATTTCACTCATTTCTCCTTCAATCATAACAATTGAATCTTTGGAAGCACCCACCATTATATCAAGATCAAATCCTTCATCCATTTGAGCAAGGCTCGGATTAATGATGTACTTTCCGTTATGGCGAATAATTCGAACTTCAGAAATTGGTCCGTTAAAAGGAATATCAGTGATGCTTATAGCTGCTGAAGCAGCTAGTCCTGCTAATGAATCGGGAAGTATGGAGCCATCGTACGAAATAAGTTGAATCATTACCTGTATTTCGGCATGAAAGTCGTCGGGAAATAAAGGGCGTAACACACGGTCTACCAATCGCATGGTTAGTATTTCTTCATCCGTTGGTCTTCCCTCTCTTTTCATAAATCCACCCGGAATACGTCCTCCAGCTGAGAATTTATCTCTGTAATCCACTGTAAGAGGTAGAAAATCTACTCCGGGATTAGCCTCTTTTGCAGCTACTACTGTTGCTAATAACATGGTTCCACCACAGGTAACTACCACAGAGCCATCTGCTTGTTTAGCAAGTTTTCCGGTTTCTAAGATGATTTCTCTTCCATCATCCAAGACAATTTTTTCTGTAATTGCTTTTGGAATCTCCATAAAAAATAAAAAATTTGTTAATAAATATATAATAAAGCAAAAAGAAAAGGTAGTGTTGATAAAATATTTAGTTACTTATCTTAAATAGGAAAACACCAGAGAACACTCAAGTCCATTAAAATAATGAAGATTAATGGAATTCAGTGCTCAGTGTGTTAAAATATATAAAATGAATAACTTATTAAATTAAACTTTTTTCTTTTCGTGCTTTTTTCAAAAGATAATAAAAGAGGCAATTGATAAATTGCCTCTTTATAATTTCTTTTACTTACGAATACCTAATTCTGCAATAATTGCTCTATATCTGTTGATATCTTTTTTCTTTAGATAATCAAGTAATTTTTTTCTTTTTCCCACTAATGCCACTAAAGCTCTTTCAGTATTGAAATCTTTATGATTTCTTTTAAGATGCTGTGTTAAATGGTTAATTCTAAAGGTAAACAAAGCTACCTGTCCTTCGGCGCTACCGGTATTTTTTTCATCTTTACCGTGTTTAGCGAAAATTTCTTTTTTTACATCTGATGTTAGATACATGCCAATATTATTTTAATGATTATTATGTATTGAGCAGCAAATATATAACTTTTTTTTAGATGTAAAGAAAATAAGAGTGCTTTTGTGAAAAATACACTCTTATTTTATATAGTTTGCTGTATCTTACTAGTATTTACTTATTTTGTTAACGGAGCAAATTCAAGTACTACTTTGCCATCTTGAACAAATTGTAAAGTGTAATTAGTAAATACTAAGGTACTTCTTTTACCCATTAATTCTAAAAATCTAGGCTCTTGGTTGTATTCAGGACAAGCCATAAGAGTTGAAACCATTGGACTAGGATTATATACATTGCCAATTAGAGCAAATGAACCGTTATATTGATTGCATCCTGCATTACCATTGGTTCTGTTTTTATCAAAGTCAAAATTTAAAGTAGGAATTTCTCCTTTAAATGAATTTGTTGCCAACGTACCGTCTATAGAAGTTAGATACCATGTACCTCTTAGTTTAATTTGTAATTCTTTATCATCCACTTTTTGTGCAACATTTTTGGTAGAATTACAACTTTGAAATGTAGTACCTAAAAATAATAAGAATAAACTGGTAATACTAATTTTAATTAAATTTTTCATATATTATATTAAATTAAATTTTTAAGCTTTTATAAGCCTTTTTTAACTTTTAAAGCGTTATTTCAAATATTTTGCCAAAGTATAAATTCAGGATAAATTAGGAATTTAACAATTGATTAATTTCTTTAAATCCACCACCATTATATATATCATTAAATCCTTCTTTTTTGAGGTAGTTAACTATTTTTTCGGATCGTATTCCTGATCTGCAAAAAACTATAAGTGGGGTAGAAAAGTTGCGAATTTCTTCTATTTTAGATGGTATCTCATTCATGGGGATTAAAATAGCTCCTTCTACTTTTCCTTCTTTAATTAATTCTTCTTTTTCTCTTACATCCAGAAGGGTTGCCGAGCTTTTTTTCAAAAGTTCTTTTAGATCCATAATTACCAAATAATAATTCTTTCTTTTTTAGGTTTAAACATTTTATCTCCTTTTTGTACGTTAAATGCTTTATAAAAGCCTTCAACATTTTCTAGAGGGGCAATAGCTCTATAATAACCCGGAGCATGAGGATCTGTTTTAATTTGATTAACTAAAGCTTCTTCCTTGGATTTGGTTCTCCATATGGTCGCCCAAGATATAAAATATCTTTGTTGCGGTGTAAAATTATCAATTTTACCGGGATTACCTTTTTCTTTTAAATAAATTTCTAAGGCATCATAAGCAATGGCAACTCCGCCTAAATCTGCTATATTTTCACCTAAAGTCAATTTTCCGTTTATATGTAGACCCGGAATGGGTTCATAAGAGTTATATTGTTTTTCAAGTGCTTGAGTAGCTTTCTCAAATTTTTCTTTATCTTCGGGTGTCCACCAATCTTTTAAATTTCCATCTCCATCAAATTGAGAACCGCTATCATCAAATCCGTGAGATATTTCATGGCCGATTACGGCTCCGATTCCACCAAAATTTATTGCTGCATCTGCTTTATAATCATAAAATGGAGGCTGTAAAATGGCTGCCGGAAATACAATTTCATTATAAGAAGGATTATAATAGGCATTTACTGTTTGAGGAGACATCAGCCATTCGGTTTTATCTACCGGTTTACCTATTTTATCTTTATCTCTCTCATAATTAAATACAATAGCATTTAATTTATTTTGAAAATAAGATCCACCTTCTTTTACAGATTTTATTTCTAACTTAGAATAGTCTTTCCATTTATCCGGATATCCAATCTTAACCGTAAACTTACTTAGCTTATCTAAGGCTTTTTGTTTGGTAGGATGTGACATCCAAGTTAAATTATTAATATGGATGGCAAACGATTTTTTTAGATATTCAATCAATTCATTAGCGTTTCTCTTAGCTTCTTCCGGAAATACTTCAGCTACGTAAAGTTTACCAAATGCTTCTCCTACTAAAGAATTGATACTTGTAAGAGCGCGTTTTTCCATTGATCTTTGCTCTGATTGTCCTCCCAATGTTTTATTGTAAAAATCAAAGTTTATATCATCCAATTCTTTGGTTAGGCTATTGGCTGCAGATCTAACAATATTTATTTTTATATAATCTTTTACTAATGAAAGGTTTTGTGGAGTAATATTATTATCTAGGTTCTCAAAATATTTTTTTTCGGGAATAATTACAGTATCTACACGTACTCCCAGTTTTGTCAAATAATCCGTTAAATTTATATTTTTGGATAATTCGGATAAACTTGTAAATGAATAAGGATTATTTTGAAGTTGTGCGTTTCTAATTTGCTCTACCGTTAAGAGATTAGAAGCTAATTGTTTCTCGAAAGCAACAATAGCAGAAGCGGTTTTATCCGGTTGTTTGTGTCCGATTACCTTTAATAATTTTGATAAATAGATTGTATAATCCTGTAATGTTTTTAAGGATTTTTCATCATTTTTTTGATAATAATCTCTTCCCAAACCTAAACTTACATCTCCTAAATATACCGCATTTTTATTGCTGTTATTTAAATCGGATTGAACGCCGTATTCATAAAAAGGATTCATTTCTAACGGAGTGAACTCGATAAGTAAATTTTGTAAGTCCGTTAAGTTTTTAACCCGGTCAACTTTTGATAAATAAGGTTGAATAGGGGCTATGCCTTGTCTGTTTCTAGCATCCATATCCATGAATGAACTAAACAAATCTTTAATTTTTTGTCCTTCAGAACCTTTAGGATAATTTTTATTATTTGATTTTTTTAAAATGGTAAGTGAAACAGAATCTGTAAATTCACGTAATTGGTCAAAGCTTCCCCATCTGGAACGGTCAGGAGGAATTTGAGTGGTTTTCATCCAATTTCCGTTAACATAGTTATAAAAATCGTCTTGCGGTCTTACTTTCTTATCCATGTATTCTTCATTAATTGCATGTTTTTGAGCAAATACTCCGGTAAAAGGCAGCAGCGCAGTTGCAATAAATAATATTAAATTTTTCATTATTAAAAATTAATTCTCAATCAAAAATAGTTAAAAATAGTCATATAAGCTATTTTTAACAAAACTTTAAAATGGAGTAAAATAAGCAATATATTTTAAATTATTATTTTTGTGAAAATTAATTCTCTTTTATAACTTATACAACTTTTACTAATGAGTGAGCCTATTTTGTACTTAAGAAATGCTAATATTTATCAAAAAAACTTTTTAGTTCTAAGTCATGTTAACATGAGCTTAGAAAAGGGTGAATTTTATTATCTTATTGGTAAAACGGGTAGTGGGAAAAGCTCATTGTTAAAAATTTTATATGGAGATATTCCTTTGCTTGAGGGACAGGGGAAAGTAGTTGATATTGATTTGGTTTCCTTGAAAGATAGTGAAATTCCTACATTAAGAAGGAAGTTAGGTATTGTATTTCAAGATTTTCAATTATTAACGGATAGGAGTGTAGAAAAGAATTTATTGTTTGTTTTAAAAGCGACCGATTGGAAAGATGCGTATGCTATCAATGAAAGAATTGAGGAGGTTTTACAAAGCGTTGGAATGGCAACAAAAAAACATAAAATGCCGCATGAACTTTCCGGAGGTGAACAGCAACGGGTAGCTATCGCAAGAGCCTTATTAAATCATCCGTCCTTAATTTTGGCAGATGAGCCGACCGGAAACTTGGATCCTGAAACATCTAATGAGATTATGCTGTTACTTAAAGGCATTGCACAACAAAATCATTGCACCATATTTATGGCTACTCATGATTATTCGATGATTAAGAACTTTCCTGCAAAAACTATTAAATGTGAAAATGGAAAGATTTATCATGGTGATTCCAATGATCTTTTTATTTAAATTATATTAATTGAAATTATAATATTTAATCTTCTATGATTTCAATTCTTGTTCCAGTTTATAATTATTCCATTATAAATTTAGGTAAAGAATTGGTAAAACAAGGAGCAGAATTAAATGTAACCTATGAGGTACTTTTTCTTGATGATGCCTCTGTAAATCATGAAATCACTAAAAGTAATCAATTATTTTGTGCAAAAAACAATCTTACTTATATCATTTCCGAAGAAAATTTAGGAAGAGCTAAAGCTAGGAATTTATTAGCACAAAAAGCTAACTATGAATGGTTAGTATTCATGGATTCCGATGTTATACCGGCTACTTCATCGTATCTTAAAACTTTTGTTTCATCCATTCATTGTGAAAGTCAGGTTTTAAGCGGGACTATATTATATAGGAGGAATTTGGAACAAACTATTCAGAAGTCTTTACGTTGGAAATACGGAGTTACTTATGAAGAAACTTCTCTAAAAAAAAATTCTGGTAACTCAAATTATCTCTATTTAAAAACAGCTAATATAATGATTAGAAAAAGTATTTTTCATTCCATTCCTTTTCCTGTTTTAGAACGCAATTATGGATATGAAGATACAATGTTTGGGTTAACCTTAGAAGCAAATACTATTAAACTTGAATTAATAGAAAATCCTGTTTATCATGAGGGAATTGAATCGAACCATATATTTTTAAACAAAACGGAAGAAGCTATTAAAAATTTATCAAGTTTAATACAACATGATGAAATGCTATGTAAAAAAATCAGACTAGCAAAAGTATATTTTCAAATAAAAAAAGTGAACGGCGTTAAATTCGTTACCTATTTATTTAAAAAAAATCGTGGTTTAATGAAAAAGAATTTATTGTCCGAAAATGCAGATTTAAAAATTTTTCAATTATACAAAATTGGGTATTTGTGTCATTTACTCGCCTGATTGAAAATATTTAACAAGGTTGATTCCTGTGCTTCCCAATTGTATTTTATTGATGTTTTTTCCAAATTATTTTCATAATGTTTTTTTCCTCTAGAAAGTAATAATTTTATTTTTTCTGAAATTTCAATCGCTGAATGATTAGTAATTACTTCGCCAATTTGATTTTCATTTATCATGTTTTTTATTTCCGGAAGATAGGTTCCTAGAACAGGTATTTTAGCATGAACATAATCAAATATTTTATTAGGAAGAGCATAACGATAACTTAGACCCCCGTCTTCTTCCAGACTTATACCTAACTCAGCTTTAGGAGTTATTAATTTTAGTTGTTCAGGAGAAATTTCTCCTAAGAAATAAATTTTATGATCTAAACATAATTCTTTACTTAAATTTTCGAATGTGTTTTTTAATGGGCCATTACCAATAATCCATAATTGTGCATTTTCAATATATTTCATGGCTTCTATCATTTTATCAATCCCTCTGCTGTAATTAATGGCTCCTTGATATACTATAATTTTCTTATTACATGGAATTTCAGGTAATTTAGTAT
The DNA here is from genome assembly GCF_009827885.1 of Apibacter sp. B3546. Lineage (NCBI taxonomy): Bacteria > Pseudomonadati > Bacteroidota > Flavobacteriia > Flavobacteriales > Weeksellaceae > Apibacter > Apibacter sp. B3546. Next base: position 15,379 of record NZ_WINW01000033.1, on the reverse strand, counting down.
GAATATTTTTATTCTTGTTGGATACAGTGGCGATGATTGGAACATTTTTAATTATAATAGGGCGATTGCTGTATTTTTCTTCAAAAAAATCTGCATATCCTTCACTAACGGTATAAAAATATTCAATTTTGGGTATAAGATATTTTTCCAGTTTTCTCCAAAGTTTTTGAGCATATCTACCTTGTATGGACGGCAGCTCAGAGTATATTTCATGACTATCAAAGACTAAAGGAATTTTATTAAATTTTGAAACTAAATAATTAGGTAAAAGAGAATCCAGATCGTTAGCTAATAATATGGTGTGTTTATCGGATTGAAATAATAGTTTCCAAAATAATTTAAAATTAAATTCCGCAAATAATAAAAATTTTCTTTGAAAGGCAAGATGGAAACGGTGAAAAGAATAGGGTCTATTTAATGGGGGCTTTCCATATAAATTAGTACCGATAATTGAAATTTCGTAACCATTTTTATATAAGGAATTGCAAACCTTTTCTACTCTTTGATCCGTAGCTATATTATTAATTACAGAAACTAATACTTTTTTTCGTTGAGTCATTTTAACTAACAAAAATAATAAATTAATTATCTGGATAAAAATAATATATTTGTAGTTTGTTCTCTTTTACTGATGCGACAAAAATTACATATTCTTTTTTTACCTTATTGGTTTCCTTCCAAAAAAAATCCTAAAAATGGTAATTTTATCTTACGACATGCTCAAGCGGTTGCAACAAGACATAAGGTAAGTATTCTTTATGTTGAAAGAGATGAACAGTTAAAAAATGAATTTGAACTTACTACGGATAAAGAACAAAATTTATTTATTTTAAAAATTTATTATAAAGGAAGTTCTTATAAACTCATTAACTACGTTAAAAAATGTCAAGCCTATATAAAAGGTTTACGGAAAATAGAAAAAGTAGATTTACTCCATATTCATGTCTTACATTATTATGCTATTCTTGCTTATTATTTTAAGATGAGGAAGAACATAAATTTTGTAGTTACAGAACACTGGTCGCGTTGGCTCACAAACAATTCTAGTCTGTCTCTCAAACTTTATTATCTACTAATGAAACTAATTTGTTTTAAAGCAAGTTGCCTGATACCTGTAACTAAAGATTTGGAGTTAAACATGAAAAATAAAGGAATTAAGGGGAAATTTAGTATTATTCCAAATGTGGTAAATACGAAAATTTTTAAACCATTAGAGAAAAAAAAGAAAAAAAATGAATTTCTTCATATTTCGAATTTAAACAATGAATACAAGAATATTACAGGTATTTTAAATGTAGCTAAAAGATTAGCAGATTCAGGATATAGATTTACACTTCAAATAGGAGGGGATGGAGATAATACTCATATAAAAGAATTTATAAAAAATAATAAGCTGAAAGAATACATTTTTACTTTTGACTCTTTATCTGAAGTTGAGGTTTCGGATAAAATGAAGAATGCGGATCTATTAGTCATGTTTAGTAATACTGAAAGCCAACCGTGTGTAATTAATGAAGCATTTTCGTGCGGTTTACCGGTAATTTCGACTAATGTAGGAGGAATTTCTGAGTTATTTCCTGAAAATTTTGGGATTCTTATAGAAAAAGGTAATGAGGATCAATTGTATGAAGCAATGGAAAAATGTATTACGGGTAAAGTAGAATTTGCAAAATCTGACGTTATGCATCAATTTTCTGATAAGCATTTTAGTATAAAAAGTATAGCAAAAAAAATGGATCAAATATATATGAATGTTATGTTCAAATACACTAAATAGATACTACCAATGATAAAAAGTTTATCATCTTTTTTACTTGAATTCCAAAAAAATAAAGGAGGATATATTGCTATATCTCAAGTAGTAAGTAAATTGGCTATGGTAAGTAATTCTTTTTTTATAGTTAGAATTCTTACCAAAGAGGAATTTGGATCGGTTACATTAGCCTTGTCCATTTTATCTTTTCTTATGCCCTTTATAAATATGGGAAGTCAAAATGCATTACTTCGTTACGGCTCATTAGTTTCCGATAATAAGGGAAAGGATAAATTAAGTATTTATAATTTTAAAGTAGGCAATAAGCTCAATAGTATCACCATATTTTTATTTCTTATTATTTGCCTGTTGTTTGCTACAAAATATAACTATCTAATAATAATTTCATTACTATTAAGCTTACGTTTCGTCAGTCTTTCCTTTTTTTATCAAATACGCATAGATTTTCAAATACGTGATAATAATTATGGATATGCAATGACGGATATGGTCTTTAATGTTAGCACATTAGTAGTTTCTTTATTGTTCAGCTTTATATTTGGAGTTTATGGGTATGTTGTTTCATTATCCATTTCATGTATTTTTTTTTATTGCTTCCTTAAGAAATATAGTAAGTCTAAAGAAAATACGAAACTTCCCGTATCTAAAAAAGAATTTTGGAAGTATTCAATAGGTAGTTCCATAGCTAATTTTTTACATACTTCTATTTCATCGATAGATACTTTTATGGTAGGATATTTTCTTTCGGCAGTTAGTATTGCAGAATATAGAATTTCATCTATCATTCCTTTTAATTTATTCTTTATTGCTCAAATGTTTATAGTAACAGATTATCCTAAATTTGTAAAGAATTTTAACAACAAAAAGTATTTTCAAACTTATATGAAAAATTATTTTATAATTTTTTTTAGTTTGGGAAGTGTGCTTATATCGATATTTTTTTTATTTGGAGATTTTATAATTAATTTATTATTTGGAAGTAATTATCAGGCAAATACGGCCTTTTATATTCTTATGATTGCTTCGGTTTTTTCTTTACTCGTATTGATTCCTTTTGGAAATATTTCAGCAGCATTAGGGTTACTAAAAAACAATATTTTTGCTTCCGTAGTAGCTATTATTATTCAGCTAATTGTAGGGATATTTTTGATTCCTCACTATGGAATAGCAGGAGCAGCAATGGCAACCGGTTTAGCGTATATATTTTCAGGATTTTATAATATGAGTACTGTATATTTATATTTTAAAAAACTCTAATTTTCAAAGCTTTTCCATAAATTATCATTTTCCGGAACAGGAGCTTCCAGTACAATCTTTTCCTTCTTAATGGGATGAATAAATTCAATTTTTCTGGCTAATAGATGAATGCTTCCATCAGAGTTGGAACGATCAGCACCGTATTTTAGATCCCCTTTGATTGGACATTTAATTGCACTGAGTTGCGCTCGTATTTGATGATGTCTTCCTGTTTCCAAATCGATTTCCAATAATAGGTAATGGTCAGATTTTTTTATTATTTTATAAGTTAGAATGGCCTCTTTGGAACCGCTTTGAGCACTCGATGTATTAAAAATAATTGCCTTATTATTTTTTTCATTCTTCTTTAAATAGTGAATTAACCTTTGTGTTTCAGGAATTTCATTTTTTTTTACTACTGCCCAATAAGTTTTTTTAATTTCTCTTTTCTTGATCATTTCCGTCAATCGAGTAAGGGCTTTACTGGTTTTAGCAAATATAACAATGCCGGAAGTAGGACGATCAATGCGATGAACAAGTCCGGCAAAAACATTTCCGGGTTTGGAATACTTTAGCTTAATATAAGATTTTACCTCATCCAATAATGAAATATCACCGGTCTTATCTCCTTGAACGAGCTGACCGGCTTTTTTGTTTATAATGATGATATGATTATCTTCAAAAAGTATTTGATTTTCAGTAAGCATATTTTTAAAAAAATAATTCCAATAATTTAGGACACTAAAATTTTATATCCTTAAATAGGTGAAAAATTTAAAAGCTTTCTTCTTTACTTGGAAATTCTTGGCTTTTTACATCTTGAACATAATTTGAAACGGCTTCAACAATTTGTTCATGAAGATGTAAATATTTTCTGGCGAATTTAGGTTTGAAATTTTTATTTAAGCCTAGTAAATCATGAATAACTAAAACTTGACCATCAGTAACATTTCCTGCACCGATACCAATGGTAATAATATCTAATTCATTGGTTACCTTTTCTGCTAATTGAGCCGGTATTTTTTCTAATACTAGTGAAAAACACCCTATTTCCTCTAATAATTTAGCATCGGAAATTAATTTATCTGCTTCGGCATCTTCTTTCGCTCTTAACTTGAAAGATCCAAATTGATGAATGGATTGAGGAGTTAAACCTAAATGTCCCATAACAGGAATACCGGCTTTAACAATGGCTTCTACAGAATCTTTTATTTCAATTCCTCCCTCCATTTTTATTGCGGAAGCACCGGTTTCTTTCATAATTCGAACGGCAGAATGATAAGCTTGTAAAGGATCGGATTGGTAGGTACCGAAAGGTAAATCTACAACTAATAAAGCTCTTTTAATTCCTCTTGATACACATTGGGCATGATAAATCATTTGATCCAACGTTATAGGTAACGTAGTTTCATATCCTGCCATTACATTAGCTGCAGAATCGCCAACTAAAATAGCATCTATTCCGGCTTCATCTGCAAGACTTGCCATAGTGTAATCATAAGCAGTTAACATAGATATTTTTTCTCCCGAAACTTTCATTTTTTTGAAAGTTTCAGTAGTTATCTTTTTAAATTCCGAGTGTATTGACATTATTATTAGTTTTTGGTAAATTTATGATAATATTAATTAAAAAGTATTTTTTAAGCTTTATCTTGTATATAGTTTATTATATTATAAGATATTTATAAACTCTAAAAATATATAACATCTGTTAAATTTATGATTGCAAATTACATTCCTTAACTGAAAAATAAATAATAATAAAGTGTGATTATTGAGAATATCGAACTTCAGGTAATTTTTGAAGATTATATAATTTGGTTTTTAATAAGGTATAAATTTAAACTAAAATAAGCAATTGTGTTTATCCCATACAAAATATTTAATTTACTATTAAAATATAGAAAAATAAAAACAGTTAAATATTAATGCGAAGTAGTAGAACTATATAGTATTTAAATAAACATAAAATCTTAAATTCAACTTTTTTAAATTGTAAGTAAATATTTAATAAATAAAACTCAAAATTTTAAGCTTTTTGGAAGTAAATAAAATATATCAATAATAAAGAACCTATAATAATTCTGTACCAGCCCCAAATTTTAAATCCGTATTTTTTAATCACTCCAACAAAAAATTTAATAGCAAAAATTGCTACTACAAAGGCAACAAGGTTTCCTAAAATAAAAAGCCACATTTGATTACTATTTGAAGCCAATAGTTCATACCCTTTCATGCTGATTCCATTTTCTTCCCATGTTTTTAATGTAAGAGAATATACGGTAACCGCCAGCATAGTAGGAACTGCCAGAAAAAAAGAAAATTCAGCGGCAACCTCCCTGCTTAATTTTTGTTGCATTCCGCCAATAATTGAGGCTGCAGATCGGCTGGTACCCGGCATCATTGCTAAACATTGCCAAAAACCTATAATTACAGCTTGTTTAATTGAAATATCCTCTTCTTTAAGTATAGTAGGATTTTTAAAAAAACGATCTACAAACAGAAGTATAAATCCGCCAACAACTAAAACGATGGCAATAGGAATGGGTTTTTCTAAAATAGCATCAATTTTTTCATTAAATAATTTACCTAAAATTAAAGCAGGAATTACAGCACATATTAATTTCAAATAAAAATTTAATCTTTTAAAATCGAAAAATTTTTTCCAGTATAAAACAACAACTGCTAAGATTGCGCCCAGTTGAATACAATATTCAAACATTTTTACAAAGTTATTTTCTTGTATTCCTAAAATGGAACTGGTAAAAATCATATGGGCAGTGGAGGAAACAGGTAAATATTCTGTAAGACCTTCAACAATAGCAATAATGATCGCTTCTAACGTATTCATTTAGAGTTCTTTTTTGGATTAGAATAAGTCATGATTGAATAAATTTCGACTAAAAACCCAAGAACAATAAGAATTGGGGCCAGTCGAATTCTTCTGAAACTAAAAATATCTTCGTTCCAGTTATTCTTATCATAAACTCCATTTACAGTATTCGCATCCGGTCCTGTCATCAAAATAAGACCTAGAGCAATTAAACCCAAACCGATAAACATAAATGTATAATTTCTTTTTCCAAATAAAAAAGGTTTATCAGATTCAGAATATATATTTTTTGATGGTTGATCTTTCATAAAATTAAATTTTCAGCCAATTTAAGAATTATGAATAATATAGATCATCAATTTTAAGTTTTAAATATCTCCAAGTTGCAAACCATGTACTAACCGTTGTGATCAAAATTCCAATAAGCAAAATAAATAAAGACAAGATAATGTGGTTAGAATAATCTACAATTGGCGGAAGAATATTATAACGGATAAGCATATAATTTACGGCAAATAAAAGAACTAAGGCTATTGCAGATCCTATGGCTCCTAAAATTACCGATTGAATTAAAAAGGGTTTCATAATGAATAAACGCTTTGCGCCCACTAATTGCATGGTTTTGATTATAAATCTTTTAGCGTAAATTTTCAATCGAATGGAATTATTAATTAATGAAATGGCAATTAATAAGATAATACCGGCAAGTATGGAAATACCTAACGTAATTTTTCGAACTCCTTTATTCATCTGAGTTAATAAATTACTGTCGGATTTTACCTCATCAACTAAAACATTTTTTTGAATTTGCTTTTTTATAGTTTCAATATGTACGGAATCAGTATATTCCGGTTTTAAAGCGATAGTAATGGACGCCGGAAATATATCTTCTTCGAAAAGAGATTGAGAGTCAACTCCTAAATCTTTTTTTGCGGTGTAAGTTGCTTGTTCTTTAGATATATACTTAGCCTTTTTTACGTAAGGATTTACTTGAATGCTGTCAAGATAATTTAGTTGGGCTTTTTCGTTTTTTATTAGATTATTTTTATTTCTGTCGTTTTTAAAGAAAACTTCAATCACCATTTGTTCTTTCAAATAATCAATATAAGAATTGGCATTAATTACAATCATGCCAATGATTCCAATTAAAAATAAGACTAAAGAAATACTGATGACTACAGTAATGTTAGAAGAACGCAATCTTCCCTTATTTAGCTTGTCTGTTTTATTGGCCATATTTTTATTAAATATTCGCTAAAATATAAAAACTTCATTTATTTTAGTGTAATTTTGGATATAAATTATTGTTAAAATAAAGATACAATTGAAAGTTAAACCTAAAAAGCATTTAGGGCAACATTTTCTAAATGATCAGAATATCGCCTCAAAAATAGTAGATTCATTAAGCTATAAACCGTATGACTTAGTGTTGGAAGTTGGTCCGGGTATGGGAGTTCTAACTCAGTTTTTACTTCAAAAGCAGGTGAAAGTATATGTTGCTGAAATAGATAAGGAATCTGTAGATTATTTAAAAATAAATTATCCTCAACTGGAAAACAACATTGTAGGTGATTTTCTTAAGTTAGAATTTGAGGAATTATTTTCAGATAATTTTGCTGTAATCGGTAATTTTCCCTACAACATTTCTTCACAAATTGTTTTTAAGATTTTAGAAAATAAACATACAATACCGGAAATGGTTGGAATGTTTCAAAAAGAAGTAGCAGAAAGAATTGCCGCTCAAAAAGGAAATAAAATTTATGGTATACTATCCGTTCTAACCCAAGCATATTATAATGTAGATAACCTATTTACTGTTCATGAAAACGTATTTACACCACCTCCCAAAGTTAAATCGGCAGTTATACGCTTAAAACGATATAGAGATAAAATAGAGGGTATAGATGATGAATTCTTTTTTAAATTAGTAAAGGCAGGATTTAATCAAAGACGAAAAACACTGAGAAATGCATTAAAAGTTTTAAACATTCCTCAACATCTTGAATCCCATGAATTATTAAATCTACGCGCCGAACAATTATCTGTAGAAGATTTCATACATTTAGCTCGATTATGGAGTTCAAATTAAAACTTCATATTTTAAAATTAAAATTCATAATTAATGAAAAAAAATATAAAATTTATCGCACTCAATATAATTGTAATGATGTGGATGACTTCTTGTGAGCTTAAGAATAATAAGGATACAAGCAAAGAAGAAATACTCTCCAATGTAAAAGTTGTGAATGAAGTAGATCCTGTATGTAGTATGTCTACCCATGAAAATTTAAAAGATACCTTAAATTATCAAGGTAAATTATATGGTTTTTGCAGTTCACATTGTAAGGAAGAATTCAAAAAAAATCCGGGAAACTATTTGTCTAAAAATGAGTAAATTATTTTGACATTCGAAAAATAATAATGTTGGTAACATATATAATTGGAAACTTTATTAATCTAAATAAAGTTTCATAACTGAATGGGTTTAATTCTTTTAAAAGCTCTTAATTTTAGCTCATTTTAAATATAAATTAAATAATAAGTAAACTCCTCCTTCTTTTTAGCGCTTAGCTCATTTAATTTAATGAATTATAACCATGCCTACTTAAAGTAAATTTTAAAATAATTGAACCTCAATAATTAAAATCAAATTACAACTAAATATTGATGTTGAAAATTCTTTTTTTTGAAGTTTAACCTCAAAAAATAAGATTTTAATTAGTAATTCTAAATTTTCGGCATAATTTTTTAATAAAAAATAATTATTTGTTTAACAATAATGAATATGTGATGTTTTTTATAATAAGTGAAAGCAGCTATGATAATTATGCTAAAAAAATATAATTATATAAATATCTTAATTAAATTATTGTTATATAATGATAAAATAAATCATGACTTATAGTAAAACTTTTTATTAAATGATTTTAAAAGTTAAGAATTATTATAAATTTGCACTCTTTAATTTGTTTTTTCGATGAATGATTTTATTGCTGCTCGATCGCAGATGGCAGTTTCATTAGGATTCCATATCATATTTTCATGTATAGGTATGGTTATGCCTTTCTTTATGGCAATTTCACATTATAAATATTTAAAGACCGGAGATGAAGTATACAAAGGTCTAACAAAGGCTTGGAGTAAAGGAATCGCAATATTATTTGCAACCGGAGCGGTTTCAGGTACCATGCTTTCCTTTGAATTAGGATTGCTTTGGCCTGAATTCATGAAACATGCAGGTCCAATTTTTGGTATGCCTTTTTCTTTAGAAGGTACTGCCTTTTTCGTAGAAGCTATAGCTATAGGATTCTTTCTTTACGGTTGGAATAAATTCAACCCCTGGTTTCACTGGTTAACAGGATTATTAGTTGGAATTAGCGGATTGTCATCAGGTATACTGGTTTTAGCAGCTAATGCTTGGATGAATAGTCCCGCAGGTTTTGACTATGTTAACGGAAACTATATAAACATTGACCCTGTAAAGGCAATGTTTAATGATGCTTGGTTTTCTCAGGCATTACATATGATAATAGCCGCATTTGTGGCTACCGGATTTGCCGTAGCCGGTATGCATGCATTCATGATCTTAAAGAAAAAGAATATCGAATTTCATAGTAAAGCATTTAAAATTGCTGCCACTTGTGCATGTATTGCAGCTTTGATTCAACCTTTAAGTGGAGACATCTCTGCGAAAGATGTAAGCAGAAGACAACCGGAAAAGTTGGCAGCCATGGAAGCGCACTTCCACACAGAAGCCCCGGCCTCATTTATTTTAGGAGGTATTGTAAATGAAAAGGAAGAAAGAGTTGATTATGCTATAAAAATACCCGGTTTATTAAGTTTTTTAGCTTATGGAAATGTAAAAGATCCGGTTAAAGGAATCACTGATTTTCCCAAAGACGATAGACCGCCCGTTGCAATAACGCATTATTCCTTTCAAATCATGATTATATTAGGTGTGGCATTAATGATATTGGCGGTTATATATTTATTGGCAAGATTCAAAACTAAAAATTGGCTTACAAAAAAATGGATTTATAAATTATTTGTAATAGCTACCCCCTTGGGATATATAGCACTGGAGGCAGGATGGACCGTAACGGAAGTTGGACGTCAACCGTGGATTATTTATAAAGTAATGAGGACAGCTGATGCCGTAACACCTATGCCCGGAATAGCATATTCATTCTATTTATTCACAGCTATTTTTATTTCTTTATCAGCCATTGTAATTTTCCTTTTATATAGGCAAATGAAAATGGTTCCTATATTATATGACGCAACGGATAAGAATTATAAACCTAATAAGAAGTAGAGTATGTTTTATTTATATGTAGTAATTTTTTTCCTCTGGACAGCGATCGCTTTGTATTTATTATTAGGAGGTGCAGATTTTGGAGTCGGAATTTTAGAATTATTCAGCAAACAAAAAAATGAAAAAAGAATTGAAAAAATTATGTATGAAGAAATGGGACCCGTATGGGAAGCTAATCATATGTGGTTGATCATTGTAATTGTAATTCTTTTTGTAGGGTTTCCTGATATTTATTCGGTGCTATCAACCTATTTACATATACCTTTACTATTAATGCTTATAGGTATAATTGCTAGAGGAACTGCCTTTTCATTTCGAAATTACGATGCGATTAAAGATCATTGGCAGTTTGTTTATAATAAAATATTTAGATATTCCAGTGTAACCACGCCCTTTTTCTTAGGTATAATAGCAGCAGCAACGGTTTCCGGAACTATTGATGTAGAACCTACCGATTTTATGAATGCTTATATTTGGAGTTGGCTTACTCCGTTTGGATGTGCGCTGGGTGTTTTCACTTGTAGTATTTGTGGATATTTGGCTGTTTCCTATTCATTGTCTCAAGTTAAAAATTTTGATGATCGTGAATATTTATCTAAAAAACTTACTATATTTTTATTTGTAGTGATAGTTACCGGAGGTTTAGTATTTGTATGTGCTTATTTTTCACATGTTCATTTAATTCAATGGATATTTGGAGAAACAGTCGGATGGATTGCGGTAATTTTAGCAACCGTTTCTGTTTTTGGAACTCTATATGCATTGAAAGAAAAAAAATATTCTTGGATAAGAGTATTAGCGGGATTTCAGGTATTAACCATATTGTTTGCGGTAACCTACCGGCATTATCCTAATTTAGTTATATTAAAACAGGGGAGTCTATCTTTGATTGAAGACCAATACATACATAAAACTATTGCAATGCTGGCATGGGCACTAATGTTAGGAAGTATTTTTATACTTCCGGGAGTATTCCATTTAATTTATTCATTTCAAAAAAGAAGATAGAGAAAAGCTTTATTAAGTTATAAAATTCCATACTATTAAGGATTTAACTAATTTTGTTAAATCCTTTTTTAATTTTCATCTGAATGAGTTCAAGCTATACGATATACAATGCATCTGCAGGTGCCGGGAAAACATTTACTTTGGTGAAAAATTTCCTTTGTATCCTGTTGCAAAATGATACCGTAGAGTCTGTGCGTTCCATAGTAGCAGTAACTTTTACCAATAAAGCAGCTAATGAAATGAAAACGCGCATACTTTCATGGTTAAAGGATTTTTCAGATGAAAAAAATTATCAATCGAATATAGTTTTACAGCAGATATCTCAAGAACTGAATATAGATATATCTCTTTTACATCAGCGATCGTATAGGGCCTTATCCTATATCTTACATCATTATTCTTTATTTTCCATCAGTACCATTGATAAGTTTAATTTACGATTGATGAAGGCATTTACCAAAGAATTGGGGTTGTCGTATTCGTTTGCGGTGGAACTGGATTCTTCGGAATATCTAAAACAGTCAATTGATGAATTAGTAGATGAATTAGGAACAGATAATCCTTTTGCTGAGGTTATTTTAAATTATATATTTTGGAAATTCGAGAACGAATCATCTACAGATATTAGAAAGGAATTATTGACTTCCTCACAAAATTTTTTAAAAGAAAAGAATCTGGAACAGATTAATTCTTTGACTTCTAAAGAGATTGAAGATTTTAAAAAATTGAATCAGTTGATAAGTAGGCGAGTACAGGAAAATTATACCTTAATACAAAAAACAGCCGATGAAATTATAGCGTTATTTGAATCCAACGGTTTAGAAGTAGGAGATTTTTATCAAGGAGCGAGAGGTATGGCCGGATTTTTTTATAAAATGCAGGACACGAGCAAAATACTTAGTATAAACTTATCTTCTTCTTACTATAAAGCTTTTTGTGAAGAAGAAAAATATGCAAAATCAAAATCGAGTCATGAAGAAGATATAAAAGGTATTGCACCGCAAATTATTGAAGCATTTTATAAGATAAAACAAGCGATCATTAGAATTAAAGTAGATGAATCTGTTCGTAAAAATCTAATTACGATTGAATTGCAATCTGAAATTAATCGATTTTTACACAGACGAAAAACAGAAAATGATGTAGTATTTCTATCAGATGTAAATCCTATTATAGGAACTCATTTAAAAGAGGAACCGGTAGCCTTTATATATGAAAAATTAGGAGGGAGATACAATCACTACTTTATAGATGAATTTCAAGATACCTCACAACTTCAATGGAATAATATAATTCCTTTGTTAGATAATGCAAAAGTCTCAGATGGAAATTCAATTACTTTGGTTGGTGATCCCAAGCAAGCCATATACAGATTTCGTTCAGGAAATCCTGAAATATTAATCGATCTTATAGCTAATGCAGAAGACAAAGGCATTCATGTAAAAACTTTGCAGAATAATTTCAGAAGTTTGCCCAATATTGTTGATTTTAATAATACCTATTATCAATTTTTATCTACTTATTTAGTAAATAATCCCGAATATTCTTCATTGTTTGGAGTCCATGCACAGCAAATCTCCCACTTATCCAAAGGGGGAAGGGTACAGGTATCATTTATATCTCCAAAAGAAGAAAATCTTTTAGAAGAAAGAATTGTTGAAATAATTGAAGAGTCTTTACAGAATGGTTTTGATTTTAAAGATATAACTATTTTAGTAAGAAATAAAAAGCATAGTGTTTCCATTGTAGATAAAATTGCAGAAAAAGGATATCCTATTTTAACAGAAGAAGCGTTATTAGTTATATCGTCCCCTGAAATCCAAGCTCTTATTTATGCTTTACAATGGATTTCCAATCCTGAAGACAAAGAAAATTTGGTGAGAATGCTCCATCTTCTTTTTACCATAGGTAGAGCGGAATTTGAAGATTTTACAGAAGAAATTTGTAAAATAAAAGATTTGGATTTTGACGATATTATTAATTGGTTTAAAGAAAAATTGAATATTTCTTTGCCTTATCAACAAATATATAATTTAAGCTTTTATGATTATGTAGAAGAATTTATTAATTCTTTAGGGTTTGGAGAGAAAGAAGATTTATATATTTCTGCCTTATTGGATATGATAGTTCAGTTGGAAAAGAACGGAGTTATAAGTTTACAAGAATTTTTAGAATATTGGGAATTAAAAAGTCCGGGATTATCCATACGATTTCCTGATAATCGAAATGCCATCCAGATCATGACTATACATAAATCTAAAGGATTGGAATTTCCAATTGTAATTTATCCTATGATCGATAGCAATTCTAGAAAAGAAGAATATTGGTTTCCACTTGATAAAGACTTATATAATGGATTTGATAAGTTTTACACATCTTCAAAATCAGGCTTAGATGATACCGGTGATAGTATAAAAGAGGTGGTAACTACCCTAGAATTTGAAAATAAGATAGATGAATTATGTATACAATACGTTGCAACCACACGGGCGTCACAACAATTATTTTTATTGGAAGAAAGAAAAGATAAATTAAGTTCGTTGGGTGAATTTTTAATTCAGCAAGGGAAATCTTCAGAAGGAATAGTTGAACTTTATCCTGCTTCCGATTTTAAGAAAAATAATGAGAAAAGCGCAAAAAATATTGTTCAAGAAGAAAAAATACAATGGACCTCTGAGAGATGGAATTCTAAAATAAAAGTAAGTTCCGAGGCTCATAAATTTTATAGTGAGGAAAACGAAGACATTCAATACGGTAATAGTATACATGCTATTTTAGCAGAAATTAATACGCCGGAAGATCTGCCAATGGTAATTAAAAAATTAACTTTGACGGGATTGATTCCAATCGGTCAGGAAGCAGAAATTGAAAAGATAATACAAAAAGTTATATCCAATCCTCAATTAAAAGATTATTTTTCAAAAGGGATAACTGTATATCAAGAACGGGAAATAATATATGAAGGAAAAATTTACCGCCCCGATCGAATCATAGAAAAGCAAGATTCATTAACACTTATTGATTTCAAAACGGGTGAAAAATTAACCGGTCATAAAAAACAAATTTCGCTATATGAAAAAGCTTTAGTTGGAATGAATAAAAAAGTTGCAAGTAAATTATTGGTATATATTTCTTCAGATGATGTGGAAGTGATATATGTTTGAACTTAAACAAGAGTTTATTTCATATTACATTAATTGAAATAATTTTTTAAAAAACTAATTCAACTTTTTTATGAAATAAACTATGAAATACTTATTAAGTAATTATCCCATATTTCATCGAATTCTGTAGTAAGAAGATAAATCTTTTAGCCATTAATGTTTTTAAATTGTAATAAAAAACATTGAGGCTTATTTTGTATATTTTTAAAAATAATAAGTTTATATAGTATGTTTCCGAACAACTTATAAGTTTACATAGTGAAAACATAGTTTCTGAATTTCGAAGAAATTTTACGATCTCATTTTTTAATAAGTCTATATTTGTTTAGTACAATTTATTATTAGTTTATAAAAATTTTAACCTATACACTTATTCTAGAATATATACTATTTAATACTTTTAAAGTTCATAGTTAACATCTTTTTTTACAGTTGATTTATGATGAAATTTATTAAATAAAAATCGCTTACATTTTATAATAAGCTTTAAGATATTTCACAATAAATAATTAATATGCAAATCCTGTTTTATACTTCGTCTTAATTAGTAATAGTTTTAAATCTCAAAAGCTTACGAGCTTTGTTAAGAATTTTTAACTTTACTTATATAAATATGAATTATAAAACAAAATGGTATTTGTATCTATTTAAATTTAGATTTTAAGCATCCGTCTAATAATGTATTACATTCCTAAAATATATCCATGTCGTAATTTTTTGGATTTATATGAGTAATATAGTTTTGATCAGCATCAAGTTTCATTCCTTTAATGTACTTATCGCTCACTTTGTAATAATGTTTCCATAAATAAGTTATTTCGTCTAATTTTTTTTTATCGTTTAAAAGATAATATAGTTTAAATAAAATTTTATCCTCCCTACGAAAAAAATCTTCTTTTATTTCAACAGACATAAAATTAATAGTTTGTTTTTTATGATTTATTATTTTAATGGCTTGCTTATATTGGTGAGAATAAATATAGGATTTGTACAAAGGAGCCCAAAGTGCATACAACCACATAAAAGATGTACGGCACTTTTTTTTTTTT
>NZ_WINW01000032.1:0-123608 GCF_009827885.1 Apibacter sp. B3546 | reverse complement strand
CTTATAAACTTTTAATTTAGCTAAACTCATAAGCTAACTCTCATAATTTTATATCAGACCTATACTGTCTATGATGATATTTACTATACATATTCTTCAATGATATTAAAAACAATCTCAGTCCCGATAAGGAACTTCTTATTTAAAAATAGTAAATCTAAATAGTTTTTGAAATCATAAATTAAAGAAATAGGTTTTATTGATTTTATTTCTTTTGTTACTCTTTTTTGATAGGTTTTTTCTTTTGATTCTTCGGAGACAACAATATTTAAAAAAAAATATCTAATATTTAGTTTTTTCTAATCTTAAAATTTAACTTATTTATAAATTTATCTATTAAATATATTCTTGTGACTATTAGATCATTACATTTTTAATCATTTTAAAAACTAGAATCTCCTACACTTTTTTTTGGATTAATTATTGCTCTTAGAATAAAAAATTTTATGAAATGTTTCATATAACCTAAAAGTTTAAAAAATGGTAATTTCGAAGGGAATAAATGATTCTAAATACTATGATACATTTTTTACTTCATATATATTTATTGATAGTTGACTTATATCGTTAAACAATTAGAATTTATTTATATAATAATTAAACACAAATTAAATACATATAGTTAAATTATGAATAAAAATATATTAAAGTTTTTATTGGTTATTTTAGTAGGAGTTATTCTTTGGTTCGTACCTGTTCCGGATGGTCTAGATGTTAAAGCTTGGCATTTGGCATCAATTTTTATCGCAACGGTTTTAGGATTGATTCTTTCTCCGTTTCCTTTGGGAGCAATGGCAATCTTTAGTATGACCACGGTAGTTGCTCTAGATTTAATTCCGATTAAAAGCGCCTTAAAAGGATTTGGAGATACAACAATCTGGATGATAGCTTGTGCTTTTTTTATTTCGAGAGGATTTATTAAAACAGGCTTTGGAAGAAGAGTAGGATATCTTTTCATTAGTAAATTAGGAAACAGTTCCTTAGGTTTATCTTATGGTTTGGTTATGACCGATTTAATATTTGCGCCGGCAATGCCATCCACATCTGCACGTTGTGGCGGAATAATAACCCCTCTATTTTTATCTATATCAAATGCCTATGATTCTACTCCAGAAAAAGGAACTCAGAATAAGATCGGGGCATTTTTAGTACAATGTATATTTCAATGTAATGCAATTACATGTGCCATGTTTTTAACTTCGATGGCAGGCAACCCTATGATAGCAAAATTTGTTGAGAATATGGGATATACCATCTCATGGACTGATTGGGCAAAGGCCGCAATTGTACCCGGCTTGTTATCTTTACTTGTAATTCCATACGTTTTATATAAATTTTATCCACCTGAATTAAAACATACCCCGGAAATGAAAGCGATTGCAAAAGAAAAGCTTAAAGAGATGGGTAAAATGACTACAAAAGAGTGGATTGTTCTGGGTGTATTTTCTTATTTAGTAATATTTTGGGTATTAGGATCATTTCTTAAAATTGATGCGACATTTACAGCTTTTGTAGGATTATGTATTTTGTTATTAACACGTGCTCTAGATTGGAATGATGTAATTAGTGAAAAAGAAGCATGGCATACAATTATATGGTTTGCGATACTTATGACCTTAGCTTCTCAATTGAATACCTTAGGATTTATTCCTTGGTTTGGAAATTATGTAGCTGAATCTGTGAAAGGTTTACCTTGGTTGCCGATGTTATTTATACTTTTATTGGTGTATTATTATGTACACTATCTTATGGCAAGTGCTATAGCACATATCAGTGCGATGTACGTTATATTTGTTTCCATATCGATAGCTGCAGGGGCTCCACCAATGTTAGCAATATTATTATTTGCATTTTTCAGTAATTTAAATATGTCAATTACACATTATTCAAGCGGACCGGCTCCTATTTTGTTCGGTTGCGGATATATACCATTGGCAAAATGGTGGAAGATCGGATTTTTTATGAGTTTAGTTATCTTGGCCATTTGGTTACTAGTGGGAACCGCTTGGTGGAAAGCGATAGGATTATTTTAAATAAGTAATTATATAAAAAAGGTTTTCTAATTTAGAAAACCTTTTTTATTTTACTTTACAATTTTCATTTCATCTATAAGTCTTTGGGCTCCTGCATATTTATCGATTATAAATAATATATAACGAATATCAACCATAATGTTTCTGCAGATAGAAGGATCATAATTTATATCGCTCATAGTGCCTTCCCAAACCCTGTCGAAATTAAGACCTACCAAATTACCATGAGCATCAAAGGCGGGACTTCCTGAATTGCCCCCTGTAGTGTGGTTGGTTGCAATATAATTTACTATGATATCTCCATTTTGTGAATAAGGCCCGAAATTTTTTTGTTTGTACAATGTTATTAATTTTTTAGGTAAATTAAATTCGTAATCATCAGGAATATATTTTTCAATAACACCGGATAATGTTGTAAAAGGTTTATAATAAACTCCATCTTTTGGTGTATATCCGTCTATTTTGCCATAAGTAACTCTTAAAGTAGAATTTGCATCAGGAAAGAATTTTTTTGAAGGAAAAGATTTTAATTGAGCATTCATATAGTTTCTTTGTAGGCTGTCATTTTTTTTATCAAAATCATCATGAAATGGTAAAATTTTTCTTCTGTACATTTCAATATAAGGAGTAATAAAGTTTAGTACTGCATCGTCTTTTAATTTATACTTTATATTTTCCTTAGAATCGGAAGATAATATTGATATAAGATCTCCTTTTTTACGAGTTATATATGAATTTTTCCATAAATCGGTTAGGTAAATATTGCACGAAGATTCTTTTTCAAAATCTTCATGACCGGCTACCTGAAATCTTGGCTCAATATTCATACTGTACATGGAAAGCATTTTTGAAGAAACTTTCTTGTCTAATTCCGAATCATAATTTTTATAAATTGAACTCACATTTTTTATTACTCTTAATTTAATTTTATCAAAGTCTTGATCAGAAGCATTAAGAAGATTGGATACTAAATATGCCATACGAAAAGTTTCAGAATTCGAATAGAAAACCTCATTAAAATAAGTGTAAGCTTTATTATACCGACTATTATTTTTATATAAATCATTTAATGCATTTACTAAAGACTGATTTTTATTTTTAGTATCAAGATTTATTTGACTTTGCTCTACCAATTGATTTTCATACTCTTTTCTTTTTTCGATAGCATTTGATTTAAGTAACCCTTGATTTTCGCCGATCCATTTTTTCCATCCGTTAGCGATAGATGCATATTTTGCTGCGTATTTTATCTTTATTTCTTTATTTTCACGCATCGCATGATCTAAAATTTTTAAAGATTCATTACGCAAGGTAATTCTTGATGGATTGGTTATTTCTAATAGTTGTTCAATAGCAGATGCCGGTAAATATTCTTGAGTTCTTCCGGGAAATCCGTATACAAATGAAAAGTCATTTTCCTTTTTTTCTTTAATTGATATAGGTAAATAATACTTGGGGGTATAAGGAATATTATCTTTAGAATATTTTGCCGGATGATTATTTTTATCTGCATAAATCCTAAATAGGGAAAAATCTCCGGTATGCCTAGGCCACATCCAGTTGTCGGTATCTGATCCGTATTTTCCTATAGAAGATGGAGGAGCACCCACTAATCGAATATCTTCGTAAGTTTCTGTAATAAAAGCATAATATTGATTACCGTTGTAAAAAGGCAAGATAGTAATGTTTTGATAGTCCTCTTTTTTAATGGTTGAACAAATTTTATTAATATTATTTTTAATAATAATATTTCTTTGTTGTTCAGTAAAATTATCGCTTATACCCAATAATATTTGAGAAGTTACATCTATAATATCAACAATAAAAGTTGCTTTTAAGCCTTCGTTCGGTTTTTCTTCTTCATAGTTAGAAGCCCAAAATCCATGGGTTAACAGGTCATTGGTAACTGTAGAGTGCGATTGTATGCTATAGTAACCGCAATGATGGTTAGTAAGTAATAATCCCTTAGGTGAAATAACTTCAGAAGTACATCCTCCTCCGAAATGAGCAACCGCATCTTTTATGCTTGGATTATAGGTATTAAATATTTGTTTTGAAGATATTTTCATACCCATTTCCTTCATTTCTTTTTCATTGAGCTGATTAGGTATCCACATACCCCCACCCGTTTGAGCGACTAATGATGAAGCATTAAAAAAACAGGTTAATAAAAAAGATTTTAGTGTAATTTTTTTCATTGATACTACAATTAGTTTTTTAAAAATATAAATTTATAAATAATATAATAACATAAAAAAGTTAGAATGCATATTTAAAAGAAAAATTAATTAGCTTTGTGTAACTAATAAAAGTTAAGATTTTAACACATAAGTAAAGATTAATGTTATGATTCGCATATAAATTGTAACTAGTAAAATAGACTAAATAGTGGTATGGACGAAATAGACTTAAAAAAAGAAGAAGAAGAAATAGTCAAACGTTACAAAGATATGCTTCGTAACACCTACAGAGATTTGACTACAGAAGATAAATCTCTGATTAGAAAAGCTTTTGAAGTTGCAAAAGAGGCTCATAAAGATCAAAGGAGAAAAACCGGAGAACCTTATATATATCACCCTTTAGCCGTAGCTAAAATTGTTGCTGATGAAATAGGCTTAGGAGCAACAAGCATAGCATGTGCTTTATTGCATGATGTAGTGGAAGATACTCAATATACCATTGAAGATATTTCCAATTTATTTAATCCTAAAGTAGCTAAAATTATAGATGGACTTACCAAAATATCCAACATAGACCATCAAAATCTTTCGTTACAATCCGAGAACTATAGAAAGCTGTTACTTACCTTGTCTGAAGATGTTAGAGTTATTTTAATTAAGATAGCTGACAGACTTCATAATATGAGGACTTTGGACAGCATGAAAAGTTCTAAACAGAAAAAAATTGCTGCTGAAACCACCTATATATATGCTCCTTTAGCCCATAGAATGGGGCTATATACCATCAAATCTGAGCTTGAAGATTTGAGCTTAAAATATACCGATCCGGAATCTTATTCTTTAATCGTTAAAAAACTTGAGGAAACAGAAAAAGACCGTCAACGATATATTGAAGAGTTTTCAAGGATTATGCAAGAAAGCTTAAATGCCGAAGGTTTGAATTTTACTATTAAAGGACGACATAAATCCGTTTTTTCAATTTATAAAAAAATGAAAAAACAAGATGTTTCCTTTGAGGAAGTTTTTGATTTATTTGCTATTAGGATTATATATAAATCTGATTATAAAAATGAAAAATTCCTGGCTTGGAAAATTTATTCCATAGTTACGGATAAATTTATGCCTAATCCCAGCAGAATGAGGGATTGGATTACAACCCCCAGATCTACGGGATATGAAAGTTTGCATGTTACCGTCATAGGTCCGGAATCTAAGTGGGTGGAAGTACAAATCCGATCGGAGAGAATGGATGAATTGGCTGAAAAAGGTATTGCCGCTCACTATAAATATAAAGAAGGATATAAGGGACGAGAAGATAATCAAATAGAAAATTGGATATCTCAAGTTAGAGAAATGTTGGAAAACTTGGGAACGGCTTCTACAAAGGAATTATTAGATGATTTTAAATTAAACTTATACACAAAGGACATTTTTGTCTTTACTCCTAAAGGAGATTTAAAAGTACTTTCGGCAGGAGCAACGGCTCTAGATTTTGCTTATTCCGTGCATTCCGGTATCGGAGATCATTGTTTAGGAGCTAAAGTAAATAATAAATTGGTGCCGTTAAGTTATAAGTTATCAAGTGGAGATCAGGTGGAAATACTGACGTCCAATGTTCAAAAACCTAAAGCAGATTGGTTGGATTTTGTAGCCACTTCAAAAGCAAAATCAAGGATCAAAGCGGCATTAAATTCGGAAAAAAGAACATATACAGAAGAAGGTAAAGAATTATTAATTCGTAAGTTACGGCACTTAAAAATTAATTTTTCAGAAGAAGAATTAAATTCCATTCAAAAATTTTTCGGAGCAAAAACCAGTCACGATGTTTTTTATCAGGTTGCTACCGGAGTCATCGATAGTAAAGCACTAAAAAAATATAGAGATAGCAAAGGAGTTTTAACAAATTTATTATCCAAATTAAGAAAAAAAACCTCTATAATCACTGAAAATAATTTTCTGGAACCCAAAGAAGAGGAAAATTATGATATGATTGTTTTTGGAGATGATGAAGAAAAATTAAACTATCAATTAGCGCAATGCTGTAATCCAATTCCAGGTGATAATATTTTTGGTTTTGTAACCATAAACAGTGGTATAAAAGTTCATAAAGAAAGCTGTTCCAATGCTATTGATATGCGAGCTAATTATGATTACAGAGTAATTCCGGCTAAATGGGTAAGTAGTTCAAGCAGGGATTTTCTGATAGAAGTTTCATTACAAGGAATTGACAGAAACGGTATTTTTAATGATATAACCACTCTTATTTCTAATAAATTTAAAATTAGTATAAAAAAAATAAACATTAATTCCGAAGATGGAATCTTTTACGGAAATTTAATATTATTTGTAAAAAATACTCTTCAATTAGAACAAATTATAGAAGAGTTGCATAATATTGAAGGTATAACCAATGTTAAAAGATCTGAGATAAAAAAATAATTTATTATTTAGTTTCTTTGTAATAATTTAGAGTATAAATTATTATTGTATTAAAAAAGTTTTTTTAATATAATATAGATTTATGGTAATCTCAGCGAAGAAATTAATTATAAACTCGAAAAAAACAGTTTTTATTTATCTCAAAGGTGAAAGAAACAATTATAAGATAAATAAAAATTGTTAAGCAATAAGATGGAAGTTGTTTGTTCTACTCAACTAAAATAAACAAAGTGTGAATTTTAATCTTTTTCATTGAGTAAATCATGATAAGCAATTTTTAAAGCCTCCTTTTCTTGTTTATTAACTTCCGGATATTTCGGGTTCATAGATTTTAATGTTTCATTTATAATGTAAGCCATTACCAATTGCCCGTAAGATTTATTATCAAAAGGAACAATAAACCAGGGACAATTTTCAGTGGATGTTTTTTCAAAAGCCATTGCAAATGCTTTTTGATATTCATTCCAAAATTTACGTTCTTTTAAATCAGAAGCTGAAAATTTCCAATTTTTTTCTTTTTCATTAATTCTCTTAATAAATCTTTTTTTCTGCTCGTCTTTACTTATATTGAGAAAAAATTTAATAATTCGAGTACCATTGTTAAACATACGATTTTCAAAATTTTTAATTTCCTCATATCTTTTTTCGAAAAACCCATCATTAATATCTTTGACAGAATTTATAGTAGGAATTTTTTCATTTAAAATAAATTCAGGATGTACTTTGCAAACTAATACGTTTTCATAATGAGAACGATTAAATATTTCTATTTTCCCACGTTCGGGAATTTTGATAATATGTCTCCATAAATAATCATGTTCATACTCTAAAGAAGAAGGTGTTTTAAAAGATGATACATTTACTCCTTGAGGATTTACTCCCGTCATGATTGCTCGTATGGAACTGTCTTTTCCGGCAGCATCAATTCCTTGTAAAATAATTAATAAAGATTGTTTGTTTTCAGCATTTAAAATATTTTGATAATAATCTATACTTTTAATTATTTTCTTTATCTCTTTTTTATTTTTTTTGAAATTTTCAGGTGATTGAGTAGTATAATTTTTAAGGTTTACTGATTTTCCTTCTAACACACGGAAATCATCTATGGTAATTTTCATAATATATTATATTTTAATTGTTTAAACGAACAAAATAAACTAATTTTTTTATAAAATATAATGTTATAAATAATTTGTAAATTTATTCTGATGTGTAGATGTGAAAATATTGTACCAAAGTGTATTTTTGTGTTCTTATTTTTCTAAAAAATATAAATCAGAATTTTTAAAAGTATTACACATAAATGATCGCATATATAGGTATACATGTGAATAAAATAGGAAGTAAAAAAATATGATTTACTAACTAAGAAAAAACAATGCGGATATTAGTTCCTATATATAAGCCCATTAGAGAACTGGCCCCTCCAACGGTTTTTAAATTACTCTTATACATGGAAATTTGTAAAAAGCCCGAAGAATTAAATATAGCAAAAGCTTTTCCATGATATTTTTTGTCCTCAGAATCTGTCCCAAGTATATCGGTATATTTAGATTTGATTTCAGTGAATTGAACGTTTCTGGCAAAAATTATAAAGTCCTTTTTTTTTCCAAATTGGTAAAATTGTTCTTTACTAATGTTGGTTATTGCATTACCGAAATTATCTACATGAATAACCATTCCTGTTAACGAATTATCTTCGCTTTTTTCGACCGGTTTGGGTTGAGTTAATTCTTTATAAGAATTTATTTTTCTACCTATTAATTCTATTTTTCCACCTCTGGCAAGATGACAGGCTACAGGAATAAAAAGGTCTTTAGTTAAAAAATGAAGATCATCGTATTTATTAATCGTGATTTCATATACCTGATCGGGAATATATTCTTCAGCGATTAAAGAAAGAATGCCGTTATCATTGCATATAAAAAAATGACCGTTGATTTCTGCAGCTAAAGATTTTACAAAAGGAGAAGGCAACGCGTCGACACCAATTATATGAATGGTTCCTTTAGGAAAATTTTTGTATGAATTTTGAATAATATAAGCAGTTTGAATTAAATCAAAAGGCATAATTTGATGTGAGATATCAACGACTACAATATCCGAAATTTGGCTGTATATAGCACCTTTAAGAGCAGCCACATGGTAATCGTCTAAACCAAAATCGGTAGTAAGTGTTATTATTCCCATTTTTTATTATCCTACACAAAGTTATTGCTTATTTTTGTTATGTAAAATTAAAAAAGGAGTTAAAATTTGAATCAAATACGAATTACTTTAGAAGGGGTGGATTTAAAAACTTTCTATGGTGAATATAATCAAAACTTTAATCTGTTGATTAATCATTTTCCCAAATTAAAAATTACAGGAAGGGATCGGGTAGTGTCGGCAGCAGGAAATGATGCGGATTTAACTTTGTTTAATAATAAAGTTAAAGAAATAACTGAATATATAAACAGATATAATAAGTTAAATGATATTGCTCTGGAGGGAATACTCTCTAATGGAGAAAAGCAGAATGAGCTTAGATCCGAATCTGAAGATATTATCGTTCACGGAATAGGAGGAAAACTTATTAGGGCTAAAACAGAAAATCTTAAAAAGCTGGTGAAAGCAGTCGAAAACAATGATATGGTATTTGCCATTGGTCCGGCAGGAACAGGGAAAACCTATACTAGCGTTGCTTTAGCTGTAAAAGCTTTAAAAGATAAACAAGTAAAAAGAATTGTGCTAACTCGTCCGGCTGTGGAAGCAGGGGAAAGTTTGGGATTTTTACCCGGTGATTTAAAAGATAAATTAGATCCCTATCTTCAGCCTTTGTATGATGCATTACGAGATATGATCAGTCATGAAAAACTGGCTTCTTATATTGAAAAAGGAGTCGTTCAAATTGCTCCTTTGGCATTTATGAGAGGTCGAACGTTAGATGAAGCCTTTGTAATTTTAGATGAAGCTCAAAATACGACCCATCTGCAAATGAAAATGTTTTTAACGCGTATGGGGGCTAATGCGAAGTTTATTATTACGGGAGATCCCGGGCAAATAGATTTGCCTAAACATCAGAAATCCGGCTTAAAAGAAGCTGTTCATCTTTTAAAAAGAGTTAAGGGAATAGGTTTTGTGCAATTGACAGAAATTGATGTGGTAAGACATAAATTAGTAAGAAAAATTTTAGAAGCCTATCATAAACAAGAAGAGATTGAAGAATAGTTTTTCATTTTCTAAAATAAAAGATCTTATTGAAAAATAAAATCCTTATTAATTTACTTATTTATAAGTTTTAATAAGAAACAGATTAATAAAAATTAATCCGTTATACTATAAAAAAATAGTAATATTTTCGAATTTTTTAAAAATAAACTGAATTATCAGCAGCATCAAGATAAATAAAAAAGGATTATTTTATAAATCAGATTTTAAATTTATCTTTAACAATTTGAACCATTTTATTATAGGTTTCTTCTTTGCTTAAATGAGTGTTATCGATAAGAATGGCGTCTGCGGCCTGAATTAATGGTGACACCGATCGGTTGCCATCGATGTAATCTCTTTGCTTAAGATTTTCTTGAACCTCTTCTAAAGAAATGTTTTTGTGTTGATTTTTATATTCAGTGAATCTTCGTTTAGCTCTTTCTTCTATACTGGCAGTTATAAAAAATTTTAAATCAGCATTTGGAAATACGACCGTTCCAATATCTCTACCATCCATAACAATCCCGCCTTTTTTTCCTATATTTCTCTGTTGTTTTACTAAATATTCTCTTACTTCAGGTATTTTTGCCACCCATGAAACATGTTCAGATATGTCAAAAGCACGAATTCTATTTTCAACATTTTTTCCATTAAGATAAATTTCATTGGTATTGGAATCAGAATTTAGCTTAAAGTCCAAATGAATATCATTTAAATGGGTTAGTAAAGTTAGCTCATCTATAGTATTATTTTTATAAAAATTTTCAATAGCATATAAAGTTACAGCTCTATACATAGCACCGGTGTCTATATGAATCCATCCAAATTCTTTGGCTAACATTTTTGCATAGGAGCTTTTACCGGTGGAAGAATAACCATCTATGGCAATTATAGGTTTTATCTTGTTGTTTTTCATGTTATTACCAGTCATAACGAGGGGCAAACATATTTTCCAAGTCTATACGTAGTCCAAATGTATTGGTGTTTCCCGCAGCATTATATCGCCCCCAAGCGTAATCAAAGCGAAAATATGAAATTTTCACACCAAAACCAAGAGTTAAACCGGCAAATGAACGTTGATCTTCGATCGCCAATTCATTACCTCTCTTAAAATTATATCCGGCTCTGAGGTTGAATCCTGACTCGGGAAATAATTCGGCGCCTAACGAAATATGATCTATAATTTTTCTTCCTCCATTGATCTTTTCTCCCTTTTTATTAGTTGGTGAAGAAATATCAAATTTTTGTAAGTCATGTAAGGTAAGAGTTAACTCCATCGGTAATTTTTCGAAACGTTGCGAGATTCCTAAATTTGCTTGAATGGGTAATTTTTCTCTTCTATCATTATAATAAGTTAATTGCCCTCCAAAATTTCTAACCACAGCAGAAACGGTAGTATAATAATCAATGTCGTGAAATACCACCCCAAGATCAGCCAAAAGAGCGGAAGAAGTATAACTTTCAATTTTACTGGTAACATAAGATAAATTTCCGCCTACGGTAAAGAAATCAGAGATATTATAGGCATAACCCAAAGTTACCGCTGCGTCTTTTGCGGTAAATTTTCCGGTTACATTTCCGATTTCATCGGCGGCTTTAAGATCTCCATAATCTACATATCTTCCATGAAGGGAAAAAAAGTGCTTACTTTCTTTGGGATTATAAACATAGGATACAGCTCCCAATTTGACATCTGCTAAATAAGAGGAATAATTTATTCCCGCTTGGTTATGCATTTTATCGTTCATCATTGCCGGATTGAACATAGCCATATTAGGATCATTGTCCCAAGAAGAGTTAGCATTACCTCCTAAAGCCGCTTGACGGGCAGATACGGTCATATTCATAAAAGTATATATTTCTTGCCCGTTTTGAGAATAGACAATGGAGTATAAACTAATGAATATAATTAGTATAAATTTATGCAATAGACGCATTATAGTAAAAATTACAAGAAAATAAATCAGGTACGCTTGATGGTACTTTTTTGTAATTATAAACTATGAATCTGTCAATTTATTGTATGGGGCTACTAATAACCTAAAAGATCTAAAATTTGCTTATAATTTTGTTCCTCTCGAAATACCTCATAAGTAAATTCGCCGTCTTTATTTTTATTGATCAAAATATGTTTTGGCTGCGGAACTAGACAATGGTGCACGCCTCCGAACCCGCTAATGGCATCTTGATAAGCTCCTGTATTGAAAAAACCTATATATAAAGGTTTTTCTTCACTGAAAATAGGAAGATAAATGGCATTAACGTGCTGTTCAGAATTGTAGTAATCATCGCTATCACAAGTAAGACCTCCTAAGAAAACCCGTTCATAGGAATCTTCCCAACGATTGATAGGAAGCATGGTAAAACGACGAGAAATTGCCCAAGAATCAGGTAATGTAGTCATAAAAGAACTGTCAATCATATCCCATTTTTCTCGATCATTTTGTCTTTTTTGACTTAAAATTTTGTAAACAATCCCTCCACTTTCTCCAACAGTGAATGAACCAAATTCGGTATATAAAGTAGGTTCTTCTACTCCTTCTTCAACACAGAATTTTTTTATTTGGTAAGTAATCTCATTGACCATATAATAATAGTCGTAATTAAAATTCAAAGAATTTTTTATAGGAAAACCTCCTCCTATATTGAGCGAATCCACTTCGGGTGCGATTTTTTTCAATCGAGCATAAACTCGCAAACATTTATAAAGTTCGTTCCAATAATAGGAAGTATCTTTAATCCCCGTGTTGATAAAGAAATGCAACATCTTTAAACGGGCAAATGGATGATTTTGGATTTTTTGAGCATAAAAAGGAACAATATCTTTATATCCGATTCCCAATCGAGAAGTATAAAACTCAAATTTAGGTTCTTCTTCAGAAGCAATTCGAATACCTATATTAAAATTAGTATCTATGCTATCGGAAAGTCGATCGATTTCTCTGAAATTATCCAATACAGGTAATATGTTAGAAAATCCGCCGTTAATCATTTCCGAAATAATTTTTAAATATTCATCGGTTTTGAATCCGTTGCAAACAACTTCAATATTTTTATCGACAATTCCTTTATCGTATAATCTTCGTATAATTTCCATATCGTTTGAAAAAGAAGTTTCCAAACTAATTTTATTTTTTAAAGCTTCTTCAACCACGAATGAAAAATGACTTGATTTCGTACAATAACAATATCTATATTCATTATTGTAATTATTTTCCTTAAAAGCCTTTTTAAACCATTTTTTGGTTTGTTGTATGTTTTGCGATATTTTAGGTAAATAATTGAACTTAAAAGGAGTTCCGAATTTTTCAATTAAGTCCATTAAAGGGATGTCATGAAATAATAAATTTCCGTTATCAACCTTAAATTCGGGTTGTGGAAAATCAAAAGTTTGTTGAATTAAATCGTGATACTTTATTTTCATTTTAAATAGTGGAAAAAAATCAGATTACAAATATCTATAAATTTACTAGTTAATAAATGCTTTTTTAAAAAAATTAATAATTTTTTCCATCAAATATTAGATTTTAAAAATATTTTAACAATTTTAAGTTATCATTTATCAAATTCAGAAAATATTTTTTTATTGAGAATAATTATAAAAAACTGTTTATTAATTCTTCATGCAAAACACCTTCACAAATTTGGCGAACTTCTCCGGTCATTCTTATTTGCCAATGATCATCAATTTCTATTTTAAGTTCTCCTCCTGGCATTTTAATGGTTACTTTATTATTTATTAACCCTTTTTTTCTTAATACACTTGCTACCGCACAAGACGAACTTCCTGAGGCTAAAGTGAAACCGGCCCCTCTTTCCCAAATTAATATTTGAACTTCATCTCTATTCAGTACTTTTGCAAATTGAACATTTATACGGTTAGGAAATTTTGAAAACGTTTCAATTTTAGGGCCGTATTTTTTTATTTCCTCACTATCTAAATTTTCTTTGAGAATCACACAATGTGGATTTCCAACAGAAACACAATTGATTAGAAACTCTTGATCATCGATAGTAATACGTTCATCTTGTACTTCTTTCGAATTAAAGGAAGTGGGTATTTGTTTTGAATCGAAAATGGCTTGACCCATATCTACTGTTATTAAAGTAGCCCTCTCATTTAAAGTTTCTTGTATGGTTGCACGAACTTTTCCTCCTTTGGTTTCTACTGTAAATTCCTTTTGAGGAATAATTTTATAATCGTATACATACTTGCAAAAAATTCTTAATCCATTTCCGCTTTTTTCTGCTTCGGAACCATCCGGATTAAAAATTTTCAGACCTATGTCAGCCGTTTCTGACTTTGTTTTTACTAATATTCCATCAGAGCCTATTCCGAAGTTTACGTTACAGATTTTTTGAATGGCTTTTTCAGTTAAAGGAAAAGTAATAGTATCTTCATTGATTACTATGTATTCGTTACCCAAGCCTTGGGATTTAATAAAAGAGTTTTTTTCCATCAGAACGGATTTTTTTAATTAGTAAGATGGTATTTGAGCATAAATATAAAATTTATTTTAATTCATGTTCTAAATTTTTACTTTTTAAATTTTTGATTGTGCTATAGAGGTACCGATTGATTTAAAAATAAATTAAAGCTTTTTACATAAAAACATCAATTGAATTCTTATTTACTAATTTTCGGAGTAAGAAATAAAGCAGAGAAATATATTATGATTGTTTAATCCACTTGAAAATTTCTTTTATAGTTACTTTTTTTCCATACATAAGTATTCCAATCCTATAAATTTTACTTGCAATAAAAACCATTACTAATACCGATCCGACCATGGTAATAATTGATATTGCCAATTGCCAACCCGGTATTCCATAAAAGGATCTGGTAACCATAGCCATGGGAGAGGTAAAAGGAATAATGCTTAACCAAAATGCCACAGGTCCTTCCGGATTGTTTATGATACTTATGCATCCATAAGCGCCTAAAAGTAGGGGGATTACAATTATTGGAATAAATTGTTGAGTTTCTGTATCATTATCCACTGCTGCTCCAATGGCAGCAAAAAAAGAACTGTAAAATAAATATCCCGTAAAAAAGAAGAAAAGAAAAACGAAAATAATTAACGGATAGTTAAGATTGAAAAGGGCATTAATAGTGTCGCTAATTTGAATTTGCATTTCTTGATTAAGAATATTTCGTAAATCATTTTGTTGAATGGAAAGCGTTAATTCATGTCCTAATATCAATTTACCCATACTAAGAAGGAGCAGGGTCATTCCAATCCATATACAAAATTGAGTTAAAGCAATTAACGTTGTACCCAATATTTTTCCCATCATTAATTCAAAAGGTTTAACGGATGAAATAATTATTTCAACCACCCTGTTATTTTTTTCTTCCATAATGCTTCTCATCACACGTGTACCGTAAATAATAAAAAACATAAGATTTACATACATTAATGACAAAGAAAGGATTTCTTTAATTAAGTGGTTATCCTCTGATTTGCCTTCTTTAATATTAGTAATTTGTAAGGATATTTTGGAATTAATTTTATCTATATCGGATTGGTTTATTCCTAATAATTTTCTTCTTTTTTCTTCAATTTTTTTATTGATGGTTTCTTCTAATGAATAGAGAAGATTTTTGTTCAGGTTTTTGTTTGTATAAAGTTGGATATGATCTTGTAAATTATTTAATAGAGAATCTTTGGTTTTGGGTATATACAAGATAGCATCTAATGAATTACTTTGTGCTAACGAATCTTTTAAAGCTTGTAAATCATTTTCTGTATAAAAATTAAATATATTTTTTTCATTACTCTTGAAATCAGGATAAAATTCATGGGTTGAATCAATGATGACAATACGTGAATTGCTTTCATTAATTTTAATCATAAAGCCAATGATTGCTACGGCTAGGATTACTAATATCGGAGCAAAAAAAGTAATAAGAACAAAAGATTTTTTTCTTGCCTGAGTAAGAAATTCTCTTCTCATTACCAAAAAGATATTTCTCATAGATTTTTTGAATTTACAGCGTTAATAAAAACTTCATTCATACCGGGGATTTCTTCATAAAAAGAGAGGATTGTTCCTTTAGATGAAAGTTCTGATAAAAGGGATTTTGAGCTCTCCCGGTCGGTTAATTTAATTGAAAATGAATATTCATTATCCATTTTTATTAAATTTTCGATCGGATGATTAGATAGTAGATGTTCAATATCATGGGATTGTATATCAGTAATCCTGATATTAAATTTTCCTTGTTTAAATTTATGTCTGATATCTTTAACCGAACCATCTAAAATTTTTTTTGAATTATGGATAAGAGCAACATAATCACAAAGTTCCTCAACAGATTCCATTCGATGAGATGAAAATAAAATGGTAGTCCCTTTTTCTTTTAGCTCTAGAATTTCATCTCTTATTAGATTGGCATTTACCGGATCAAATCCGCTGAAAGGCTCGTCAAAAATTAATAATTCGGGATTATGCAATACAGTAACTACAAATTGAATTTTTTGAGCCATTCCTTTGGATAATTCGCTCAATTTTTTATTCCACCATTTTTCAATTTTTAGTTTATCAAACCAATATTCTAAACGCGACTTGGCCTCCGTTTTATTCATGCCCTTAAGCTGGGCTAAATAAATTGCCTGTTCGCCAATTTTCATGTTTTTATACAGTCCTCTTTCTTCCGGCATATAACCTATATGTGAAATATGTTTGGGTTGTAGAGGCTCTCCATTAAAATAAATTGTACCGCTGTCCGGCTTAGTAATTTGATTAATGATTCTTATAAACGTAGTTTTTCCGGCACCGTTCGGACCTAAAATTCCATAGATACTGCCTTTAGGAATTTTTATGTTGAAGTTATCTAAGGCAATTTTGTCTTCATAAGTTCGGGTAACATTTTCAGCTACAATAAAATAATCCATTTTTGAGTTGTATTATTTATTCAATCACAAATAGCAAATGTACTATTTTTATAGAAATTTGTTTATGTTAAATACTTTATATTTGCCCCTAAAATAAAGTATGATTAAGTTTTAATTTTAAACTTAGTTTTAATACACTTTTATTTGACTATATGAAGAATTTTCCGGTTTATATTTTTTTGTTTTTTCAAATATTTATGTTCTCTCAGAATTTAGAGATGAAATATTATCTACCGGATCATCCTCATTCCCGTGTTTATAAAATTTTAAAAATGGTTAAAAAGAACGAAAAAATTAACCATCCTAACCATTTAAATTCTTATAATTATTTTTTATATACTAAATTCTATATTGATGATTTTAGTAATGTTATGCATAGTATGAATAGTGATTCATCTGAGATTGCTAAGTTAGAGAAAAAGGAATATATATTTTTAGGAGAGCGGGTGATGAAATGCAGATATGATACAAGATACGGGAAAAAAAATATAATTTTAGCCGATCAGGTTTCGGGCTTTAAAAAACCTTTTTATGAGTTGTTTTCTGAACCTTTTTTTCAAGAAGAATTTCCTAATCTTTTCAAGAATAAATTCAATTCCTATAATTTTAAATTAATTGACAGTATTGTAATCGATACTAAAAAAAATTACATTATTTCATTCGGATCCAAGAAAAACTTGTTAGTAAATGGGAGCAGGGGAACATTGTATATTGACGCTAAAAGTTTTGCAGTAGTTAAATATTCAGGGGAAGAATATAACTCAAATTATACTCGTTATTTTGAGTATCAATGGAAATCGTTCAAAGGGATATGGTATTTAAAGTCTAAAACCAATAAAATAAGAATAAGTACCATTGATGTTACCAAATTTTTGACAAATTCCAACAAGGAACAAAAGTTTTTGTTTTCTCCCTGGATAGTTATCCAGATGACAACGTCTCATTTTACATCCAATAAGTCTTTTACAAGAAAAGATTTTAGAGGATATGAATATGAACTGGAAAAAGATTTTAATACAAATACGGAAACAAAAATTAAAAACTTTCGTAAAACTCCTTTAACGCAACGAGAAAAGAATACCTATGCAAATTCCAGCTTTTTTAATGCGTTACCCATTGAAAAAAATGTTCGTCTTTTAAATTCGGTAAAAAATTGGAAATTACCTTTAGGTAAAGTGAATTTAAATGTATTGAATTTGATGAATTATAATGATTATGAAGGATTTAGGTTTCAGTTAGGAGGAAAAACCAATTACAAGTTTAGTAAAAATATATCCATACTCGGATATCTTGCCTTCGGGACGAAAAGCACTAACAGTAAAGGTGCGTTGGGAATGGATCTTAATGTAAACAAAAAAAATAATGGAAAAATAAAGCTCTTAGGATACTCTGATGTAAATCCGTTTTCTAAAACTATTGATAGATTTCCTAATCGTGAGGAACAAATAAAGGACGAATTAAATTACATTCAAAATTCAATTTTTTATACTTACAGAGGAGGAAAGCTCGCTTATGAACAAGATATAGTAAAGAAAGTTACTGCTTCGGTGGAAGCGAATTATGAAGTTCAAAAATCGGATTATGAATATTCATTTAAATCTTATTCACCTTCTCATAAATATACGTTATTTTCAACTTCTTTACATCTTAAATACGCACCATTTGCTAAATACCTGATGACTCCGGAAGGAAAAATGACGGTAGAAGATAAGCCCGTTTATTTTTATTTTGATTATACCAAAGGATGGAAAACGTTAGGAGCTAATTTCAACTATGATCGTTTTGACTTAGCTGCTCATATAACGGTAACTAATCCAATAGGGGAGAGTTCCTTAGTTATGAACTCCGGATATATTTTCGGAAAAACGGTTTTATGGAATAATTATGGAAGTTTTGGTAATGCGAAAGTAGGAAAATCAATAGGAAATAGATTTTCAATGAAAGGCTTTCGATCACTGGAAACCTTAGCACCCGGAGAGTTTTATGCGGATAAATATGTGGCTTTTTTCTTAACTCATTCTTTTAAAGACATAAATTTTATAGGAAACAGTAGGTTGCAATTTTCTTTAGTTTATAATGGGTTACTAGGAAATATGAATCATAAAGAAATCCATAAATTAACATTTTTTTCAGTTCCCGAAAACTATTATCAAGAAGTTGGAATGGAGCTTAATAAGCTAATTTACTATTTTGGATTGGGAATTTATTATAGAATGGGAGCCTATCACCTTCCTACTTTCGATAAAAATTTATTTCTTAAATTAACTTTTAGTCTCTTTTAAATAGCATATTTCTTTAGATTTAATTATAAAATGCTATTTTTGTGTAGTTAATTTTATCATAATATCCAAATGAAAAGCTATATTTTTTTATTACTTTTTTTTATATGTATTTCTTTTAAAGCCCAGCAAATCATTACTAAAGTAGATTCAGCTACCGGGGGAAAGCTGATTATTAATGCTGATGAAGAAATATTGAAAATGGTTAGTGAAGATGAATTATGCAAAAAATTTGGAGACACCACGCGAGAATCTAAACCTATTTCTTCCACCGATAAAAAACCGGTGAATAGGCCTGTTTCTCCTGAAAACATTTGTGGCAGACGTAACGATATACCCGGTTTTATGATTAAAGTTGGAGAAGCTAAAACAGAGAAGGAAATTAATACGTTGACTACAGAATTTAGAAAGTTATTCCCTGAGTTACGGGTTGAAAAAAGTTATTTACGTCCTGATTGGAGACTTTTGGCCGGAGATTATTTTAAGAGAGAATCAGCAAAATCTGATTTAAAAAGAATTAAAAGGAATTTTCCTTCCGCCTTATTAGTTAATTGGAGAATTTATTGTAACCGAGCAAAATAATTTTTTTATTAAAAAAATATAAAACGAAAAGGGCTTATTCATTAAGCCCTTTTGTATTTTAAATTATATTTCTTTTCCTTCTTGATCGTAATATTCAAAGAGGAAATCATTATAAGGAAATCGTTGGGTATGGATATCTTTAACTTGATTATAAATAATTTTCTTCAATTCTTCATAATTTTCTTTAGTTAAAGCAGAAATAAAAACACTAGGATATTTGGATTTAGCCATCCATGTTTTTTTCCAATCGTCTAACGAATAATTTCTTTTGGTCACCGGTGTTAGATCATCTTCATCTTTTCTTTCATAAGAAAAATTATCAATTTTATTAAATACCATTATTGTTGGTTTATCTGCAGAACCTATTTCAGCCAATATGGTATTTACGGAATTAATATGATCTTCAAAGCTGGGATGAGAAATATCAACCACATGAATCAAAAGATCAGCCTCTCTTACTTCATCTAACGTTGATTTAAACGACTCTACCAGCTGAGTAGGTAATTTTCTTATAAAGCCGACTGTATCGGTTAGTAAAAAAGGAAGATTACCTATTACAACTTTTCTTACAGTTGTGTCTAGTGTTGCAAATAATTTATTTTCGGCAAAAACTTCCGATTTACTCAACACATTCATTAAGGTAGATTTTCCTACATTAGTATATCCAACCAAAGCTACTCTAACTAATTTTCCTCGATTGTTTCGTTGAGTTGACATTTGCTTATCAATCGATTTTAATTTTTCTTTAAGCAAGGATATTCTGTCTCTGATAATACGTCGGTCGGTTTCAATTTCAGTTTCTCCAGGTCCTCTCAATCCAATACCTCCTTTTTGACGTTCCAGGTGAGTCCACATACGAGTTAAGCGAGGAAGAAGATATTCATATTGAGCAAGTTCCACTTGTGTTCTGGCATAGGATGTTTCTGCTCGTTGAGCAAAAATATCTAATATAAGATTCGTACGGTCAATAATTTTCCTGTCTAATTCTTTTTCTATATTTTTAAGTTGAGAAGGAGTCAGTTCATCATCGAAAATAATTGTATCGATTTCATGTTCTTTAGCATAACTATTAATTTCTTCCAACTTTCCTTTTCCTACAAACGTTCTTGAATGTGGCTGATCTAGCTTTTGCGTAAATCTTTTATAAACTACAGCTCCGGCTGTATTTGCCAAAAACTCCAATTCATCCATGTATTCATTTAACTTTTCTTCATCTTGGTTTTGAGTAATCAATCCGATTAGAATAGCTTTTTCATATAATGCTTCTTTTTTTTCTAACATATAAAATTAATCTGCTTTAAACTCGATTTATTTATCAAATGTATTGTTTTTTAATAATGTGTAATACTATTAAATTTTAAAAGGTATGTGTACTTACTGCATAATGTGATTTAACATAACAGGTATCTTTCAATAATTATACAATTTTTTTTAATTCTGTGTTTTTTACTGAATAGTACAATGGGTCCTAAAGAGAGATTTTTTATAATTAGTCATTAAATATAAAAGTAAATTGAAAAAAACATGTTTACAATCAACTAATGATTAACAGGATGAAATGAGCAAGTAAGAGTATGATCATTAACCACTCCAACGGCCTGTAAAAATGCATAAATAATAGTTGTACCCACAAATTTAAATCCACGCTTTTTTAAATCTTTTGAAATACTATCGGAAAGTTGAGTTGAAGCGGGAACTTGTTTAATGGTCTCCCAGTGGTTGCAAATAGGTGTGTGGTTGACAAAGTTCCATAAATAATTGCTAAAACTTCCGAATTCGTTTTGCACATCCATAAATTTTTGTGCATTGGTTGTGGCAGCTTTAATTTTCAATTTATTTCTAATAACACCTTCATTGAGAAGTAAACGATCCATTTTTTCCTGAGTATATTGTGAAATTTTTCTATAATCAAAATGGTCAAAAGCTTCACGAATACTCTCTCTTTTTTTTAATACCGTAATCCAACTAAGACCGGCTTGAAATCCTTCAAGTAAAAGAAATTCAAATAGTAATCGGTCATCATATACCGGTTTGCCCCATTCCTCATCATGATATTTTTTGTATATGTCATCAGATCCTACCCATTCGCATCGAATTATTTCTCTTTCCATACTAATTTATATTAATGTAAGATGCAAATATAGATATTTATATAGGTATCTGATAATTATCGATTGCTGACTTTTGCATTTTGTTTTTTCTCTTCTTCCAATAGTTGCTCAATGGTTTTTCTAGGCTCGTTTTTATTATAGGGAAAGACATCCGGGAATATATCTTGCCATTTTTTTAATCTTTCGTCATCTCTCCATTCAAATTCAGGTAAATATCTGTTTTGCTCGG
Organism: Apibacter sp. B3546; assembly: GCF_009827885.1. NCBI lineage: Bacteria > Pseudomonadati > Bacteroidota > Flavobacteriia > Flavobacteriales > Weeksellaceae > Apibacter > Apibacter sp. B3546. The sequence goes on along the minus strand of NZ_WINW01000032.1, from coordinate 101,664 downwards.
GAAGCTTACTTTCAGGGTATAATTTTGATTCTGCACTGAGCTGACAAGAAACTATATCCATTTTGCGTTCAACAAACTCACCTTGTAAAATTCCACATACTGATATGCTGATTCCTGTCCGTTGTTTACCTTTTGTTTTAGATTCTTCTTCTACATAAGTGATGGATTCTGCATTACCTTTTAAATCTACTAAATGAAGTTCTTCGTTTTGAAAATAGGCATGAAGCATTCTTCCTTTTGCTTGATTGAATTCCAATTTAGGACTTAAAGAATCTACTTTGCTAATTACAAAAGCATGAGATCTGCCATAAATGGAATCAATGGCTTGATTGGAACTATTTAAATACGCAGAAAGAGTATCTGCGGTTAATTGTCTTCCTCCTGTTGACCAAAATATGGGTTTTTTATAAAAATCAATTCTTCCAATGGTTTCTTGATACACCAGAGAATCGCTTTTTCCGGAAACATTCGATTTGAATAGCCTTCCATTATGATACCCCCGAATGGTGGATTTTTTATCTTTTCCTTGAATGGCAATCAAGGTATCGGAATGAATGTATAAAGAATCTTTAGTAAATGCTTTTACCATATAAGGCCTTCCTGTAATCATTGCAGAATCCTTAAATTGGTATACTTCAGCATATTCACCGATTAAAAATCTTTTTTCTTTAGGTTCTTCCAGTTTAACGTTTTTAATTCCTCTACCAAAACCTTTTATTTCATCAAAAAATAAATCATTGCCGGATAATATTTTCCCTTGGTAATATACCTTTCCGTCATTTTTTAAATCGGATTGTTTGGTTTTGGTGTTGTAAGAACCCGTACTTCCCGTTACGTAAACCGTAGGATCTTTTTTATTGGTTATGCGGGTAAATTTAGTAAATGTTGCAATTTCATTTTTAGCATCATATTTAATATCAGACCCTTCTAATATATATTCCGGAGATTCTAACGTGGAATTATCCCCTAATTCAATTCGGTTATCTTTAACAAAATATTTTCCAACTTTTGTATGAGTTATATTTTCGCCTTTATAAACTGTTCCCCAATTGTCAAAATAAGCGACATCCCGTTTAGCATCATAGATCATTTCCTCGGTTTCAACCGTTTGATCGGGGGTAACTAATTTTACGTTATAATAGGCTATTGCATTTCTGGTTATTCCGTTATAGGTCAATTTTTTACAATTCAAGGTAGATTGTTTATCTCTAAAAAATACATTTCCTCTTGCTTCAATAAAATTTTTATCGCTAAAATAAATGATTGAATCTGCTTCTAAATGAGAAGTTTCGTGTTCTGCTATGACATGTCCTGAATAAACAATATTTCCGTTAAATACATGTTCATTCACCTCTTCCATATCGGCATTGATAAGATTTATGGGTTTGGGATTATCCTTTTTGGAAGGAGCCGGAGGAGTAACTTGAGAAAATAAAAATACACCTGTGAATATAAAGAAAATAAAAAATATAATTTTTAAATTCATTTACTTGCTTTTCTTTTTTGCATAAAAGTATAAAGAATGACTTTCGATTTCAATATTAAATATTTTTTCTAATGAATCTTTAATTGTTTGAAGTCTAGGATCACAAAATTCAATAACTTCTCCCGTATCCATCATTAAGATATGATCATGTTGCTTAGCAAAATATGATTTTTCATATAAAGCTTGAAGTCCTTCTCCAAATTGATGTTTTCGGACTAACTTGGCATCTAAAAGAATTTCAATGGTATTATAAATAGTGGCTCTACTCACTCTATAATTTTTTTCTTTCATTCTCATATACAGCCAATCGATATTGAAATGTTCATCTGTTGAGTAGATCTCCTCAACGATAGCAAATCTTTCAGGAGTTTTTCTATGTCCTCGATCTTCTAAATATTTTATAAAAACATCTTTAACAATTTCAAAATTTTTATTTGCAGTATCTGTACTCATGTTATAGAATAGGTAATATGCAAAGTTAGCAAATTAATTACCTTAATCATAAATTCTTACAACATAATTTAGAATGTTTTCCTAAACAAAATAAATATTTTTTTTATGGAATAATTTATTTATTCAAAAAAAAATATAAATAAATCCTATTGTTTGTCTAAAATATTCAAATAAAAATAAATTTTAGTACAGTTTTTGTTTAATAAAGAATAATATTAAATACTTAAATTTTTATAACTGTTTTATAAATATGCAACTAGTTCTAACAAATAATATAAAAAAGCAATTATTTATTTTTTTTAATGCTATTAATTTACTTTTGTTTAGTTGTCAGACCAATCAATCACAAGAAAAGAAAACGGATATAATGAGAAAAAAATTAGAGAAAATTACATTAGGAGGAGGATGTTTTTGGTGTTTAAGTCCTTGTTTTGAAATGTTAAACGGTATTACTAAGGTTACAGCAGGATATTCCGGAGGAAAAAAAGAAAATGCTAATTATAAAGATGTTTGTACGGGCACTACGGGACATGCGGAAGTAATTGAAATTGAATACGATCCTGAAGAAATTTCTTTTTCTGAAATATTAGATGTTTTTTGGTTTTTACATGATCCGACTCAATTAAACAGACAAGGAAATGATATTGGCACTCAATATAGATCTGTTATCTTTTATAGAAACGAAGAACAAAAAATTCTTGCTCAAGAATCTTTAAAAAAATCAGAATCTTCTGACTTATGGAAAGGTAAATATGTGACAGAAATAGTACCTTTTAAAGAATTTTATCCGGCTGAAGATTATCACCAAAGATATTACGAACAAAATCCAAATCAACCTTATTGCAGCTATACGATTGCACCTAAAATCCAAAAATTTAAAGCGCGATTTAATTATAAATTGAAATCAGAATATCAAAAAAGAAATGTGGATAAAAATCAAGCGTAAGAAATTCACAATATAAAAAATTGTAGTAAGAATTAATTTAAATTGTAGAAAAAAATATTTATAATTTTAATAAAAATAAATCCAAAATATCTATATCAATTTAATTTATTTTTATAAATAATTAGTCTTTTTATAAAAAATTACGTATTATTTTATCATGTATTATTTTGATTATATACTTTTTTAAAAAAATTAAATTATTTTTTTAGAAAAAAAATTATATATTTGCTTGGCAAAAAACAATATGTCGCTTAGTTCTAAAATTGTAGAAGAAGCTATCACATTTGATGATGTTTTGCTTATTCCTTCTTATTCAGAGATTCTACCTTCTCAAGTAAATTTAAAAACCCAGTTAACTAAAAGAATTCAATTAAACATTCCAATAGTTTCAGCAGCTATGGATACTGTAACTGAATCAGGTTTAGCCATTGCTCTTGCCAGAGAAGGAGGTCTTGGATTTATTCACAAAAATATGCCGATAGATCAACAGGCTGTTGAAGTTAACAAAGTAAAGAGGTCAGAAAACGGCATGATCTCCAATCCCATTACCTTAAGTCGAAACCATACCTTACAGGATGCGCTTATGCTAATGAGAGAATATAAAATATCCGGTTTGCCTGTAATAGAAGAAGATGATACCTTAGTCGGAATAATTACCAATAGAGATATTAAATATCAATCGGATTTAAATCAGAAAGTAGAAGATGTCATGTCCAAAGAACATATTATTACTTCTTCAAAAAATACTTCTTTGGAACAAGCCAAGCAAATATTATTAAATAATAGGATTGAAAAGCTCCCTATTATAGATGATCACAACAAATTAATAGGGTTGATTACCATAAAAGATATTGATAATTTGTTGGAATATCCCAATTCATGTAAAGATTCTGAAGGAAGACTTAGAGTGGGAGCAGGGGTAGGAGTAGGAGATGATACCTTAGAAAGAGTCGAAGCATTAGTTAAAGCCGGAGTGGACATAATTGCGGTAGATTCCGCTCATGGACATTCAATCAATGTATTAAATAAAATCAGAGAAATAAGAGCTTCTTTTCCTGATTTAGATATTGTTGGTGGAAATATAGTTACCGCACAAGCGGCAAAAGATTTAATAGAAGCCGGAGCCAATTCATTAAAAGTGGGTGTAGGTCCCGGATCTATATGTACCACTAGAGTAGTAGCGGGAGTGGGAGTGCCACAATTATCTGCCATATATAATGTCTACGAATATGCAAATCAGCATCATATACCGGTAATTGCAGATGGAGGAATTAAACTTTCGGGTGATATAGTTAAAGCTATATCCAGCGGTGCATCCTGTGTCATGCTGGGATCTTTATTTGCCGGAACCGATGAAGCACCCGGAGATGAAATTATTTTTCAAGGAAGAAAGTTCAAAAGTTATCAAGGTATGGGTTCAATTTCTGCCATGAAAAGAGGAAGTAAAGACCGTTACTTTCAATCAGGAACAAAAAAATTAGTACCGGAAGGAATTGAAGGAAGAGTTCCTTATAAAGGAAAATTATCCGATGTCGTTTATCAATTATGTGGAGGAATTCGTGCAGGTATGGGCTATTGCGGTACAGAAGATATTGTAAAATTGCAAAAAGAAAGTAAAATGGTTAAAATTTCTTCTGCAGGATTAAAAGAAAGTCATCCTCACGATGTTATAATTACTCAAGAAGCACCTAATTATTCTAATTAAAAAAAATATAATATTTTGTTAAAATTTTGGCATAGGTTTTGTCGTTTACTATGGTGTATAAAAATAATATAATAATTATGAAAAAAGTACTTTTATTGTTTACTATTTTTTTAGGTAGTATAGCAATATCAAATGCACAGATTGTAACTACACCACAAACTTCGGCTAACGTAGGTTCTACACCAATTCAAAAAGGAAGCTGGTTGACCGGAGCAGGTATTACAAATCTCGGCTATGATTTCGAAAACAAAGGATTTTCATTTAATTTAACTCCTAGAGTTGGGTATTTTCTTTCTCATGGAATAGCCGTTGGTGCAGCTATAGATTTCGGGGCAGTATTTCAAGATGATGAAAAACCAATTTGGAACTATGGGGTAATGCCTTTTGTAAGATATTACTTCCCGGAAGGTGCTAAAGAAACCGGAAGATTTTTTGCTGAAGGTGATGTTGGATTCAAAGGAGCAGCAGTTAACGGAAGCTCAGACAGTGGATTTGCCTTTGGTGTAAATGTGGGTTACGCTCATTTTATTACCCGTTCTGTAGCGTTAGAAGGTACAATCGGATATAACTATGCAGCTGCAATTCAAAATATTAACAACGGAAACAAACAAAGTGGTTTAGGTTTTGGTTTAGGATTTCAAATTTATATTCCACAATCCAAATAATTTAGCTGCTGTTAAAAAAAATTAAAACTCCTAGAAAATAGGAGTTTTTTTTATGAAATAAAGTCAGTTGCCACCGATTTAATGAATTAAATATTACTTGTTTATATACTATCAATAATTACAAAAGAAATAATCTAACAATATATTATCGTTTTATTGACAGTAAATGGAATATTAACATTATTATAGCGAAAAAACTACCTACACTAATCACACCGGTCCAATTATAAATTTCAAAAGCATAAGCAGAAATAAAGGTTCCCAGTGATCCACCGATAAAATAACTGGTCATATAAATAGTATTAACACGATTACCTGCTTCAGGGTGATTTGAAAAAATAATAGATTGATTAGTAATTTGGGTAGATTGCACACCAATATCAATTAATATAATCCCAATAGTTAAACCCAAATAAGAATAACCTCCATAGTAGAATATAATCCATGAAAGTAAAATCAATAATGCAGTAAAAACAAGTATCGTATTTTTATTGAATTTAGATATAACTTTTCCCATGAGGGCAGCAGCCAAAGCTCCAAATGCACCTACTAAGCCAAATTTTCCGGCTATATTACTTGCTGATCCATCACTTAAATGAAAATTTTCTTCAAGATGAAAAACCAAAGGAGTCCAAAAAGCACTTAAAGAAGCAAAACTAAGTCCTCCTCGTAAAGCGGCAGAGCGTAATGATGAATCTGTTTTAAAAAGCTCAACGAGTGAAAGCATTAACTTTTTATAATTTCCTTTAAAATTCGGGTAGATTTCCGGTAAATTAAAATATATCAAAAGATACACAACCCCCATTAATATAGCTGCGATATAAAACATTTCTCTCCATCCCAAAATATCGCCGATATATCCACTTAAAACTCTAGATCCCAATATACCGATGAGTAATCCGCTCATCACAAATCCAACGGCTTTAGGTTTATCTTCCGGAGCTGCCAAAGTTGCAGCCATGGGTATAAACAATTGAGGAATAACTGAGGTAAAACCTATTATAAAACTTATAGGAAATAATAATTCTATGGAAGGACTGACAGCCATAGCTAATAAACTACTAATAATGAATATAAAATCAATAAGAATAATTTTTTTTCTACGAAACATGTCACCTAAAGGAATCAGAAAAAATAGTCCACAAGCGTAGCCGATCTGCGTAAACATGGTTATACCGCTTATTTTTGATTCACTAACATTAAAATCTTTGGCCATTAAACCCAATAGTGGTTGGTTATAATAGTTATTTGCTACTACTAGTCCTGAACTAATAGCCATAAGCCAAAGTATTTTAGGAGTAAGTTTTGGTTGAGAAAGTTTCATTGATAATAGTGTTTAATCCATAAAAATATTAAATTAATTTTAAGTATATGAAATTTTTTATGAATGAATTAATAAATACGATAATAATTGAAACTTTAATTTTAATATTTTAATGAATTTTAAAGAAATTTAAGAAGATTTAAAAGGAAACGTTTTTAGTTAGCAGATCTTAATTATATTTAGGGGTATTCATTGTCACATTATGAAACTAGCTAACAATAAAGAAATTTGAAATGTGTACGAATATAGTTATTTTTGTACATTCAATACTAAATTATGGGCAAGGATAAACTTCGTAAATTTGCTGAAAACAAGACTTTTAATAATGTAATACAGCCTACGAGAGATGAAATACTTTCTAATTTTCATTATAAAGGTAAATGGAAAGAAGAATTTTTTAAAAATGATAATCCCATAATCATTGAATTGGGTTGTGGAAAGGGCGAATATTCCGTTGGTTTAGCGCAACATTTTCCTGATAAAAACTTTTTAGGAATAGATATTAAAGGAGCACGTTTTTGGAGAGGAGCAAAAACAGCCATAGAACAACAAATAAAAAATGTTGGTTTTTTGCGCACTCAAATTGAATTAATTGAGCATGTATTTTCTCCCGGTGAAGTAGATGAAATTTGGATAACATTTCCGGATCCACAAATTAAATATAAAAGGACAAAGCACCGATTAATAAATTCTATTTTTCTTGAAAAATATAAAAGAATTATGAAAGAAGGAGGGAGTATCCATTTAAAAACGGATAGTGAATTTTTACATGGTTATGCCAACGGATTAATACATTGTTTGGGATATACCGTGTTATCTTCTCACCATGATATTTATGGAGCGCCGGAATACGAATTACCTTCTTACGTAAGAGAAATAAAAACTTTTTATGAGAATATGTTTTTAAAAGAAGGTAAACCTATCACCTATTTGAATTTTAAAATATAACTATAAACGGAATTTCATGCTATATGATTAAACTATTATAAATATCTTAACTAGATACTCTAAATGTAAATTATATATAATAAAAAAAGGATTGTTATTCAATCCTTTTTTATGTTATTATAATATTATTGTATAAATAATTTAATCACAAAGTATTATACCTTTATTGTTATTAAATTCTAATAATCCGCTCTTAATAGTGAATGTTTGGTATTTGCCATCATTCGTTAATTTAGTAGCGTTGGAAGAAGAACTTACATTTTCCAGCTTAATGATTCCGGGTTCAAGAGTAGAAACAATAGAAGCATGGTTTTCCAACATTTGAAATTCACCCAATGAACCGGGAACTGTTATAGATGACACTTCACCGTCAAAAATAACCTCTTCCGGAGTAAGTATTTGTATTTTCATCAAAATTTAAAATTATTCAACAAATTATTTTTTTAATTCAGCTAATAGTCTTTCACCATGTTCAATAACTTCTTCGATAGTTCCTTTCAAGTTAAAGGCAGCTTCCGGATATTGATCTAATTCTCCGTTAAGAATCATATTAAACCCTTTAATGGTGTCTTTAATATCCACTAATGCACCGGGAGTTCCCGTAAACTGTTCTGCAACATGGAAAGGTTGTGAAAGGAATCTTTGTACTTTTCTAGCTCGATAAACCACTAATTTATCTTCTTCACTCAATTCTTCCATACCTAAGATGGCAATAATATCTTGTAAAGCTTTATATCTTTGAAGGATTTCCTTAACATTTTGAGCACATTCATAGTGATCATTTCCTAAAATTTCAGGAGAAAGAATTCGCGAAGTAGATTGTAGTGGATCTACGGCCGGATAAATACCCAATGAAGCAATTTTCCTGTCTAATACAGTAGTAGCGTCCAAATAAGCAAATGTAGTTGCAGGGGCAGGGTCAGTTAAATCGTCTGCCGGAACATAAACCGCTTGAACAGATGTAATAGAACCGTTTTTAGTTGAGGTAATTCTTTCTTGAAGTGCCCCCATTTCACTGGCTAAGGTAGGTTGATATCCTACCGCAGAAGGCATACGACCCAATAAGGCAGAAACTTCCGATCCGGCTTGAGTAAAACGGAAAATATTATCTATAAAAAACAATACGTCCCGACCTTTTCCGGCTCCTAATCCGTCTCTATAGTATTCAGCTAAGGTTAAACCGGATAGAGCTACTCTGGCACGAGCACCGGGAGGTTCATTCATTTGACCAAAAACAAAGGCAACTTTCGATGATTTTAAAGCTTCAAAATCAACTTTTGAAAGATCCCATCCGCCTTCTTCCATAGATTTCATAAATTCATCTCCATACGAGATAATTTTAGATTCCAGCATTTCCCGTAATAGGTCATTACCTTCACGAGTTCGTTCTCCAACACCGGCAAATACAGATAACCCACCGTGTCCTTTAGCAATATTGTTAATCAATTCTTGAATCAATACGGTTTTACCAACTCCCGCACCTCCGAAAAGTCCAATTTTACCTCCTTTGGAATAAGGCTCAATTAGATCGATAACTTTAATACCGGTATATAAAACTTCTGCAGAAGTAGAAATATCTTCAAAATTCGGAGAAGGCCTGTGTATAGGTAATTCATGAGTTTTGGGAACATCACCGATTCCATCAATAGCTTTTCCGATAACGTTGAATAAACGTCCGTTAATTTCTTCACCGATAGGAACCGTTATAGGTTTATTGGTTGCTATAACTTCCTGACCTCGATATAAGCCATCGGTAGCATCCATAGCGATACATCTAACTGTATCTTGACCTATATGTTGCTCAACTTCCAGTACTAAATTGGGTTCGTCGTTATCTTTAATAACTTCTAAAGCATCATATATATTGGGAAGTTGTTCTACGTCATCAAAAACAACGTCTATAACCGGACCTATTACCTGAGATATTTTACCTTTATTTTCCGTTACCATATAATTTAAAATTCAAATAATTACATTTCCTTTGTGGAATTACAAATATACTATTTTAAAGCTTATAGGCGTTGAAAAAAAACCAAAAAAATATCATATTTTTGCAGACAATTTGTTTTCATTACCGGTGAATATTCATACTAAAAATTTCAGAGTAGCTAAAGAAAATAAAATTATACTAACTTTAGGTATGTTCGATGGTGTGCATTTGGGCCATCAGTTTGTTTTAAACTATTTGCATGATATTGCAAATAAAGAGGGAGCTGAAACAGCAGTTATGACATTCAATCCACACCCCCGATTTGTTTTGCAACCCACGACTGAACTTAAGCTTTTAACTACTTTAAATGAAAAAATACAACTTTTGGAAAAATTTAATGTGCAGCATTTATTTGTACAAGAATTTACGAAAGAGTTTAGCCGGTTAAGTGCTTTAGAATTTGTTAGAGATCTATTAGTATCCCAATTACACATACATTCATTAGTTATTGGTTATGATCATCAATTTGGAAATAATCGGGATGGAAATTACGAACGTTTGCAAACATATTCCGAACAATTTGGATTTACTCTTTACAAACTTCCTTCGGTAAGTGGATATACTTCTGTTATTAGTTCCACTAAAATTAGAAATAAAATTAGCGAAGGTAAAATAGGTAAAGCAAACGAGTATTTAGGATATAATTTTTTCATGCAGGGCAAAGTGGTTACCGGTGATAAGATAGGAAGAACCATCGGTTTTCCTACTGCAAATATTGAAATTGATCCACACAAGATATGCCCAAAAAATGGGGTATATTACGTCAAAGTTAAGATTAAAGATGAATTTTTTTACGGGATGATGAACATAGGAATGCGTCCTACCATACAAGGTTTACAAAAACAAATTGAAGTTCATATACTTGAATTTGATAGGGATTTATATGGAAAAGAAATTGAAATTTATTTCTATGATAGAGCACGTGATGAGATCAAATTTTCTTCATTAGATGAACTTAAGGCTAGATTGACTTTGGATAAAAAAAATACACAAAACTATTTTAAAGATTTATATAATTAATTTTTCAAAATAAGTGTATCCGACTAAATTTTATAAGATAATCATTTCGATAAAGGTTTAACGTCGATTAAAGTAAGTGTTACTAAGAGGGGAACATTAGATCCAATTTTATTTTCATCTCCATATAAACCATAGGCAGTGAAAGAGGGGAGGACTATTTCAGCTATATCTCCTTTTTCCATCATATACAATGCTGACTCAATTCCTCTTATCTCTTTAAATTTTCCCAAAACTCCCTGCTTTTCACCAAATTCATCAAAAGAATAAATTACATCTCCTGAAAGTGTTTTTATTTCAGCAGAATATGTAATCCAGCTATTATTTTTAGGTTGTGGAGATTTTTTATGTGAAATAAATCGAATCCAAATACCCGAAGAAGTAGGCACAAATTTTAAATGTAAAGAATCCTCTCGTTTACTAATCCAGTTTTGCAAGAAATCCCTTTCCTTATCTTCTCTAGCTTTAGAGTTTTCTAACAATTTTTTGCTGTATTCAGATTTTGAATTAGTTACCGGAAGGAAAATTTCTTTTTTCTGACATGAGAATAAAATTCTTATACAAAATGAGTATATAATTGCAATGTTAAGAAGTTTCATGGATTTCGTTTTCGATTATATTTTTAAATCTTGAAATAGAATCTTTTAAAGAAAGATCACTTCTGCCACCGGCAGCATTAATATGTCCACCGCCATTAAAATAGCTTCGAGAAAACGCGTTAACGTCAAAATTACCTTTGGAACGGAAAGAAATCTTAACAAAATCATTTTGCAGATCTTCCATAAAAAATGCAACAAATTTAATTCCTATAATTGAAAGTCCGTAATTAACAAATCCTTCCGTATCTCCTTTTTGATAACCCAATTCTAACAATTGATTTCTGGTTACATACAATATTGCAGTATTTTTATTAGGAATAAGTTCAATGGATTCTAAAACACAGCCTAAAAGTTTTAGTCGTTCCGGTGTATTACAATCAAAAATATTGGAAGCTATAAGATCCGGTTTAGCTCCTTTTTCCAAAAATACGGATATAATTTTATGAGTTTCAGCGGTGGTATTTTTAAACCGAAAACTTCCGGTATCAGTTAAAATTCCGGTATATAGACAAGTTGCTATTTTTTCATCGATTTTTGATACTTCACCTAAGGCATCAATAAATTTATAAATCATTTGGCAAGTAGCCGGTTGAGATGTATCTGAATATATGTAATCAAAATTATCCGGGTTTTGATGATGATCAATCAACACTTTAACGGCTCTTGATTCATTTAATTTTGTTTCCAATTGATTAATCCTTGAAGAAGTATTGAAATCAAGACAGAAAATTAAATCTGCATTTCTAAAAGCTATTTCAACGAATTTTACCCGATATTCACCAATGATGATATTTTTGGCTTCCGGCAACCATTTTAAAAATTTAGGAAATTCATTCGGTACAATTATCGTGGATTGAACTCCAAGGGTACGTAAAAAATGATATAATCCTAAAGAAGAACCAATGGCATCACCATCCGGATTCTGATGAGCCAAAATGAGTATATTTTTTTTTGTTTTTATTAATTGTTTTAATTCATTGAGTTTTTCAGGTGTAAACATCGTACTGTATAATTTTGGTAAATGTAAAAAAAATCACTCTTTTATACAGAGTGATTCTTACTATAGGTTAGATATTTTAGTTGAAATTTTAATAATTGTCGTAAGCATTGGTTGCATCACCACCAAAATCCCACGTCAATCCAAATCGTAATGTATTGTCTAAAGCATTATTAACACTTGAAGTTGTAATTAGATAAGAAAAATCAATACCAAACGATTGATATTTAAGACCTGCTCCCAGTGTTACATATTGTCTTCCTCCTTTGTCAGGATTTTCGTAGAAATAACCGGTACGAAAAGCAAATGCGTTATTGAAAGTATATTCACCTGCAATACTGTACGTAATTTCTTTGCCCACATCTTTATTACTAAATGATTTAAACATTCCGGAAATAAAACTTTTATCGGGAACTTGATATGTTATGCTACCATCGGGATTTTTAACTTCTTCGGGTGCAGGAACAAGTAATTTTGTAGCTTCAAAAGTCAATCCCAATTTATTATCGTCATCGAAATACAGATCATAACCCACACCTAATCTTAAATTAGTAGGCAAATAGCTGGAATTTTCTTTGCTGTCAGAGTAGTCTAATTTAGGTCCCATATTAAATAATCCCCAACCAGCTCTCCATCTTCCTTCATAATTGCCGAAAGAACTGCTTTTTTCAGATTGGAAATATCCGGTTACATCAACTGCAAATGTATTGGCAGCCTTTGTTTGGGCAGATGAATTATCAACATTGTTAAATAAATCGGAACGAACATACCTTGCGGTAACCGCCATGGAATATACATCCGCTAATTTAAGTCCATAAGACACATCTAATGCAAATTCATTGGGTTTAGAAATACCTTTTTCAACAATGTTATTTCCCAATAATTCGTTAAGTTGGATTTCACCCATGTTGAAATAATAAATACTTGCGGCTAATGTGCTTCTTTCTTCTTCACCGAGGAATGTATAAAAAGTTCCGTTTAATAAAAATACATCGCTAGTTAGTTTATTCATATAGGGAGTATATGAAAGACCTACTCCGGAATAACTAGTTCCAAAAACATATTTTGAAGGGTTCCAAAATTGGGAGAACCCATCGGGTGAAGTTGCCACCCCTTGATCACCTAAACCGCCAGAACGAGCATCCGGTGATATTCTTAAAAAGGGTGCTCCGGTGACTATGGCGTAATTTCTATTCTGAGCCTTAAAGGCGCTAAATAATAACAACGTCAGAATTAAAATTCTTTTTTTCATGAACTATTTGAGTTAAAATGATATAAATTTTTTTTATTATAGCGTTTTTATAATGCAAAAATAAATTTTATTTTAATATTACCAATTTTTCCACTTGAGAAACTGAACCCTTACAAAATTCAGATGTTCCTTTTATTTTTACACGATAAATATACACACCTTTTCCGATTTTATCTCCAAAATCATCCAATCCGTCCCATTCAATTCCAAATTTGTCGGTTCTGTATCCTTCGTTAAAAGGCTGAGAAGTAACGGTTTTATTAATAGTTTTTACTAATTTTCCGGATACGGTAAAAATTTGGACTTGAACATCAAGAATATCGGGACAATTATGTTCAAAATGAAAAAATGTTTTAGTTGTAAATGGATTAGGCCAGTTTAATAATTTTTTTATTATTAATCCCTGATCACCGTTATCAACAACTAAAAAATCTAAGGTAGCAGAAGATGAATTATTATTAATATCCCAAACTTTGAATTTAATTGAATGATTTCCTGTTTCAAGATTATCTAATCGATACCAAACTTTTCCTTTTTGATAATCTTTTAAATTCGGATTTAGACAAGGAGAAGATTCTCCTCCGGTATAAAAATCATTCAGAATAATGGTACCATTTACATTATTATTTAACACGCCAGTGATATCATGTCCAATTCCTAAACCGGTTGAGTTAATACCGGTACTATCCGTTACACAGGCTAAAAGATATGGTGAGCGATCAGTTATTCCTCCATTGGCAAAATTTAGATTATTCATGTATAAACCTATTTTTGGGCCTTCCGAATCATTTATTCCATTAGGATTTATATCTCCAATTTTTAAATCATTTTTAAAATATAGGGCGTCAATTTCAGAATTATCGGCATATAAAAGTAATTTGCCATCACCGATATCATAATTAATATCTTTAGGAACGTAAAATTCTATTTTAAAATTTCCATCTTTTACTTGTGAACCTCCTTTATATATGGCATTAATCTGTTCTTTATATTCAAGAGGTGGTTTAAGTGAATTATAATTAAAATTATTTAGAGTTTTTTTATCCACAGGTTTATCATATAAAACAGTTTGGATATTTCCCGAAAAAGAGGGATCAACATCTCCATTTTCATTTAGTACTTGGCCTTCAATGGTAATAAAATCAAGGGCTTTTATAACACCCGAGAAATGGTCTGCATCCAATCCGTTTATTTTAGTGACCTTAATTTTACGTTTCGGGTATACCAAAGATTGCGCGGGATCTCCGAACAAATTTATTTTTCGACTTTCTCCACTTAAGATTTCTTTTTTGGAAAGTCGAAGTGCTTCACCTAGAGCTATATATTGATTACTTTCAGTTTTTTTTGTGAATATGTTTTTCATGATTATAGGATTCATATTCAACCCATAATAGATTGATAGCGCCCTATTGGTTGTAATCATGGAATTTGCTCCACCATTTTTTTTGAGATATAATAAATCCCCTAAAGAATTTAAAGAAGGATTGTCCCATACGGAAACATCGCATGAGATAGTAATAAATAAAGGCAGTCGAGAAAAATCTCTGTTAAAATTAGACAAGCTGTTTACATCTTCTTTTGAAAATAGCCTATATTGAGAAAGAGATAATGTCCCGCCATGTCCAAAATAATTTATTACTAAATTACCATTGTTAAAAGCGGCTTTTATAGCTTCATTTACCTGTGGAAATCTGGCTCCACCTGTAGTGTAATCTGCATTATAAGAATCTATATATAATTTTTTAAGTGTATATTCTTTCAAAGATTTATCAAAAATATTTTGAGCAATAGTTTCTTCAATTTTTTTATGGAAATTGTTATCACTGTCAATGTCTACAATAACAGAGGCGTTTAATCTCCAATTTCCAAAAGGAGTACCTTGAGGAGCTTTTCCATTATCGTATTTTACACTTTTATCTACACATGCTGTTGCTTCGGATAGATTTTTTGCAATCATTCTTCCCACTGCTATATCTAATTGAGTAGCTGAAAGATTGGCATTTTCTCCTATTAAATTAGCTTCATCATCATCCAATATCGTTATAAAATCATCTGTTGCATAAGAGTAATTAAGACCGGTGCTATTATAACTTTGATAGGTAGGAATTAAGTTATGTCCGGCTCCGGTTTTATTTTTATAATCATACGAAGCTGATCCCAGTAAAAGCACATATTTTAATTTTCCATTGTCTTTCTTATATAGATAACGTAAAAAATCCCTTATTGCGGTTAAATCTTGTCCCCCCGAGCTAAATTCATTATAAATTTGATTTACTGTAACTACTTCTACTTTTAATCGATTTTTAGATTGATGTAAATTTTTAATGCGATTTGCCTGAGAAACAAATTCAGGAACAGTTATGACAATATAATCTATATCGGAGATGGAATGTAAAGCCTGATTTGAAATTTTACCAACAACTTCCGGAATGTAGGCAGCTGAGTGCTTAAAGGCGATCATTTCGTTTTTAAAATTAGTTGATAACAATTGATAGGAATACATAAAAGCATTTGCTGATCGTTCCAGTTTTTTTGCGTTGACTACATCTGAAACATCCCAAACTTGGAAATCTTCAGAAGGAACAAAAGTAAATCCATATATTTTTCCATCTTCAATGGGATCAAATGTTCTGAAATTCATTTGACTACCATTAAATTTAAGCTTTTGCTTATATAAGACTTCAAAATAATCGGGATAAAATTCAGCCGAGGGATTGGCCGAATTGTCAAATCCTAAAGTAAATTTTAATTGATTATTAGTTGGAGTAATAGTTTGTGTTTGGGTTCCAATTGCAAAATCAATTTCATTAGGGGATGGCCTTAAAATCGATGAATATACCGGATTATCATTATATGACACATTTATTTTTCCATTAATACCGTTTCTTGATACCCAAGCATATTTCCAAGTTATGCTTGAACCCGGAACTAAGTCATGAACCGGAAATAGGATTTCTTTATAATTTTTCAATCCTAAATTTTCGTCCACCCAAATTTTACCTAATTGATTTAAATTTAGTCTATCTTCTTCAAAGAATTGATGATCATCGTACTCTACATATACTTTAGCGTTTGGTGTTTTGTAAGGATTGGATTGAATTCTTTTTCCTGCAGTTTGATTGATGTTAATAAAATAATATGCATAATCTTCATATATATTTTTTTTATGCCTAATCTTTGAATTTCTTATCCAATAGTCCGGTCCTTGCCCATAAAATAATATATAATCATCTGAATCAAAAATTCCATCATTTTCTCCTCGGACAAAAATGGCATTTTCTTTTAGGTTATCGTATCTGAACGATGAGGTTGGTTCCGGAAGCATTTTTCCTCCATTGCCAAATATTCGTATGGTTTTTGGATCTAAAGAATTACAATTTATTCCTAATGATTGTAAGAAATTCCGATCAATTTTATAAATTCCTGTTTTAGCTAATTTAATTTTATACCATGATCCGTTTTTTAGAACACTCTCAACATTCAAAAAGGATTCTGTAGATGAAAAATTTTTACTAAACGAATTTTTTTTCTCAATGGTAAAACGCACGAGTTTAAAAATGGTATTGCCTGTTTTCTTTAATGTTTTAATAGTTACAGATATAAATTTTTGATCTCGTGACTTAGTAATTGACACGCTGAAAATATCATCATCGGGAATAAAGTCCAGAGGCGTATCGCCAAGTTGCGATTTTTCAATAGGTTGCCATTGTAAATTGGTTAGATATACATCTCCATTAAAATCAGTTTTCTCGGCATAATATAAAGTAGGTATTCCTTCATCAATGGAATAGTTATCATTGGTAAAGAAAGGATATTTTTTTACTTGCTCAGTGGAATAATAAAAATTCTTTATACCGTCCCAATTAATCGTAATAGTTTGTGCCACAGGGATAAATGTGGACACTTGAATGAAAAACGCTATAAAAATGTATAAAAATCTTTTCATTTACCTCTAAATAACGAATAAGTAGAAATAATATTTTACTAAATATACAATATCTACAAATAAGTTAACGTTATTTGAGGTTATGTAATATAAAGTAGAAAAAATTTTTCTTTCAGTAATATTATATTATTTTTGCATGATCTTAATTATGAAAATAAATACAATGAGAATCGGGAAATTCATATTATTATTATTCGTTGTTTCTTCAATTTCCTTAGCATTAGTTAGTTGCGGTGGTGGGAGAACTAAACCTGGCGGTGGAACTAAAAATACAAAAAGTTTGACCGGATGGAAGGCCAATGATAGAAACGGCTGGTTTTATAGTAAAAAGAAAAAGACTGAAAAAGGTTGGGTTGGAATGGTATTCGTGGAAGGAGGAGCTTTTACTATGGGATTAGTTAAAGACGATGTAATGCATGATTGGAACAATACCCCTAACCGAATGCAAGTAAGATCTTTTTTTATCGGTGAAACTGAAGTAACAAATTATGAATATCGTGAATATGTAACTTGGTTAAAGTATGTATATTCACCAACGGATGAGAATTATAAAGATATTTATTATGGAGCCCTTCCTGATACTCTTGTTTGGAAAAATAAATTGTCCAGAAACGATGTTTATTCAGAAGATTATTTCAGAGCCCCTCAATTTGATAACTACCCGGTAGTTGGAGTAAGTTGGTTACAAGCACAAAGATATTGTGATTGGTTGACCGATAGAGCCAATGAAAGAGAATTAATGAATAAAGGTATTATCCCAAAAGATTTTTATAGTAATCCGGCCAATAATGTGGGTTCAAATTCATTTAATGTTGAAAAATATAAATACAATGATCCTGAATTAGAAGGTATTGTTAATCAAGATAAAATCGCTAAACAAAGCGGTATTACCAGCAAAAATGAAAGAATTATAGCAGTTAATAAAAGTGCTCAAGGAAATTTAGTACAAAAATTCAGATTACCTACAGAAGCAGAATGGGAATATGCTGCACTGGCTGAAGCAGATAACAGACAGTATAACATCATTGAAGGTAAAGATGTAATGATCAATAGAATGCGTGCTAAAAAAGGAAGAAATAGAGGTCAATTCCTGGATAATTTTAAATCCGGTGGACAAGGAGATTATTCCGGAAGTGGAGGTTGGGCTAATGATGGGAATGCAATTACTTCCGATGTTAGAGCATATCCATCCAACCCTTTTGGATTGTATGGTATGTATGGAAATGTTGCTGAATGGACACAAGACGTTTATAGACCGTTAATAGATACTGATTTTAATGATTTCAACTATTATAGAGGAAACGTTTATCAACAATTTATTAGTGAAGAAGGAAATCCCGGAAGATTTAAAAAAGTTGATGACGGTTCAATTCAATACGATACTTTGGCAGACGGAAGAAAATTGTATAGAAATTTATCAGGAAAATTTGAAACAGAGATTGTAGATGATGCAAGAAACTTTAGAGATGGAGACTTACAATCATCTTTAGAATCGGGAGATGGTCGTGTTGATTCAACCGGTACTTTTAATTACTACAATTCACCTATTAGAAACTGGACAGTAGATAAAAACGGAAGAGTAGTGTTAGATAAAGATTCCAAACAAAGAACCTCTCAAATCAGTAATGATTTAAGAGTAATTAAAGGAGGATCTTGGAATGATACCGCTTATTGGTTAGATCCGGGACAAAGAAGATATATGCTTGAAAATGAGTCTGCCGTATGGGTTGGATTTAGGGTAGCTCAAGATCATAAAGGTAAAGAATCTTCTTCTAAAAGAACCAAAAGAGGAGCCAGCAATAGAGTTCCCAGAAAATGATGTAAAATAAATTAAATAATATAAACAACACAAATAAGGCTATCCTCAAGATAGCCTTATTTATTAATTCAATCTGTATGAAGATCGGGGATAAAGTTAAACTACTGGATGAAGAAGGAATTTTTACTATAAAAAATTTTATAGGAAATAAAGCAGTTTTACTAGATTCTTATGGATTTGAAGTTACACATTCACTAAATAACTTAATTGCCTATGATAAATATGCAAGCATGTATACTGAAGTTACAGATTTTAATGCTAAAAAAGAAGATGTAACTTTTAAAAAGACCAATAATTTAAAAAAAGAAACTATACAAGAAAGAATTATTGATTTGCATATAGGAAATATTGTTGATTCTTTTAAAAACATGATGCCTCATCAAATGCTTGAAAAGCAAATTAAGAAAGCTATGGAGGAAATAAAATCAGCCAAGAAAGATAAGGTTAAGAAGTTAATACTAATACATGGCAAGGGAAAAGGAGTATTAAAAAAAGAAATTTATAAAATATTAAATAGTATGAATGATATTGAATATTTTGAAGCAGATATAATTAAATATCGTTTTGGAGCCGTTGAAATAAGATTTAAATAATAATCATCTGCTATGACTTCTTGCTGTTAACTATGAAAATTCTAAGAATCTTAACGAATATAATTTTAGTAATTTTACCTTTATTGTGCTTTTCACAAAGTGACAAAATACTTATATCAGCAACCTTAGACAGCCTAACCAAAAATATATCCGTAAAACAAAAGATCGTTTTTTATAATAATACGGGTATAACTTTAGATAAAATATATTTACACGCAGCAGCTAATTCCTATTCTAATACTAATACGGTATTAGGAAAACGAAAATTAGAGGATAGAAATAAAACTTTATATTTTTCAAAATATATGGATAGAGGTCGAATCAATGATTTGACCATCTTTATAAATAAACGACAACCCGTTTTTTTACTTAGAGATTTTGAATTTTACGAAGTAAATCTTTTTTCTCCTTTATTACCCAATGATAGTATATCTTTGGATTTAAATTATAATATAAAAATACCTTCCAATAAAGTTACCGGATATGGATTTTCCTCGAAAGGTACTTATGTATTAAAAAACTTTTTTATACAGCCTTTAGATTTTATCAATTCAAAACCCAAGTTGGAGACATTTACCGATACTGAGTTTAATCCCTATAGAAAAACCAATTATACTATTAATTTTTATTATCCCGTGGGTTTATATATGGATGGAAACCTTACAAAAGTAGGAGAAAATCAATTACAGGGAACATGCGGTGATGCTGTAACTATGATCCTAACTAAAAATAAACCGATTTCTTTTATTTATACTATAAACGGATCGCAAACCGAAGTAGTAATTGGATATTCCATTAATGAAAAATTTAAAGAAATTTATTATAAAAATATTAAACGCGAATTACTATTTTTAAATGAAAAATTAGGCAAACTTCCATCAAAACTATTAATTAGCTCTAAAATTAAAAAAGATCGCAATTTTATAGGAGTTGATGATATTAAATTATTGGGTTTAAAAGAATGGAAACTTTTTCCTGATGACGTAAAAATTGATCTTAAAATGTTTCAGCAAATAGCCTATTCAGTTATCAATCAGGTAATACAAGTGGATAAAAATAAATATCATTGGATACCTAACGGTTTGCTTACCTATTATCAATTAAATTATTTAAAGAAGTATTATCCTGACACTAAATTATTAGGTAATCTTCCTAAAGAACTTAGCATAATAAAAATTAAACCGTTACAATATTTTTTCATATCTAAAGTTCCTATAACCGATCGATATAAATTAGGTTACAGATATATAGCCACTCAAAATTATGATCAGCCGATAAGTGAAGATTTTTTAGAATTGAGCAATATCAATCAGTATATAATTAGTGGATTTAAATCGGGATTAAGTTTTAATTTTCTATCCGCCTATTTGGGAGCGGATCTTTTCGAAAATTCAGTTAAAAAGCTTATAGAAGAAGGAAAAGATCGTGAAATTACTTCATCAGATTTTCAAAGTATTTTAGAAACAAACTCTCAAAAAAATTTAGCATGGTTTTTTCAAAATTATATAGTTACCAATGATCGTATCAATTTTAAGATAAAAAAATTTTATGAGGATAAGTATGAAAAAGATACTATAAAAGTACGTATCACTAATAAAACGGCTTTACCAATTCCAATATTAATCACAGGAGAAAAAAACAAGAAGATAATCAATCAGAAATGGGTATTTTCAACCAATAAAGATTCTTTATATTCATTTAAAAATGGAGAATATGATCGTTTACTTATAAATAAAAATTACCTGTTTCCGGAAATTAACGATAATGATAATCTATTGAATACGGAGGGTATTTATAAGAACAGAAAGAAATTGCAAATGAAATTCTATGCAGACGTTGATAATCCTAATTATACACAAATTTTTTATGAACCCAATATAAACTGGAATAATTACGATAAATTTATACTAGGATTACGTTTTTATAATAGCTCTCCATTTTCAAGACCTTTCGAATATTCATTTTCTCCAACTTATTCCACTGGAACCAAAAGTTTAACGGGATCAGGTGCCTTAAATTACAATTACGATATGGAAGAAGGCTTATTTAGAAGAATGTCTATGGGAACAGGATATACTTATTATCATTATGATAATAATTTGAGTTATAAAAAATATTCAGGAAATGTAAATCTTATATTTAAAAAGAGGCCCAGATCAGATATTAACAGAACCATAGGAATTTCATTTAATAGTGTTGAAAGAGAAAAAGATCCGTTTAAAATTCTTGAAAAAAATGATTATTCCCATTATAATCTGCTGGATCTGTCGTATTCTCATTCAGATAAAAGAATAATCAATGAATGGTATAGTAAAACGAACTTTCAACATTCTAATATTTTCAATAAAATAAGTACAGAAATATATTTTAGACATGAATATGCGCCGAATAAAAAAATAAGTTTACGCTATTTTGGAGGATATTTTATAAACAATCATTCCAATTCTACTTACTTCGATTTCGGAGTAGATCATATCACAGATTATAGTTTTAATTACATGGATTATTTAGGAAGATCTGCAACCGGTGGATTGTTTTATCAACAATATATAATGGCTGAAGGAGGGTTTAAATCCATGTTGGATAAATCAGCCAATAAATGGATTACTTCATTAAATGGAGAAATACATTTATGGAAGCCTTTTGACTTGTATGCAGATATGGGATTGTATTCGAATAAAAAGAAATCTACGTATTTTATCTACGATTCAGGAGTTAAATTGAACATAATACCTGAATTTTTAGAATTGTATTTACCCATTCAATCAACGTTGGGATTTGAACCGGCAAAAAATAATTATTTATCCCATATTCGATTTACCTTTAATTTTAACTTAAGCGCGGTGGTTACCCATTTTCGGCGGGGATGGTATTAGTTAAATTCTTTTGTATCTCAGAAAGAAAATTGATCAAAACATCTATTTCTTCTTTTGTATTATAATGGCTGTATGAAATGCGTAACGTCGTTGTATTTTTTAATTCTTCTTCGGTATAAAGCTGCAACATGGTTTTTGACGGTTTGGAAGCACCGGAAGCACAGGCGCTTCCTTGAGAAACGGCGATACCTTTCATATCGAGTTGAAAACCAACTAAAGTATTGGGAAAAGGAAGCAAAATACTTAAAAGAGTATAGTTACTTTTAGTAAAATCTGTTCCATGTCCATTAAACAAAACCCCTTGTATATTTTTAGATAATTGATCAATCGTATATTGTTTTAAATCTTCAATTATTCTTCTTCTTTTCTTTAATTCTTGCATAGCATAATCAAAAGATTTACCTAAGCCAACAATCCCGTAAACATTTTCAGTTCCTGCTCGTAAATTACGCTCCTGAGTTCCTCCGGTTATCATACCTTTTAAACCGCTTGATTTTCTTATAAAAGCCATTCCTATTCCTTTTGGACCATGAAATTTATGGGCACTGCAAGAAGCAAAATCAATGGGTGTTTTAGAGAAATCTAAAGGATAATGTGCCATTGTTTGAACGGTATCTGAATGAAATAAAGCTCCATATTTTTTACATAATTGAGCAATACAATCAATATCCGTTAAATTTCCAATTTCATTATTGGAATGCATTAAAGAAACTAATGTTGGAATTTTTTCTTCTAGTAAATCTTCTAAAAAAGCAATATCCAAATCCCCTTTTTTATTCTTCAAAGGAAGAAAAACAACTTCAATTTCAGGATGTTTTTCTTTTAGATCTCTGATGGTTTCCAAAACAGATTTATGTTCTAAGGGAGAAGAAATGATTCGTTTAATGGATAAGTTTTCTATACAAGAACGTAAAATTAAATTATTAGATTCAGTACCGCAGCTTGTGAAAATGATTTCATTAGGATTTACATGCAACCATTGAGCTATATTTTTTCTGACCATTTCTATTTTTGACTTACTTTCTTGCCCAAAGCTGTGTATAGCAGAAGGGTTACCAAAATCTTCTTTCATAGATTGAATCATTGCTTCAATAACTCTTTCATCTATAATGGTTGAAGCGGCACTGTCTAAATATATTTTTTTCATTGGTTAATTGCTTAATTATAATTCAAAAGTTGCTCGTATTCTATTTTAATTGCTTGAAGATAATTTATTTATCGAAATAAATTACTTCATAAGATTAACATTTAAAATATTAAATAAAAATTAACATAGTAAATCTTTTATATTTTCAATATTTTCTAATAATAAATTTTATTAATCTAAAATTTCAAATTTCTTTTAAAAAATTTAATATTATGCTAATCCATAGTATTACAAAAATAAAAAATATATGTTCATAAATTTACGTAAGCCTGCGTTAAAAAGAATATTTATAAATAAGTCGAAGTAAAAAATAGAAAATTTACTAAGAAAGCCCTAGTAAATTATCTACCAGGACTTTCAAAACTAGTATATTTTATACAAATCTATTTTTAATTTATAATTTTACCAAAAAAATGATAATATTTATTTAACAAATTATATTTTTTAAAAATAAATTAAAAATCATATTTAAGACTTATTGGATATTAATATGCTTTCAGCTTTATCGTAATTAAATTCATTTTCCCTTCTGGCAACAACAATAGTAGCTGCTGCATTACCTATTAAATTAGTTAAAGCTCTTGCTTCACTCATGAATTTATCAATACCGAATATTAACGCCACAGCTTCAACCGGTACATGTCCTACTACCGGTAGGGTAGCGGCAAGAGTAATAAAACCACTTCCTGTTACCCCGGCTGCACCTTTTGAGGTTAAAAGCAATACTAAAAGAAGCGTAATTTCTTGTTGTAAATTCAAATGCATGTCTAAAGCTTGAGAAATAAAAACAGCAGCCATGGTAAGATAAATGGAAGTACCGTCGAGATTAAAAGAATAGCCGGTTGGTATTACCAAACCAACGACAGACTTAGAACATCCTATCTTCTCCATCTTGCTCATAATTCCCGGTAATGCTGATTCGGAAGATGAGGTGCCGAGCACAATTAAAAGTTCCTCTTTAATATATTTAATAAATTTGAATATGTTGACTTTATTGTAATAAAGAACTGCTCCGATAACTCCGAAAATGAAAACAATACACGTTAGATAAAAGCATAAGATTAACATTCCTAAATTACTCAATGCTTTCAATCCGTAAACTCCAATGGTATATCCCATAGCACCCATGGCTCCTAAAGGTGCCAGATACATAATTATTTTTATAATAGCAAAAAGTCCATCCAGGAAAGATTGCATTACGGATAGAACCGGTTTTGAAGATTTAGGTCCAATTTTCGTCATGGCAAAACCAAAAAGAATGGCAAATACCAACACTTGAAGTAAATTATTAGAAGCAATTGAAGCAATAACATTTTCAGGAATCATATCCAAAATAAACGTAATAATTCCGTGATCTTCTTTACTTTTTTCTATATAATGGGACATAGATGAAGAATCCAATGCATAAGGATCTACATGCATGCCGTTTCCGGGTTTTAGCACATTAACGAAAACCAAGCCGATGATTAAAGCTATTGTTGTCATAATTTCAAAATAAACAATAGCTGTTAAACCAACCTTACCCACCTTTTTAGTATCTTCCATTCCTGCAATACCCAGCACAATGGTACAGAAAATCAAAGGTCCTACGATCATTTTAATTAGCTTGATAAATCCGTCTCCTAATGGTTTTAGCATTTCACCAAGTCCCGTACTGTGTTGTTTAACTCCATTAACTATAATATCTTCACTTGGGAAAAAATATCCAATAAGAATACCTATAATTATGGCAATTATTACTTGTACGTAAAGACTTTTAAGTATTTTCATATTGTTTTTATTTTATTAAGGACAGTAATATATGAATAATATATTTGAATTGTTATAAATTGTAATTTTTTTCTTTAAAAAACATTTTTTGAAAATGTAATTGTTTGAAATTTAGTATTTTGCGCTAATTTAATTAAGAAAAAATTCATTAAAAAATCACTTATTTTTCTTAAAAAATGCGTTAAAAATGAAAAAAAAGCGTAAAAAAAAGTGCCTTAAAAATTAATTTTTTATTTATCAAATGAAAAAAATCATGTATTTTTATGAAAAATATTAGTAAGGTAATAGTTTGTAAAAACTCAAAAATACAACTTAAAATTTATGAAACTTACTATTTTAGGATATAACTCAGCGGTTCCGACTGTTCGTACCAATCCTACATCACAGTTATTAGAATGTAATAACCAATATTTTCTAATAGATTGTGGAGAAGGGACTCAAGTACAACTTAGAAAAGCAAGAGTAAAATTTACCCATATAAATACTATATTTATTTCTCATCTACATGGCGATCATGTTTTTGGTTTGATTGGGCTTATATCTTCCTTTCATTTATTGGGAAGAACTGAACCTTTAACCATTTATGGGCCCAAAGGAATTAAAAAATTAATTGAAATTCAATTACTATTAACTGAGAGTAGTAATCAGTTTGATATTAACTTTATTGAACTGACTTCTTTAAAAAGTGAATTAATTTATGAAGATAATAAATTGTGTGTTTGGACGATTCCATTAAACCATCGTATTTATACCAATGGGTTTCTGTTTAAAGAAAAAGTAAAGCCGAGAAGGCTAAATATGGATGTAATTAAATACAATCCCGAAATTGAAGTATGCGATTATCATAATTTGAAATTAGGTAAAGATTTTATAACTCAATCCGGAGATATCATAAAAAATGAGTATCTTACCCTTCCTCCTAAACATTCTTACAGCTATGCCTTTTGTTCAGATACTAAATTCAGTCTCGATATAGTCCCGTTAATTAAAGGGGTAGATGTTTTATACCATGAAGCTACTTTTTTAGATGAATTAAGAGAATTAGCCTCTAAAACAGGACATACCACAGCATATCAAGCCGCAGAAATAGCAAAAATGGCAAACGTTAAAGTATTAATATTAGGGCATTTTTCCAATCGTTATACCGATATATCCATACTAAAAGAAGAAGCCGGTCAAGTCTTTTTCAATACGATTTTACCCGAAGAGCTTTTAACTTTAGATTTTAATAAACTGATAATTAATTAAATAAAAAATGCAATTGATTAAATGAGTGGTAAGGCAGCCTTTACACACAAAAACACTAACCAATATTACTTATTTGTTAGTACTTTTGCTTTTTACTAAACTAAACTAAACTGATAACATGAAAACTTTTCTAGACGGATATTTTAAGCTATCCGAAAATGGTACAACTATTAAAAAAGAATTAGTAGCCGGGATCATCACTTTTTTAACCATGTCCTATGCTTTGATAGTCAATCCTAGTATTTTATCGGAAACGGGAATGGATAGAGAAGCTCTTTTTACAGGAACTACGTTAGCTATTATTTTTGCGACGTTGTTAATGGGAATATTGGCAAAATTGCCCATAGCTCAAGGACCCGGAATGGGACTGAACAGCTTTTTTGCTTTTTCTGTAGTTTTAGGACTTGGATATTCTTGGCAATTTGCTCTAACAGCTGTTTTTATAGAGGGGCTTATATTTATAATTCTTACTTTTTTGAATGTCAGGGAAATGATAGTTAAAAGCATTCCTAGAGTACTGAAAGAGGCAATCCCTGTCGGAATTGGATTATTTATTACCTTAATAGGACTAAAAGGAGCGAATATCATTGTTTCAGATCCCAATACTTTTCTTGCTTTAGGTGATTTTAAACAACATTCGGTATGGATTGCTTTTGCGGGATTGTTGGTTACGGCTGTACTTCATTCGCGCAATATAAATGGATCCATCTTAGCGGGAATTGTAGTTTCCACTTTATTCAGCTATTTGTTGGGCGACATACAATTACCAGGTTCATTGGTAAGCATGCCTCCTTCTATTGAACCTATATTTGGTAAAGCTGTCGAACCGATGTTTTCTTCTGAAGGATGGGACAAAATATTTTCAGTGGATATGTTGATTGTAGTTTTCACTTTTCTATTTGTTAATTTATTTGATACGATTGGAACATTAATAGGAGTTGTATCTAAATTGGGATTCACGGATGAAGAAGGAAATTTTCCTCAAATGAAAAAAGCATTATTGTCTGATGCATTGGGAACGACGGTTGGAGCGATCTTGGGTACCAGCACAATTACTTCATATGTAGAAAGTGCTTCCGGAGTAGCCTCCGGAGGACGTACCGGTCTTACAGCGGTTAGTACAGCTATGATGTTCTTTTTATCTTTATTTTTAGCTCCTATATTTTTATTAGTTCCGGCAGCTGCCACAGCTCCGGCATTAATTATTGTCGGTCTCTTTATGATTTCTTCTGTTGTAAAAATTAATTTTAATGATATCACGGAAGGTTTACCCGCATTTTTAACCATAATTTTTATGCCTTTTACATTTAGTATAGCGGAAGGTATTGTATTTGGTATGCTAAGCTTTACTTTATTGAAAGTATTAGGTGGCAGAAGAAAAGAGGTTACTCCAACGGTTTATATTGTTTCGTTACTGTTTTTAGTGAAAATAGTTTTGGATGCTTCGAAGATTTTAGGATGAGATTGAAAAACGGTGATGAAAATAATAACTAATTAATACTTAGATATTTTGAATAGGAACTGATTTTAATTAATATATATTTTGTATTTGTAATGGATGATTTAAATTTTACAAACTGATTAAAATTTAGTTCATCCATTGCCTTTTATTATTTTCAAAATTTATATTTAATGAAATTTTTTACATATTAAAGATAAATCATTCATCTTTTTTTAATTCCAATTTTTATACTGAATTTAAAAACCGAAAAGTTTATTAATTTAAGAAATAAAAATGGTATAGCTACTATCTAAATTATTTACGGTCTTATTTGACCGTTACCTTCTACAATCCACTTATAAGAACATAATTCATCCAAAGCCATAGGACCTCGTGCATGCATTTTCTGCGTGCTGATCCCTATTTCTGCTCCCATTCCGAATTGTGCGCCATCTGTGAAGGCAGTAGAAGTATTAACATAAATACAAGCGGCATCTACCAGCTTTTCAAAAATTTTTATACATGATTTATTTTCACTTATTATTGCTTCGCTATGTTTGGATCCGTAGTTCGCTATATGTTCAATTGCTTCATTAATAGAATTTACCGTTTTTATAGACATTTTATAATCCAAGAATTCCATTCCGTAATTTGCGGAAGTTGCTTTATATAATAAATTGGATGGATAAGAGTTTTCTAATTGAGCGTATGCAGGTTCATCCGCATAAATAACCACTTTTTTCTCAATTAATTTTTTACACAATTCGGGAAGGTCCTGTATTCTTTCCTTATCAATAAGTAAGCAATCCAACGAATTGCAAACGCTAACTTTTCGGGTTTTAGCATTAAAGATGATCTCTTTTCCTATTTCTAAATTACCTTCTCGGTGGAAATAAGTATGGCATACTCCTGCACCGGTTTCAATTACAGGGATTTTCGAATTTTCACGAACAAAATTAATAAGCTCTTTACTTCCTCTCGGAATAAGAAGATCAACATAATTACTTGCGTTCAATAATTGTAAAGTCGAAGAACGATCAGCGGGCAATAAATTACAAATATCGGGACTCAAACCCTCCTGTAGTAAAACTCGCTTAATAATCGAAACAATCGCTGTATTAGAAAAAAAAGCATCAGAGCCTCCTTTCAAAATACAAACATTACCCGATTTTAAACACAAAGAAAATACATCGAAGCTTACATTCGGTCTGGCTTCATAAATAATTCCTATAACTCCGAAAGGAACTGTAATTTTAGATAACTTAAGACCATTGGAAAGAATTTTTTCTGAAATTATTTTTCCTACAGGTGAGGGAAGAGAGGCAACTTTGCGAATATCTTTTGCTATATCTTGTATGCGTTCTTCAGTTAAAAGCAACCGATCAAATTTCGGATCGGAAGTAGACATCCGTTCTATATCTTTCTTATTTTCAGAAAGAATATAGGGAATTGAATTTTCAGTTTCTTTTGCAAGAACTTCTAAAACTTGGTTGATTTTATCAATATCAACTAAATTTAGTTCATTTACAGCTTTAACGGATGAGGTAAAAATATTTTGTTGTATAGAAGACATCATTTATTTTTCAATATATAAATAGTCGTAATGTATGATCGGCTTGTTGTTGGCCTGTCCTAAAATTTCTTTCGCTTTTTCGCTGGAATAGGAAGATCTGCCTATTCCAATTTGTTTTCCGGTATGATCAATAATGCGAACAATATCATCATTTTCAAAATTTCCGACTATCCGAGTTACGCCTACAGGCAATATGCTGACGGCTTTAAAATTTAATAAAGCTTTTCTTACTCCTTCATTAATATGTATTTCTCCTTTAGCGAAACCTTCAGAATGGGCGATCCATTTTTTCACGCCCGAAATTTCTTTAGATGCCGGAATAAATCGGGTGGAAGGTGTGTCAACGCCATTTACAAGTCGAGAAATGATGTTTTTTATCCTTCCATTGGCAATAATAACTTCTATACCTTCTTCTGCTACTTTTCTAGCTATATTATATTTGGTTTTCATTCCGCCTCTTCCGGTAGTCGACCGCTTAGATTGTATATAATCCTCAACAGAATCACTTGAACTTTCTATTTCTTTTATAAGCTTAGATTCAGGGTCTGAAGGATCGCCGGTATAAATTCCATCGATATTACTTAAAATGATCAATTTTTTGCAATCCATCATAGCAGCTATCAAGCCTGATAATTCGTCGTTATCCGTAAACATTAGTTCATTAACGGAAATCGCATCGTTTTCATTAACAATTGGAATCACATGATTTTCAAGCATAATATTCATGCAATTTCTTTGATTTAGATAATGCCTGCGTGTTGAAAAATCTTCTTTAGTTGCTAAGATTTGTCCGCATAGAATTCCGTGTTGATTAAATAGGTCGTAATATCTATGAATTAGTTTTACCTGTCCAACAGAAGAATATAACTGGCGAGCTGAAATGCTGTCAAGCTTTGAATGGATTTTAAATTCATTTTTACCGGACGCTACCGCTCCGGATGATACCAGAATGATTTCCGTATTATTTTTATGAAGTTCAGCAATCTGATCAACGATATCAGACATTTGGGTAATGTCAAGAGTTTCATCCTTACGGGTTAACAGCTGACTTCCAATCTTTACAACAATTCTATCTTTCATGGTAAATGAATTTGTCGAAATAAAACAAAGGTAAACTTTTTTATTTTGACTAAAAGAATCTTATAAATTAAATAATAATTTATATAGTTATAAAAAAATCTATATATAAATATTTTTAAAAATTTGGAAAAATACTTTGTAAATAATTAGAGAAAAGAATAATATAAATGTAATAGTAAATTGAATATTTGTTCTCTGCGTTTAAATAAGTTATATTTGCATCCCAATTAAATTTAGTAATCTTTAAAAAGAAAAAATAATGACAGATGTTTTAAAGTGCCCAAAATGTTCAATGGAAAATGTTTATTTTGATGGTACTTCCTATGTATGCCCGGATTGTTTTTATGAATGGTCGGGAGAAGAATCGGCGGGAAATTCAATAGTTAAAGATAGCAACGGAGCTGAACTTCAAGATGGAGATGCGGTTACAGTCATTAAAGATCTTAAAGTAAAAGGTTCTTCTATGGTAATCAAAAGAGGAACTAAAGTAAAAAGCATCCGATTAACTGATAATCCGGAAGAAGTAGATTGTAAAATTGACGGTTCAAGTATTGTTTTAAAGACCTGTTTTCTTAAGAAATAAAATTTATAAATATATTTATACTTATGAAAGAGCTGCTTTAGTAGCTCTTTTTTTTGTTGTAACATTTCTTTGAATTCCTTTTTTTAAATCTATTTTTTTAAGGTCTGTATAACAAGTAAATAAAAGTTATATATCGGAAACTAATTCATTTTGAAATAGCGACAATTCAAAATAATAGTTTACTAATTTATTTTAATAAATATTGAATAACTTAATAAATATGTAAATATTTTATAAAAAAAGCTTATATTTGAACTGTAATTAAAAATATTACAGTAATGAATGATCGCCATTTTACAGTTTCCATGCATATACTTACTCTTTTGGCAAAAAATTTGGATCAATGGCTACCGTCAGCTTATATAGCAGGAAGTTTAAATCTTAATCCTGTTATAGTTAGGAATGAATTATCCAACCTTCAAAAACATGGTTTTATAGAAACAAAAGAAGGAAAGAACGGGGGAAGTAGATTATTAAAATCTCCTGAAAAAATTGCATTGTCTGAAATTTATTTAAGTGTTTACAATCAATCGCTAGTAGGAAAACTTTTACCATCTCCCAATCCTTTATGTTGTGTCGGAAAAAAAATTAATGAAAACATTAGCGAATTGAATGAAACTATTGAAGAGGTAGTATTTAAAAAACTGGAAGGAGTAACCCTTCTAGATTTCAGCATGAAATTTTAGGGAAAACAAATATGGAATTCTCATTTATTATATGAAAATAAGTTATCAAAGAATTAATTATTAATATTAGTATACAAATTATGAAAAAAGTAGCATTAATAGGTGCCTCAGGATTTATAGGGTCACAATTAGTAAAAGAATTACTGAGCAGAGGGTACCAAGTAACAGCAATCGTTCGTTCGGCTGATAAAATTAAGAATGACGATAAAAATTTAAAAGTGGTAAGTGCAAATGTATTTGACACAGATAAATTAGCTGAAGTTTTAAAAAATAATGATGCAGTAATAAGTGCATATAATCCGGGCTGGACTAATCCCAATATTTACGATGATACAATAAAAGGATATCAATCAATAATTGAGGCTGTTAAAAAAGCGGGTATTAAGAGATTACAAGCGGTTGGTGGAGCAGGAAGCTTATTGGTAGCTCCGGGTAAAACCGTTGTAGATTCAGGAGCCATTCCGGACGAAATTTTACCGGGAGTTAAGGCATTAGCATTAGTCTTAAAAGATCAATTTTTACCGGAAAAAGAACTAGATTGGGTTTTCTTTTCACCTGCCGGAACTATAGAGCCGGGAGAAAGAACAGGAAAATATCGTTTAGGATTAGACAATCTTATTACAGATGATCAAGGGAACAGTAAAATATCTGTTCAGGATTATGCGAAGGCTATGGTCGACGAACTTGAAAATCCAAAACATCATCAACAAAGATTTACCATAGGATATTAAAAAGGGGAGTGTTTAAACTCCCTTTTTCTTTTTATATAGTAATGTATATTTTAAATTTTTAAAATGAAATGGTCTAACTTCTTAATTAATTTATAAATTTAGATTATGAAGTAAAGACATACTATGATTTAAAGTTTTTCACTTTTAAGTTTAGGGATTTGCAAATCCCATCTAACGGCTATATATCTTAATAAAACTACAATTCCGATAGTTACAGCACTAATAAAAGGTAAATTAAAGTTGAAGAATTGAAGCGTTACAAAAAAAATACCTCCAACTATACAGGGAGAAGCATAAATTTCACGTTTAAAGATTCGAGGGACTTTATTTAAAAGAATATCGCGAATTACTCCACCTAAAACAGCTGTAATAGTTCCCATAATCACTATGACCCAAGAGTCATATCCTAACAACATAGCCTTTTCAGCGCCTACAACAACAAATAATCCAAGACCGATACTATCACTCCAAAAAAAGAAACTATTTAAATGATTAAGATGCTCACGTAGAAATATATAAAATAACAAAGAGAAAAGAGTACACCATACATAAATACTATTAAGCATCCAAAAAGGAGTTATACCCAAAAGAAGGTCTCGAAAAGTTCCTCCTCCAACGGCAGTAACAAAACCTAAAACAAAAGCACCAAACCAATCGCATTTTTTTGTTGCAGCACCCCGAACACCACTGATTGCAAAAGCAAATGTTCCTATAAATTCAATAATATCAACGAAGCGTATTTGTCGAACTAATTCAAAAACGTATTCTTTCATGGTTATCAATTCAATTAAAACTTGCAAAATTACAATAATTTAGCATTAGCCGGTTTGAACGTTACTAATTTAATTAACTAAATTTTCATTGGTAAAAATTATAAAATATCAAAAACAAAAACTTTTAATTAGAGGGTTTTATAAGAATTATCCCCTCTATAGAATACGGGATTTAATTATCTCATTACTACTTGTTTGTAATGTATATTTTATAAAATTGGAATACCCCATGATGATTAATTATTGGTTCAAATTTACCTAATTTTTCAGAACATAAATAAGTCAAAGATTTGGTATGATTTTTTTGTTATTTATACATAATATGTTAACTACAGATTTAAATAAAAGAAGCAAATTTTCATATCTTTGCGCACTACTTTAATTTAAGTCAGTTAATCGATTAACTTGAGATAACCTATAATGAATCAGGATTATATAAATATTTATGGAGCAAGAGAACATAACCTCAAAGATATTTCTCTTAAAATTCCCAGAAATCAATTAGTAGTAATTACCGGTTTAAGTGGAAGTGGAAAATCTTCCTTGGCATTTGATACAATTTATGCAGAAGGTCAAAGACGATATATCGAAACTTTTTCAGCCTATGCACGTCAATTTTTGGGAACTTTAGATCGTCCGGATGTAGATAAAATAGATGGTTTATCTCCTGTTATAGCTATTGAACAAAAAACTACATCGAAAAACCCACGTTCAACTGTAGGGACCGTAACAGAATTGTATGACTTTTTTCGATTGTTATATGCCCGTGCTTCGGACGCTTTTTCATATAAGACGGGTGAAAAAATGGTTACTTATTCGGAAGATCAAATTACTGATTTAATTTATAAGGATTTTTCAGGAGAGAAAGTTTTGGTTTTAGCGCCATTAATTAGATCAAGAAAAGGACATTATAGAGAGTTGTTTGCAAATCTGGCTAAAAAGGGATTTTTACAAGTTAGAGTTGATGGAGAATTATTGGACATTGTTCCGGATATGAAGTTAGACCGTTATAAGATTCACGATATTGAGGTTGTAATAGATAAGCTGATTATAGATACAAAAAAGAATACCCAACGAATCATACAATCGATACGGTTAGCCATGCAATATGGAGAGGGTACCATAATGCTTTTGAAGCAAGGAGAGGAGCAGGGAAAATATTTTAGTCGTAATTTAATGTGTCCCAGTACCGGGATTTCTTATCAAATGCCGGAGCCAAATACTTTTTCTTTTAATTCTCCTAAAGGAGCGTGTGAGCACTGTAACGGATTAGGAAGAGTTAAGGAAATCAATATAAATAAGTTGGTGCCCAATCCCAAATTATCTTTTGACAAAAACGTTTTTCCAATTTTTGAAGAACTTAGTCATACCGGATGGATCTTATCTCAAATAGATGTTATCCTAAAAAAGAATGGTTTTACAATGTCTACTCCGTGGGAAAAACTTTCTGATCAAGCAAAAGATGAAATACTCTATGGAATAAATGATAAGGTTACCTTAGATTTAGATTATGCTCAAATTAAGAAGACCTATAAAGTAAATTTTGAAGGAATCATTGATTATATAACTCGTTTGTCCACCGGAAAAGATGAAGAAGAATCTCAAAAATTTAAAACTCAGGTATTTGAAGACAGAATTTGTTCGGTTTGTGAGGGAGCACGCTTAAAAAAAGAAAGTTTATTTTTTAAGATTGATAACAAAAACATTTCGGAAATAGCCCGATTTTCTTTACAAAAATTAAGTGAATGGATTCATGAATTGCCTTCAAAATTATCTGAAAATAACCAAATAATTGCTAAAGATTTAATTCAAGAAATTTCCAAGAGACTCAGTTTTTTAGTTGATGTTGGTTTAGATTATCTTAGTTTGGATAGGCCGTCGCAGACCTTATCCGGTGGAGAATCTCAAAGAATACGTTTGGCTACACAAATTGGTTCTCAATTGGTCAATGTTTTATACATTTTAGATGAGCCGAGCATTGGGTTACATCAACGCGATAATATTAAATTAATAGACTCTTTAAAAAAACTTAGAGATTTAGGTAACTCTGTTTTAGTAGTGGAACATGATAAAGATATGATCCTAAATGCAGACTATGTAATAGATATGGGACCGTTGGCCGGAAAGGGAGGGGGTGAGGTAGTTTGGGAAGGAAAACCACAAAATATATCAAAAGCAAATACATTAACTGCAAAATATATTAATGGAGAATTACAAATTCCCATACCCGAAGAACGAAGAAAAGGAAATGGTAATCATTTAAAATTAATAGGATGTACAGGAAATAACTTAAAAAATGTAACCCTGGATATACCTTTAGGGGCATTGGTTTGCATAACCGGAGTTTCCGGGAGTGGAAAATCTTCGTTAATAACCAATACATTATATCCTATATTAAATAAACATTTCTATCGTGCTGAAAAAGAACCTCTTCCGTATAAGAAGATTGAAGGTATTGAATTTTTGGACAAGATTGTAGATGTAGATCAATCGCCAATTGGTCGAACTCCAAGATCCAATCCTGCAACCTATACAGGAGTTTTTACAGATATACGAAACTTGTTTGCTCAATTGCCTGAATCAAAGATAAGAGGATATCAATTGCGTAGGTTTTCTTTTAATGTAAAAGGAGGAAGATGTGAAGTTTGTCAAGGTTCCGGATTGAAATTGATTGAAATGAATTTTTTACCGGATATATATGTTCATTGTGAAGCCTGTCATGGAAAACGATTTAACAGAGAAACTTTAGAGGTAAGATACAAAGGTAAATCTATTTCAGATGTATTGGATATGACCATAGATGAAGCTGTAGATTTTTTCCAGCCAATCCCTAAAATTCATCGCATTATTAAAACATTACAAGAAGTAGGTTTAGGTTATATTACTTTAGGACAGCAATCAACAACCCTATCGGGAGGAGAAGCTCAACGAGTTAAATTAGCTAAAGAATTAAGTAAAAAACAAACAGGAAATACCATTTATATATTGGATGAGCCAACTACAGGCTTACATTTTGAAGATATCAGAATTTTAATGGAAGTAATCAATCGTTTGGTAAATTTAGGTAATTCAATTATTATTATCGAGCATAACCTCGATGTTATTAAGGCAGCAGATTATATTATTGACATCGGATTGGAAGGAGGAGATAAAGGAGGTAAAATAATTGCACAAGGTACCCCGGAAGAAGTAGTTAAAAATAAAAGCAGTTATACTGCAAAATTTTTAAAGGATGAATTATAATTATTGCTAAATTATTTATAAATAAATTGTGTATTAATTGATCCGGCTACCCCCGTTCATAATTTACCTATTTATCTTAATTTCTATCAAGATTTTTAAAATTTGTTTCTGTGAAATAAAGAAATTTTACTTTTCAATAGTATTAATTTTATTAACATTTATTTTTCTTCTTAAGATAATTTTAAGAAATCTTTAAAAAATTTTCATCAGATTTTTACTTGAGTTTTTTAATGTATTTAATTGTATTGTAATTTTTTACAAAATATTTTTTTGCTAACTTAAAGGTAAAATTATTTACAATTGTGAATAAAAATTAAAATTTCTGTTGGTAAACTGCTAAATAGTACTTATATTTGTTAAAGAAATCTTAATAAAGATTTAACTAAAACACACAAACAATATTATGAGTAAGAAAAAAATAGCAATAGGCTGCGATGAGGCAGCGTATGCTTTAAAAATTGTCTTAAAAGATCATTTAGAAAAATTAGGATATGAAGTCAAAGACTTTGGTGCTGAAAAAGGAGAGGTGGTTTTATATCCGGATGTTGCAGCAAAAGTAGCAAAGGCTGTAGCAGCAGGAGAATTTGAAAGAGCTGTGTTAACGTGTGGTACGGGTATAGGAATGGCAATAACAGCCAATAAAATACCAGGAGTTAGAGCAGCAGTTTGTCATGATCCTTTTTCTGCTGAAAGAGCAAGAAAAAGTAATAATGCACAAATTATTTGTTTTGGTGAACGAGTAATTGGGCAAGAACTTGCGAAAAGTTTGTTGAATACTTGGTTAGAGTCAGAATTTAGCGGTGGCGGTTCTGCTCCAAAAGTTCAACGAATCTGTGATTACGAAGAAGAATATTTCAAAAAATAAATTTTGAAATTTTAAAAAAGATATTTTTATTTATTTTAAATAGTTATTAATAATTATTCAATCAAAAAAAGAGTAAGTTAAATTAAACGTTACTCTTTTTTTTATTTTATTATGTTCGCTAAAAAAAGAAATCTGCTTTATCTATTTGGATAATTTTTTTCCAAAAGCCAAATCACCGGCATCTCCTAATCCGGGTACGATATATTTATTTTCATCTAATTCATCATCAACAGACGCAATCCATAATTCTGAATTTTCAGGTAATTTAGTTTTAATGTAATCAATTCCCGGTTTGGAGCCTATGGCTGCAACAATATGTACTTTCTTAGGCTTTCCTTGACTTAATAAAACTTCATAAACATTTGCCAAAGATTCACCGGTAGCCAGCATAGGATCTGAAATTATTAATGTTTTATCTTGCAAAGAAGGAGTTGCCAAATATTCAACCACTATTTCAAATTCTTTATTACTGTTCGGATGATGTCTAAATGCGGATACGAATGTGGTTTCCGCTTGATCAAAAAAATTCATCATTCCTTGATGTAAAGGTAATCCCGCTCTCAAAATAGTACATAGTACAGGTTGCTGGATAATCAATTCTGTAGGCTTACTACCTAAAGGAGTAGTAATGTTAACAGTTTGGTATTCAAGCGTCTTACTTAGTTCGTAACCTAAAATTTCACCTATTCTTTCCAAATTTTTTCTAAATCTCATTCTGTCTTTCTGAATAGAGACATCTCTTAATTCTCCTACAAAATGATTTAAAATGGATTTAGATTTACTGAAATCGTGGACTATCATAAATATTATTTTTGTAAATATAAGTTATTTACTCTAATAGTTTATAAACTAAGTAGTGACTACAAAGATGATTTAGTTATTCTATTTATCAGAAGATTCTGTAAAAACCTCTATATAAATTTTATTTCTTTTATCTTTTTGATATTTTTGTTCTTTAGTCCAAATATCTAAGATAGTAGTTGAATTTAGCTTTTCAGAATTTCTACTATACATTTCAAGATTAATTCCTAAATAATTTAAAAGTGCAAATTCATCACTTAATGAAATAACTTTAAAAGCGGTTTCCTTATTCTTTCCATCTCCATAGTCGGCAATAGCTCTCATTAAAATTTCAGCTTGATTTTTTAATAGTTTTAATCTTTCTTCATTTTCATTATTTTCATTATAACATATAATTAGATTTAAAATTACCGTAAGATTAACCGGATCATTTTTTAGTAATTCTTCTCCTAAAATAACTGCCTTAGTATATTTTTTAGCTGCTATTTGTTTCATGAATTTTAAATAATTGTTTTTTCCTTCCAAAGATTTAGTATAATATGAAGTATATAGCTTACCATAATAAAGGTAATACGATTTCACCTTTTCATTATGGAAGTTAGACGCATTATTTAAGAATTCAGATATTAAATGATCATAATAATAGGACGAATTCTTATCCGTTACATTTTCTTTTATGATTTCAAAATTTATCGTTTGTGAAAATGACAAATTAAATACCAATAAGGTTAAAATAGAATAGAAAGGTTTCATATAATTTGTGTATTAGTTAGTATAAAAATGAAATATAAATATAATTAGATGTTACATAGTTATTTTTTAAGGATATAATGTTTTTATTTAAAATGAACGGATACTTAAAATTCATAGTAGTTAAATTATTTTTTATTAGTAAAAGAGCATCTAAAATGATAGCTTGTCGGACTAACTGTTGTTGAGTATTTAATTAATAAATAATTTATATAGTAAGATCTTTCACATGTTTTAAATAGGTTTCTAATAAAATCATGGTTAAAATCTTTAAATTGCTTTTATAATAATTAGTATAAATTTTATTTTTCAATTTACTAAATAAAATTTAAATTTCAATTATTTAAATTAAGCTGTTGGCTTATGATATATGCTTCACTCCAACATGCTTGAAAATTAAATCCTCCCGTTAATGCATCAATATTTAAAACTTCACCCGCAAAATATAAATTAGGTATTAATTTAGATTGCATAGTGCGAAAATCAACTTCTTTCAAATCTACACCTCCGGCAGTTACAAATTCATCTTTATGCGTATTTTTACCAGTAATGGATAATTGCGTATTGGTAAGTGATTCGGCTATTTTATTGATATCTTTTTTACTTAAATCGGATAGATTTTTATCGTTAATTTGGAGATGTTCTAAAAGATTATTCCAAAATCGATGAGTTAAATGGTATAGTTTTAAACTATAAATCGATTTTTTGGGATGTTTTTCTTTTTCTTGAATTAATGCCTCTTTTACCTTATCAAAAGTTTCAGAAATCCAATTTACCCGTACAACAAATTTATAATTAAGATTATATAATTCTCGGGCACTCC
Organism: Apibacter sp. B3546; assembly: GCF_009827885.1. Lineage (NCBI taxonomy): Bacteria > Pseudomonadati > Bacteroidota > Flavobacteriia > Flavobacteriales > Weeksellaceae > Apibacter > Apibacter sp. B3546. The sequence goes on along the minus strand of NZ_WINW01000032.1, from coordinate 61,534 downwards.
ATGCAGATAATTTTAATACGGCAGGTCCACTTATACCCCAATGCGTGATAAGTAAAGGCCCGAATTCTTTGTATTTTAATAAAGGAATATGTATTTCTGCTTCTGGAAAAGTAATTCCTTGTAAATTGCGAATCAGTGGATCATCACATAAAAAGGTAAATAAGCTAGGGACAGGAGGAATGATGGTATGACCTAATTGATTTAGGATTTTCCACATTTTTAAGGAACTTCCTGTTGCAACTACAAGGGCATCAGCATAATAAGTGGAATGAGTAGTAATTATTTCAAATTGATTTTCTATTTTTTTTAGGTTAATTACCGTTGAATTGTAATTAATTTCTATATTTTTATTGTTTGCCTGCTCAATAAATGTATCTATAATGGTTTGAGAAGAATTAGATTCGGGAAATACTCTATTATCGTTTTCAATTTTTAAATTAACGCCTTTTTGAGCAAACCATTCAAAAGTATCAGATGGTTGAAAATGATTGAATACACTTAAAAGTTCTTTGGATCCCCTAGGATAGAATTTTACCAGTTTTTTAGGTATAAAACAAGCGTTAGTAACATTACATCTTCCTCCGCCCGATATCTTTAATTTTTGAAGGGGACTTTTAGCTTGTTCTAATATAATTGTTTCCCATTTATTGGAATTAATGTTGGATGCTAAAAAAAATCCGGAAGCTCCGCCTCCTATAATGATAAGCTTTTTCACTTACGATTAATTATGTTATATACGAAAATTTTGAGGTATATATATATTTTAAATAAAGGTTGGAATATATTCCAACCTTTTTGATTATTATTTTTTAAATAAACGTTTTATTCGTGTAAATAATGAATTGTCATAGTTTTCATCTTCTTCAAAATATCCATAACCATATCCATAACCATATCCGTACCCGTAGCCATACCCATAACCATATCCTCCCGGATTAACGTAATCATTGAAAATAATTCCAATGTGATTTACCTCATCATTATTATATTTCTCGTTAATGCCCTTTAAAAGCTGTTTATACGTATAATTGCAACGGGCAACATAAATTCTGGCATCAGAAAGAGACATTAAATCGTATGCATCAATAACTAAACCAACCGGTGGAGAATCTATAATGATATAATCATACATAGTTCTTAATTTTTTAATCAATTCTTCATTTTCCATACTAATTAATAATTCACCCGGATTTGGAGGTATAGGTCCTGCCGGAATAATATCTAAATTTTCATATTCTGTTTTTTTAATAATATCTTCAAGTGAATTTGATCCGGAAAGATAACCTGATAATCCTACTTTATTACTAATTTTAAAGTCATCAAAAATTCTAGGTTTTCGCAAGTCCATTCCAACTAAAACCGTTTTTTTACCGCTTAACGCTAAAACAGAAGCTAAGTTAATTGCTATAAAGGTTTTTCCTTCACTGCCTATAGACGAGGTTATTAAAAAAACTTTTCCACCCTTCACATCCTTTTCATTATATAAAAACCTCAAATTGGATCTAATAGCTCGAAAACTTTCAGAAATACTCGATTTAGGTCGTGCCAGTACAGCTAAATTATTTTCGGTATTTTTAGGTCCGATAGTACCTATAATTGGGATTTTAGTAACTGATTTTAAATCTGAAATTAATTTTATTTTATTATCTAATAGTTCGATTAAGAACAACAATATAAGAGGAATAACCAATGATATCCCTATATATTTATATTTATTTTTTTGAATGTTTGGAGTTATAGGAGCTTGTCCCGTATTTTTTGCTTTATCTAATACAGTTATATCAGAAATTGTAGTAGCTTTCCTCATTTCTGCCTCAGATAATTTATCCAAAAGGGTATTGTATATACCGTCATTTAGTAAATAACCTCTTTGCGCATTGACAAATAATCGTTCTTTTTCCGGAAGAGATTCAATATCGAGTTCTAAATTACTTATTTGATTATTTACATTTTTTAAATTGGTAGCGAGATCTTTAGATGAATTATCTAGTAAGGATATAACCTTATTTTTGGCATTATTAATTTTGTAATTTATTTCATTAATAGGTTCTGAATGATCTCTATATATTAATAATAAATCTCTTTTTTCTTGTTCTAAGGTTTGAACATTTTGCATCAAACCATCTATATTATTATCCGATATTCCTAAAATATCTCCATTTAAATAAGTGTTTTTATTGAAAGATGATTTTTTAAAATTATTTAAAGCCTCAATTTTAGATTTTAATTCTTCTCTTCTAAGATCTAAACCTTGTATTTTAGATAAGATAACATTGGTACTAACATCAGATTTTGAAAAAATCTTATTATCCATTTGTACTTTCTGAAAGATTACCGTAGCACTATCTAATTTTCTTTTTGTTATAATGATTTGTTTTTTAATAAAATCAATGGTATTTAAATTAACTTTATTTTTATCTTCAAGTCTTCTTTTTATTAATTCATCTACCGATTTATTTAAGAAATTAATAGTCCCATTTAAACTTAATCCTTTCTTTGTCATAATCATGATGGATGGAAGGTCTTGATCAAAGTCTATAGAAACTAAAGATTTAATTTTGGATACAGAATAATTTATGGTCGATAAGTAAAAATAAAAACTGAGATCTGTAATGTTATCTCCAAATCTGCCCCCGTATTCTTTATTTTTAACAAACTTAAATTTTAAATTATTTGTTTGTACCCATGTATTTAAAGGGACAATGAGCTCTTTTACATATTTGTCTTTACGTATATAATAGTTTTCGTTTGTATAAAGAAAACACGTTTCATTTAAGTTATCAGGAAAAGTGAGTTTAAATTTATGATCAGGGAGTATATCCACTTTAATATCTGTATACAAAGATTGGGGATAATTTGTATCCACTACTATTTTGAAAGGTACATCTACATAGTCAATTTCAGTTGTTTTAAAATTACCTTTTAAATAATAATTTATGTATAGATTAAGCGATTTGACTAAATTTTCGTTGTGAGTTCTGGAAGTCAGTAATTTTTTATAATATATACCTTGCGTAGCCCCTGAATTTCCTCCCCAAATAAAGTTTATGGATTGATTGGGTGCCAGAACGCTTGATGTACCGGAAGATATACTGACTGTGGTAGAAGATTGGTAAAATCGATCAGAAAATCGATTGACAAGAAAAGCTATGGTCCATCCAAATATAAAAGCGATTAAAAACCAATACCAATTTTTTATAAGCCTTCGAATAAATCTTTCAAGACTAAAAAAATTATTTTCGAGAAAATCGGAATTTTTATTTTTTTGTGTTTTATTTTGGTTAGTATTTTGCTGGTCAGTGGTATTCATGTTTCGATACTAAAATTTATTATAATGTTTTGAAAAATAAATACGTTGTAATTGCCTGAATACCTACAGATAGGAATTGGGTAACATCTCCAATAGTGGTACCACCTCCTAAACCAGATATTTTCTCTTTTAATGGGTCTATAATAATTTGATCTCCAGATTGTAAATAAAAATAGGGAGAGTTTAGAATATCATCGCGGGTTATATCAAGCACAATGTTTTTTTTACCTTCCGGGTATTCTCTGATGATTCTAATATGGCGCCTGTCAGCGTATCTTGTTAAATCTCCCGATTTAGCTATCGCTTGTAATAAATCGACCCGGTTAGACAACTCCGTTTTTTCTCCGGGTGATGCAATTTCGCCTACCATATAATATTTGATGGCTCCGATATTCATTCGAACTTCAGCTTTTCCATCATTATATAATACTTCATTTAGTTTAGACTGAACTAAATCTGTTATTTCATTTAAAGTTAACCCATATACATAGAATTCACCTAATCCATATATGGTTATATATCCATTGGCATCAACAATTAATCCACTAGTTCTTAATCTTCCATCTCCACTGTTAGCACCTCCTTTAAATGCCGTTGTGTTTTCTTCACTTAAAAATCGAGAAGCGTTTTTATCCGAAGTGATAAGGGTCATTGCTAAAATATCGTCTTTTTTTACCCTGTAGTTTTCATAGATTACCGGAACTAATCCATATTCATTATAATGTAGGTTTTCGCTAGGTTGAAGATATTTTAAATCTTTAACACCGATGCAAGAACATAATAATAAAGCAAAAGAAATAATAAAAATAGCTTGATTAAATTTCATATAATAACTTAAACTGCAAAAATAGTTAATTTTTTAATATTTGCATAAGATTTGTAATTTCTGTTTCAATATTACTTATATCATAATTATTTAAAATTATTTTTTTATAAATAGATATATTATTTTCAATTCCTTCAAAAGGAAAATATAATTGTTCTTCAAATTTTTCAAAATTTGAAATCTTATTTAAATAAATAATTTTCGGCTTATAGTCGAGATTTAATTTTTGTAAAAATGTGTTTAACAAATCATTAATATTATAAGAATTTCCCATATCTAAAATATATATCCCGGAACAGTTAATAGGAGAGGCTATTTCAATTAATCCTCTGGAGGCTTGATATTTGGAAATAAAATATCGATTCATGTTTTTATTTGTAATAGTAATAGGCAGTTGGTTTTCAATTTGATATTTAAAGATAGTGAAAACCGATCCGCTACTATTGAAAACGTTTCCAAATCGAATAATTTTAATTTCTAACGTCGTAGGAATTTCTTTTATTATAATTTTTTTTAGAAGATTCAGTTCCGCAATTCGTTTAGATATTCCCATAATGTTTATGGGTTGAACAGCTTTATCGGTTGAAATAAAAATAAACTGTTCGACATTTTGATTAGTTAATGCAATTTCCAATAAGTTTAAAGTAGCATCTATATTTACGGATTGAGACTCTTCTACGTTATTCTCTAAAATATCAATGTGTTTATAAGCTGCGGCATGATAAATTATTTGAATAGAAAATAAAGAAAATAATTTTTTTAATAATTCTTTATTTCTAATATCTCCTAAAAATAACTGTAAACGATTATCTTCAATTTCATCTTTAAATTTTAATTTGATTTTAAAAATTGCATATTCAGAATGATCTAAGATTATAATTTTTTTACATGAACTTTCCAATAATCTTTGAATTAATACGCTTCCTATAGAACCTCCACCACCGGTAACTAAAATTACTTTATGATTTAAATAATTATATTCTTTATTAGAATAATCTATTTTTTTATTAAACAATTCTTCAAAGGAAATATTTTGATTTTGAATTTTGATTATATCTTCTTTGTTTGGCATTATATTTTAAATATTTTTATCGATAATAGTAATAATCTTATTTAAATCTTCATCGTTTAAATTATCTCCGGAGGGTAGACACAGTCCGTTTTTGAAAAGGCTATTTTCAAAAAAAGAATCACCATAAAATGAAAAATTTTTAAAAACTTTCTGATTATTTAGTGGATTCCAAAGAAATCTTGATTCAATATTGTTTTTATCAAGCAAACTTTTAATTTTTTTATTTAATGAGGTTGGAAATATAAAAGAGCTTAACCAACGATTAGAAAAGCTGTGATTTAATTCTTTTTGATAGTCTATGGTGAATCGTTTTTCCAGATTTGAAAGATAATAATCGAAAATTAGTCTTCTTCTTTTTACTTTTATTTCCAATTTATCAAATTGTGCACTACCTAAAGCGGCAAGAATATTACTTGTAGAGTAGTTATATCCTAATTCATTATGTTTATAATAATCGACTTTTTCTTTTGCTTGAAAAGCTAATTTTTCAGCATAGTTATAACTTTTTTTATTGGGTAATATTAGAGCACCCCCTTGAGAGGTAGTAATAATTTTATTTCCATTAAATGAAATAATTCCATAGTTACCCATCGAGCCTAAAGGCTTATTATGGTAAAAGGAACCTAACGCCTCTGCTGCATCTTCAATGATTATGATGTTATTATCCTTGCATATATCAATTATTTTATCCATTTGTGCAGGCATTCCGTAAATATGTGCAATGATTAAAACTTTAGGTTTTATATCTTTTTTATTTAAATCTTCAATTGCGAAGTGAAGAAATTCAGGAGACATATTCCATGTTTCTTTTTCAGAACCTATAAATACAGGAATAGCTTTTTCATATAAAATAGGAAAAGCAGTAGCAGCAAAAGTTAAATTAGAACATAAAACATAATCACCTTCTTTAATTTCGGTTACTTTTAGAGCAAGGTGAATCGAAGACGTTCCACTATTTGTTAATAAAATATTTTTTTTAAAATATTTAGATAATTTATTAGTAAAATCAATTGTGTAAGATCCAAAAGGTGAAATCCATCCACTTTTTAGAGCTTGAACTACATTTTCTATTTCTGAATGATCAATGTTGGGAGGAGATAAATATATTTTGGTGTTTTTATTCACGTTTTTTGTGTATAATTTTAGTTAATAATAAGGGGAGAAAAGAAAATATGATTCCCAATAATAAAATTATGATAAGTAGTAGATGAACATTAATATGTCTTAAAAAGTAAGCAACTAATATAACTATAGCATTTTCTGCAACTATAACTAACGTAACTTGTTTGTGAGATAAACCTAAACGTAAATATCTATGATGCATATGATTTTTATCTGCATTAAAAGGAGAGCGTTTTTTATATATACGTATCATAAAAACACCTAACGTATCAATGATAGGAATAATTAAAATGGCAATAACAATTACTGGAGCTGTTTGAATCCAGTATACCGGAGTACCGAATGGGTATTGCAATAAAAATAAATTTAGGAATTTAATACCCATAAATGAAAGTAAAAATCCTATAATCATAGATCCGGTGTCACCCATAAATATTTTATACCTTTTGGAAAAATTATAATGGAGAAAAGCTAAAAGACTTCCAATAATGGTTAATGCTAAGACAATCATAGGATAATTAATTGATCCCAATCTCCAAAAAGTAATTATGAATGCACAACAAACTAAGATTGCAACACCTGATGCTAAACCATCGATTCCGTCTATTAAATTGAACGCATTTATTAAAAAAATAAAAATTAAAACGGTAAATAAAATACTAAACCAATAGGGGAGTAGATTAATACCGAAAATGCCAAAGAAATGACCAATTCTAACGTTGGATCCTACAGAAATCATTAGAGCGGTAACAATTTGTGCATAAAATTTTTTATTAGGTGCAACAACTAATATATCATCCATTAATCCAATGAAGAATAGAACAATAATTCCGGAAAATAAAAAAATATAGGAAGAAAATAGCTCATAAGCACATATGGAAGACATAATTGTAACAGAATAAAAAATTGAAATTCCACCTAAATTAGGAGTTTCCGTGTGATGAGAACTTCTTTCCTTAGGTCTTGCCATTAAATTTTTTTTATAAGAAACTCTAATAATTTTAGGAATAGTCAAATAGGTTAATAAGAATGATCCTATTAAACCCAATATACATTTTAGATAAAAACTATCAATTCCCAAAAAATACTTAATATTTCTTATATCAACTTCTTCCATATTTACTTTAAGTCGATTTGATAACTAGCGTTATTGTACAATTATTATGAATCTAACAAAGATATATTTAAAAAGTTAATATTTATAAAGTTTTTTTTGTGGAATTAAATAAATTTTATTTACTATTTTCAAATAAAACGAATTAAGTCAAATCCTTCTAAAAAATTTGAGTTGAAAGCTTTATATGGGATAATATTAAGTTAATCGTGATATAATTTATTGTTTAAAAATAATTTAAATTTATAATACGGTATAAATTAAATATAATTATTGATTTAAATTTTGTAATATTCAATATTATTTACATATACAAAATAAAATATTAAAAAAATAAATATATATTTGTATTATACAATTTATAAAATATATACTTATGAAAAAAATTTACTGGCTTTTTATTTTTTTATTTTCAATATTAAAAGCCCAAGTCAATGTAATTGACCTAAGTACTGGACGTTTCGATGATGGCTCCGTTATGCCAATCGAGATTGAAGACCCGGATTGGAAATGTATTCGTCCGGATGGTTCAGAACACATTGCTCGCACAAGGCATACTTACTCGGGTTGGTATTATCCCCAATTTAAAGATAATACTTATAATGAAAGATGGATTACTGGTGCACCTGGTGATCCGGGAGAAGGATATTTTATTTATAAAAGTAAATCCTTTGTGGTACCTAAAGGTTCAAAAGCAAACCTTGAAATTAGGACATTAGCTTTTATGAGGCAATGGACTTACATTGTTAAAGAAAATTCCAATGGTAATGAAGAAGAATCACAAATTACTCAAACCACCTGGATGAATGACGGAGCTAAAGGATGGTTTAATTCTAGAAATCCATTAATTGAAAAAGCATTAGAACCGGGATCTTATCACATAAAAGTAAAGGTGTATGTGAATAGTAGTAGAGCTAGACAATCTATAAACGTAGCTTCAAAAGTTTATATTTCTCCTTCGGATAAAAGTGCATTTAGACTCGATACTAATACTAATAAGATAGAATCAGAAAAAGCAAGGTTATCAGAAAACTCAGTGTCAATTTATCCCAATCCTACCCATGGATTATTTACCATTTCTTTAGATGGTCAAATAGAAGGAGTACTACATATAATGAATTCTAATGGAAATATAGTATATACTAAAGAAATAAAAGAAAAGGAAATTAATGTTGATATTCAGGGACAACCTGCGGGTATTTATTTTATAAAAATACAATCAAATAAAACAACCTTAACTAAGAAAATAATTATAAATTAAATTATATTACTTTTAATTAATAAAAAACCAATCTATTGCTTTTAGATTGGTTTTTTTTATTTAAGAAAAATTTTAATATAACTTTTAAGAATCTGATAGCATTCTTAAGAGTTTTTTTTCATAATTCTCCCAGGTATAATTATGTGCAATAAATTCTCGAGCATTTTTTCCGATATGAAGATATTTCTCTCTATTAGTTAGAATATCTTTTAATAAATGGATCATTTTCAAAGGTTGATCTTCTACTAAAAAATGTGTATTCACTTTTGCTCCGGTTATAGGATTGGCTACTTTAGATGTTAAAACATTAATTTGGCCTAAGGCCATAGATTCTAAGACCTTATTCTGTATTCCCCCACCAATTTGCATCGGAGAGACTACAAGACAACAATTTGTAATAATTTCGTAGGGATTGTCTAAATATCCTGTAACATTTATATTTTTATACTTTTTAGTTTTATTAAGAATTTTTTTTGAAGGAGATGCTCCTAAAATAATAAATTCATAGTCTTTAGGCAAATGATTATGTATATGATCAATATACCAAATGACAGCCTCTATATTTGGTTGATAGTTCATTTTACCAAAAAAAACAATTTTTCGAGAACTTATTTTAGAAGGTAATTTACAGTTTACTAATTTTGATGAAACTCCATTAGGAATCCAAATCGACTTGCCATATTTAGAATAAGATTCAGCTTCCTGTTTATTAACAAAAAAAGTACTGTTAAAATTTCTTATACATTGAATCTCATAATTTAATACTCTTTTACCCTCAATATAATAAATTATTTTCCAAAATAATGAAGTTGCTTTTTGAGTAGCTTCAATATAATGAGGTCCAATAGCATCAACAATATCTAAAAATTTTTTTTTGTGACTAGAATTGTTTAAATATTTTGTTGTTCGAATTAAATTTGCGATGATAAGATCAGAGTTTTCAATATCTTCAAGTATTTTTTTATGAATGTTTGAAAAATAATAATATGATACTTGAAGAGGAATTTTTTTAAACAAACCTTTAATAGCATTCAATTTAAACTTTAAGGGAGAATATCTGAATACTGTGTAAGAATCTGTATTCTTTTTTAAAAATTCTTCACCATCATGATTATGAGGCTCATCAGTAATAATTATTACCCGAAGTTTAAAATTTTTAGATAATATTTTTATTAAGTTATAACTTTTTACTTTATCTCCACCAATAATAGGGAAAGGATATCGTGTTAATAAAAGTAGACATTTTTTCATAAAATATTTACTAAGATAAAAAGGTATAAATTTTTAGAAACCATTAGTTGTAAATTTAGTTATATAAATTAGTTTTTATTAAATAAAATCTGAATTTTTAAAAAACAAAACAATTTAAATTAAAAAAAATAATAGTTTTGAAATTTAGAATGTATTATATATTTCTAAATTTAGATTAATGATTTTATATAATGATATATGATAAGAAAAAAAATGATATTATTTCAACAATAAATTATGTAAATATGAAAATATTGATAACAATTTAATTTTCATTGATATATTCATAAGGTATGAAATAATTAATGTCATAAGATGTATTGAATACATTAGACATTTTATCAAAACCTAATGCAACTGAATTAGGCCAAATCCTCCAACTCATTAAATAAATATATATAACAACAAAATAGTATATAAAAATTCTATAACTTTTATTAGAGTATTTTACAATCATGGCTATTAGAATAGTCCAAAAATCACCGTATACAGAAGGAAGTCTAATTGAAAATATTGAATTTTCACGAAAAGAATAGTATAAGAAATAATAGGTTACTATCAAATTTCTTATCATTTTATAATTAGGATCGTTAGTTCTGTTACAAATATATTTGTCGTTTATTAAAAGTATTGCTATAAAAATTAATTTTACAAGATCATTCATTTTCCATCCGACACCTTCTAAATTTCTATAAGAATAAAACCCCCCGGAAGCTTCTGCTATGAGATCAGAAGATATATTTGAAAATAAATTTTCAAAAAATAAATAAGGCTTAAAGGGAGAAATTATTATTGCAAAAATTATTATTAAAAAACAGGTAAAGGTCGATAAATTCAACCTTGTAATCCAATATGCCGGAATAAATATCAATGCTGTTTTATGAAAATAATAACCAATAAAAACGCATATTAAAAATTTAAATAATTTTCTTTGTTCAATATATTGATAAGAATATAAACAAAGCGCTATTGAAACTGCTTGTCTAATATGTCCGGAATCACTAAAAAAGTAATTTGGCATAAAAAAATACATTAGCGATAGCATGGGATATGGCGAATACTTATAGTAGGAATAAGTTTTTAGGGAAATAGAAATAAGTCCGAAAATAAATAATAAAACGAAGAAGGGCATTTTAAAATATCCCAATATTTTCGAAATTAATACATATGTTACCTCAATATCAGCATTAAAAACATTCTCCCATTTTACATATTTATTAACACCCATGTATAGCTTATAATAAGGCCAATAATCAGCACCTTGAGCAATACGTATTCCACAGAGAAATATTAAAAGCGAAGATATAATGATATAAGGAACTTTTATCCTAGCTTTAGAACCGTTATTAAATATTTCTATATAAGAAAAAAAGGTTATTACAAATAAAATAATATAATATACTGGATGAAGCATTAAATTATAGTTTGATTAGTTGTAATACATAAAATATTATTTTTTTTAAATTTAAAGTACTAAGATAATTTTTTCCAAATCTATTATAGGTATAAATTTGTTTTTTGGAAATATGTTCACTTTTTAACGTTTCTTTAAGTTTAGAGAACATTTTTTTTCTACTGCTATAATCACTTACATATGCATAATAAGCCAGAAAACAATAAAATCCTTGAAAGATAGTAAATTTATGCCAGTCATGAAGATTTTTAAAGTAAATGCTTTTAAAAAAATCATGTTTAACTATTTCGATGGCATCAAACATATTAATTCCTTTAATAGAATAATTTCTTGTTATAGAACCGCTTCTGATTAAATATTGATAAAAATATTTATTGGATTTGGCTATTGTTTTAGCTTTTAGAAATAATCTAGGAATAGTTGCCACATCTTCAAAATGCATATTTAAAGGAAAAGAGATGTCATTAAATAGTTCCCTTTTAAAAATTTTATTACATGCAAAACAAGACATTTCACCAAAAATTGTGAAATCATGTGTGAGATCAATTTTTTCAGGAAGTTGATGTAATTCAGGTAATTTTTTTATTATTTGGCCTTGATCATCTATATTTTGAAGGCTGCATAAAACTATGTCTGCTGAATGTTTTTTGGCTAGATTATACATTTCATGTAGCATTTCTTTTTCAATCCAATCGTCACTATCAACAAATGCTAAAAACTCACCGGATGCATTTTTAATACCGGTATTTCTAGCTTCGCTTAACCCTTTATTACTTTGAACAATAGTTTTTATATTATCATATTTTAACGCATATTCATCAATAATTAATTGTGAATTATCTGTAGACCCATCGTTAACAATAATTATCTCAATTTTTTTACATGTTTGATTTATGAGAGAATCTAGACATTTACGAAGATAATGTTCAACATTATATACAGGTACAATCACAGAAACTTTATAAATCATAGATGATATAAAAACGTCAAAGGTACTATTTTAATTTAATATTAGTAAAATATTAAAAATTTAAAAAATTATTCTTTAAAAAAGAGTCTTAAACTTTAATTCCATAAAATTTCATATCATTCCAAAATTCAACATAGGACTTTACAACTACATCAGGATTTGTAATTTCTAAAGGAAACAGTAATTTTAAAGGAGCAAAACTCATTGCCATTCGATGATCATTATAAGTTTCAATTTTTTGATTAGCATTAAAAGAATTGACTTTAAGAAGTGTAAAAGAATTATCAGTAATTTCTACCTTTCCTCCACATTTTTCTAATTCATTTTTTAAAGCAACTAAACGATCGGTTTCTTTAATCTTCAATGTTTCAAGTCCCGTAATTTTTATAGGAATACGTAGACCAAAGGCAGTTAAAGCAACCGTTTGCGCAATATCAGGACAATCATTCATGTCCAATTCTATATAATTAGGGTATTCAAAACTGGGTTGCTTACATAAGGTTATTTCGTTTATATTAAAAGTAGTATTAATGCCAAAGAATTTTTGATAAATATCCACTGCTCTTCTATCCGCCTGTAATGAATCTTCAAATAAATATTTTAACTTAATAGTTAAATTATCGCTTAAAGCACATATAGAATAATGATAAGAAGCCGAGGACCAATCACTTTCAATTATATATTGTTGTTTTCTTATTTCACTTACAGGATATATTGTAATTTTATTTTGGTTAAATAAGGTTTTAATTCCTATTTTATTCAAAATCTGGAGAGTCATAGTAATGTAAGGTCTTGAAGTAATTTTACCTTCCAACTCTATAACCAAACCTTTTTCTAATTTAGTTCCTATCAAGCATAAGGCAGTTATATATTGACTACTGATATTTGATGGTAAATTAATGATATTACTTTTGATTTCTTTCCCTTTAATTTTTAAGGGAGGATATCCTTCATTTTCAACATATGAAATATTCGCTCCTAACTGACTTAACGCATCCACTAAAATTTTTATAGGGCGTTCTTTCATTCGATGAGAACCGGTAAGGATAGTTTCTCTATTTTCTTGAATTGAAAAAAATGCAGTTAAAAACCTCATAGCTGTACCGGCATGATGTATATCAATGCAATGCTTTTTAGAAGAAAGAGCATCTTTCATCATTTGGCTATCTTGGCTTTTCGATAGGTTTTGTAGTTGTAGAGAATTATTGAACAATGAATTTAGTATTAATACACGATTGGTAATACTTTTTGAACCGGAAAGATTGATTGAAATTTCCCTCATTGTAATTTTTTATTATTATGATGTCTTTCACTGTCGCGTTGAGTAGTCGCCTTTAATTTTTTTTGAAAAGCTTTTTCTAAATCAATTCCTGTTTGATTGGCTAAACAAGCTACTACGAAAATAACATCAGCTAATTCTTCTCCTAAATCTTTGCTTTTATCAGACTCTTTTTCAGATTGTTCGCCATATCTTCTGGATATAATTCTGGCAACTTCTCCCACTTCTTCAGTTAGTTGAGCCATATTGGTTAATTCGTTAAAATACCTTACACCATAGGATTGAATCCATTGGTCAACTTGAAATTGTATATCTTTTAAGCTCATTTTTAAACTTTTAGAATAATTATAATTAATAAAATAATTGATTATTTAAAGCTTTATCTTTTTTATTTGTAACTTATAAAACTTAGGTATTTAGTATAAAAAAAATCCTTAATTAAAAGAGCATTAAGTATATGAATATTTACAATATTATATTTTAAAATAGTTATGTATTTAAACAATATAAATAATGGCTAAAAAAAATTTATCTAAACCAAAGGGTAAAGACTTTAAAAGTCTCTAAATAATTCAATATTTTAAATAGCTAAATTAAATAAATTTTAGAAATGTAAATCATTACGCATTGAATAATAAATTATAGAATTTTTAATTTTTTTGATTTGATATTCTTAGATATAAATAATTTATTTAATTATTTTCTTTTTGTGTTATAAGGAAAAATATTTAAATAAATTAAATTAGAGTTTTTTTATAAAATTTTAATTTTGTTATCATGGAGTGGAATTTAGCAATAAATAATTTTCAAGAATATTTATTATTAGAAAAAGGCCTTTCTCAAAATACACAATTAGCTTATATAAGAGATATTAAAAAACTAATAAAATTTGCCGAACATGATACGTCCATTACCCCATATACTATAGATAGATTTTTAATTCAAGATTTTATTTATGATTTTGCAAAAAAATCTTCCTCAGCCAAGTCTCAAGCTCGAGTAATATCATCATTAAAATCTTTTTTTAAATTTTTGCAAATAGAAGAAAAAAGGCAAGATAATCCGGCAGAATTGCTCGAAAGTCCTAAAATTGGCCTATATCTTCCTGACGTGCTAAGCCATGAAGAAGTATTAACTATAATACAGTCAATAGACTTATCCCAATCCGAAGGAGAGAGAAACCGTACCATTATTGAAACATTATATGGATGTGGCCTTCGTGTTTCAGAATTAATTAATTTACGACTTTCCGATTTATATTTAGATGAAAATTTTATTAGAGTTATCGGAAAAGGGAATAAACAAAGATTAGTACCTGTATCGGATTGGACGATTAAATATATAAATCTTTATAAAGACTCAATTCGTATTCATTTAAACCCGAAACCTAAATGTGAAGATATACTTTTTCTAAATAGAAGAGGAGGGCAGCTAACACGTGAAATGATTTTTATAATAATAAAAAATATTGCAGAAAAGGCCGGAATTAAAAAGAAAGTTTCCCCCCATACATTCAGGCATTCTTTTGCAACGGTATTACTGAAAAATGGTGCCGATTTACGTTCAATTCAGCAAATGCTTGGACATGAAAGTATTACCACAACAGAAATATATACCCATTTAGATAATCAACAACTAAGAGATACGATAGAAAAATTTCATCCTTTTTCAATTAAAAAGGGCTAATATTTTAAGTTAAATAATATACACACTTTAAAAGTATAATGAATTTAGATAAATATAAAAACGAAGCATTAAAAAAAGCTTCAGAACACAAAAAATATTTAGAAAAACTCAAAAATAAGAAGCCCAAAAAATTGGATCAAGAATTAATCGAAATTCATGATAAAGTTTTCTCACATATAGATTGCCTACAATGTGCTAATTGTTGTAAAACTACCGGACCCTTGTTTTTAGAAAAAGACATTGAAAGAATATCTAAATTTTTACGAATGAAACCGATTGATTTTATAGATCAATATTTGTATAAAGATGAAGATAATGACTGGATATTTAAACAATTGCCTTGCCCGTTTTTAGACAGTTCCAATTATTGTTCCATCTATGAAGTACGTCCGAAAGCATGTAAAGAATATCCCCATACGGATCGTAAAAAATTCTATCAGATAAATAAATTAACGTTAAAAAATACAGTCATATGTCCGGCTGCTTATGAAGTAGTGGAGCTGTTGATGAAAACTATACGAATGTAGTAATTACTTGCTTTTTTGTGAATCAATTATTTTTTTATTTTGTAACCATTCCACTATTTTAGCCCCCAGCCAAGAGAATGGAAAAAATATAAAAAACATACTTATTATATACCAGGTGGGATGTCCTTTAAATGTAAAAACAGAAATAATAGCAGTTAGTAAAAGTATAAATCCGATCAACATAGCATAAGCGGTTTTTGCGGTTTTTACTAATAAAGCGCAAACTATTCCACCTAAGAGAGAACCAATCCCGGAAGAAATTAATAAGGCTATAAAGAATTCGCCTTTGGCAGTACGAACAATGGATCTCCAATATTCTATAGGAAGACCTTTATAATTATAAGGTATCCAATAAGAATTTATCATAACAGAAAGAGTAATTATTGTAATGGCTACTAAAAGCCCGGATATAACTGCAAGAGTATTTCTTATCATTTCGTTTTATAATTCTGTAGCAATAACTGAAATTTCAATTAAAACATTTTTGGGTAAGGCTGAGACTTGTACACATTCACGGGCCGGATATGCATCAGAAAAATAAGAAGCATATATTTCATTAACCGTGGCAAAATCAGATAAATTTTGAAGAAAGATGGTAGTTTTAACCAAATTATTCCAATTTAAATTAGTTTTACTTAAAATTGCTTCAATATTTTTCATAACCTGATGAGTTTGATCATCAATGGAAGCAGGAATTTCGCCGGTTTGTGGATTTACCGGTATTTGTCCGGAAACAAATAAAAAGTTGTTAACCTTAATCGCTTGAGAATAAGGTCCAATAGCTGCAGGAGCTTTTTCAGTATTAATTATTTTTTTAATCATGAATTAAATATACAAATTTTTTAAAAACTTGCATTGTCATTGAAATTTTTAGCCTCGTATTTTACCGCATCTTTTAATATGGCCGCTTTCACTCCTATATAAAAACTCCATGTCTTGTTATAACTTGAAGAAATGGGAACCCAATTGAAATTAATATTAAAACTTCTCAAATCTCTCATAAATCCTAGTCGAGTGTATCCGAATTCTTTACTTTCCAAATCGTAATTAGTAGATGCAGTAATTTTCCAATACGGAGAAGGGGAGATTTCTCCCGAAAGATTTACCGTAGCAGTAACATTAGTATTTCTATTATATTCTTTCGTAGAAGCATAATTCAATCCTACGTCCAATTTCCAAGGCATATCGAAATGGGCGTAATTTTCATCATCAAAGTAGTATTTTTCATATCTAACCGTTCCTTGCTTCTTATATTTAATTACTTTCTTTTCACCAAATAATGATTCATCCAAAGAAAAATTCAATCCCATCGTATAACTGGCAATAGTGAAATATCCAAACTTATCAATAGCATGACCTACTGTTGATTCGGGAGTATCAAATACTATTTTATAAGGATTTACCCTCATGGCATAATTAACACGTAATTTAGAATTAAATAAAGAAGATGAACCCGAAGCATTAATAGGACTCCATTTCAAAGAATCTGCAGCAAAATTATAAGATGTATTGATATTTAAAGATTCGAATATTTTTATCTTTTTAAAACCGTTGGATTCTTTTTTATTTCTAACCTTCATTTCAAGATTGTTAGCAAGGGAAATATTTATGGCACTGTTTTCATAATTGGAAGGATTACCCATGACATTTCCTTCAAAATAAGAATATTTTACTTTTTTTCCATCTTTATCTGAATACGTACCGTAATATCCCCAGGAATCTTTAGAAAAGTCAGGCATATATCCGTAACTGACCGTAGGAGATATCATATGACGAATTGCCTGAATCATACTTCCTTTTTTAAAGTTGGCGATACCATACAAAGTCGTTGTTAAATTAAGGGACCCGTCAAAAGTTCTGAAAGTTTTAAATCCATCTTTATTAAATGTTTCAACCTTATCCGTAGAATCATTATAGTCCCTTCTAATAGTCTTTGTAGTCCAGATTTCTCTATAATTACCATTGATACCTAATTGAAAATAATTAAAAAGTGTGGAAGTAGTACCAATACTGGTGGAATTTTTCATTCCGTTATTAGAGTTTTTAAACATTTTTGACGTAAACATATTATCAGTAGACGTATTCAATGAATTTTGAAGATTCATTTTATAATCCATATAGATATTGTGCCAAATGGTTTTCTTAGGTCCTGATTTAGGTTTAAAAGGATAAATTTGAGGCATAGTAACCGTTACATTAGGAAGCACCATGGTTACATCGCCGGTTGAAATATTTTGCGAAGCTGAGGTATTAAGTGAAATAGTTAAAGGATTATTATTAAATCTTTTAACCAAAGAAATTGATGATGATGTTTGATTATTATTTACATTACCATGTAAAGCATTTTGATTATATATACTGTTGTTGTAGTAATTCTGACTCATAAAATTTACCGATGCGTTAAAGGACAAATTTGGATTGGCTTTGGCATCTTGTAAATGAGACCAGGTAATACGATAATTTTCAATTTCTGAATAATCATCCAGTCCTTTGGTACTGTTTATATTTTTTTCATAAATAAAATTTAAATTACCGGAATATTTGTAACGATTCAAATACCTTAATCGATTATCAATCATCCAGCTTCCTTTTGTGTAAAACCCAAAACGGCTTTCTAAGTCCAAATATTCACCAATGGGAACATAAATTCCCCATCTTTCCAAATAAAATCCTTTATTTTGCCGTTCACCGAACGTTCCGATTAAAATTCCCGCCTGTCGATTGCTGCCCGTAGAAGGCAAATATAAAAAGGGTAAAATGAACGGAGTCGGTACTTGCTCAATATACATCGTGGTAGGTCCTGCAATGATGGTTTTTTGATTTTTACCCGTAATAACTTTCATTTTATTAGTCGATAATCCATAATCAGGAATAGAATCTTTTTTTGCTTTAAAATATTCATCCGTAGTCATAAATCCCCCCCTCATATAATATTCTTCATCATTCATTCTTTTGGCTTTCTTGGCAATAATTGCCATTTCATCTTCTTCCGTTCGAATATTAAAAGCCGTACCTTGTTTGGTATTCATATTAAATTGGGCTTCTGTATATTCATACTCTTTTCCTCCCTGAATAAATTTTATATTATCAATAATTCTTCCTAAACTGTCCACTTTTCCACGAGCTAAAATGTCTCCGGTGTTCCAATCCATAACAATATAATCTGCCTTAATGGTCATATCCTGATAGCTGACTTGTGCATTATGGATCAGATAGGTTAATTTTTTTGAAAAAACATTACGAATTTCATCCCCTTTAGTGTCCACAATATTTTCAAGCTTTTCTTTATTAACTGATATAGAATCAGTAGGGATTTTTACAGTGTCAGAAAGGGTTTTAACTCTTTTTTCCTGTGCTAAGAGAATGTTAAAAATTAGAAAAAATAAATAAAGTATATTATATTTGAAACTTGAATTGATCAAAGCATATAAATTCAGAAAAAATTTTGCTGTCAAAATTAATCAAAAAAAAGAATTAATGAGAGTTTTAACAATATTTAACTTAAAAAATATACTTCTAATAACTTTAATTTTTTTCACCGGCTCTTTATCTTCACAAAAAAAAGATTTTACCTTAGTTTTGGATGCCGGACATGGCGGACATGATAATGGTGCCAGAGGAGCCTATGCCAATGAAAAAGATGTAAATCTTTCATTGGTTTTAAAAGTTGGAGCCATGATTGAAAATAATAATAAAGATGTAGAAGTTATTTATACTCGAAAGACAGATGAATTTATTCCATTAATGACCCGCGCAGATATTGCCAATAAAGGAAAAGCCAACTTATTTATTTCCATACACTGTAATTCAAGCCCTAAAAGTGCCCCGTACGGTACGGAGACCTTTGTTCTGGGAGCTCATCGAAATAGAGATAATTTTGATGTTGCAAAAAGGGAAAATGAGGTTATTTATATGGAAAAAGATTATCAAACGACTTATGAAGGATTCAACCCCTCATCACCCGAATCGGTAATAGGTCTCACATTGATGCAAAACATATATTTAGAAAACAGCTTAAAAATGGCCAGCTATGTGGAAAATAATTTTAAAAAAGAAAATCGATTTTCCAGAGGAGTAAAACAAGCCGGTTTTTTGGTTTTAGTTCAAACAGCCATGCCTTCAGTGTTAATTGAAACCGGATTTATCTCTAATCCTCAAGAAGGGCAATATTTAGCTTCAGAAGAAGGACAAAATACTATAGCTAAAGATATATACGAAGCTTTTTTAAGCTATAAAAAAGAATACGATAAAAAATCAGAGAAAAAAGCGGAGGAAGAAATTCAACAAGTTGTTGAAAATCCGGTGGACAGTAACTTATCACTAAAGGTACAATTCTTAGCATCATTCAACAGATACAGTCCTAATTCCTTGCAACTTAGAGGTATGAGAAATGTTGAAATTGTTAAATCAAACGGTAAGTATATATATTATGCAGGAAGTACAAATTTACGATCTGAAAGTGAAGCGACATTAAAAATTGCCAAAGAAGCCGGGTTTACAGATGCTTCTATAGTTGAATTTAATGAAAAAGAAGTGGTAACCGGTCTGTACTATACCATTGAATTATTTGTATCCCCAAAAAAATACAGAGAAAGAGATGCTATTTTCAAAGGATTAAATAATGTAATAAGACAAAAAACGGATAACAATTTGTACATATATACCAGCGGGAAAGTGAGTAATTACGATTCAGCCAAAAAATTATTGGAAATCTATAAAAAAATAGGATTTTCAGATGCTATCATTTCGAAAACTTTATCGTAATTTAAATCAGTATATTAACATAAGATATAAACTTTTTCTACTCATAAATTCATGACATGAGTTAAAAAATATCCATTATAAAAAATGTCAAAAGTTTCCCAATAGATCCCGTTTATTGAGCTTATTGATAATTATTTAAATTTATAACGTTGATCAAATTTCTTAAAAACCAAGTCTTGTCAAATGGTTCATTCAACTAATTTTTTAAATAAAGCTTGGTTCCGATTATCCTTAATTTACCAATTGCACAATCTAAAAGATAGTATAAAGTATATGAATCAATTGTAAAAATATTCATACGTATATTGTGTTTAAAACTAGTAAAATTAAGGGTCACTAAAACAGATAATTTATCATCTTGGTAATGATCTTAATTTTATTTTTTTGGAATATAAAATTCAATCCCATAAAAAAATTACTTTTGTAATATGAAAGAAAATCCTATTTTATCTATAGTTGTTCCGGTTTTTAATTCAGGAATTTATTTGAAGGAAACTATTAAAAGTATTGAAGAGGTAAATTTTTCATATCCTTATGAAGTCATATTAGTAAATGACGGATCAACAGATTCGGGGACTTTAAAAATATTGGAAGATTACAATGAAAAATATACAATTATAAATCAAGAAAATGGAGGAGTGGCCAGGGCAAGAAATACGGGTATTGAAAATGCAAAAGGTCAATATATATTACCTTTCGATTCGGACGATATAATGAATGGAAATTATTATGATCAAGCTTTACATAAGATTATTAATGATCCAACTATTGACATTCTCTATGGAGATTATATAATTTTCGGAAGTGAGAACAGGTACAATAAATCAGGAAAATATAATCGTTTACGGTTAATAAATAGCGGATGTTTTTTACCCAATTCAAGTATCTATAAAAAAAAGGTATGGGAGGATAATGGAGGCTATGATGTAACTTTATCGTATGCAGAAGATTGGGATTTCTGGTCAAGATCTGCAGTAAAAAATTATAGCTTTTATTATTTCAATCAACCCTTATACAAATATAGAAGAATTCATGACGGAAAATCATTAAGTCAAAGCAAGGTAACCAATTATAATGAAGCCATTAAAACTTTAAAAAGTAAAATTCCTGCTTCTGTGTTTAATCAAGAAACCATAAGTGATTATGTTGTACAATCTGTAAGAGAAAATAGAAAATTAAAGATAAAACTCTTTTTACGCATATTTTTTCCAAAAATATTTAATTATCTAAAAAAGAAAAACCTATTTCCAAATGGGATAGTAGTAGAATAAAATGGCTTTTATTATTCATAATAAAAGCCATGAAAGAGAAATTTTGATCTAAATAGCATCAGTATGCACCGTTTTTACGGCTCTACCTGATGGATCAGGGTTATTTTTAAATGCTTCATCCCATTCTAAAGCTACGGCAGAACTACAGGCTACAGAAGGTACAGAAGGAACCGTTTGTGCTGCTGCTTGAGAAGGGAAATGTTCTTCAAATATGCTTCTGAACCAATATTCTTCTTTTGACATCGGTGGATTTATTGGAAAGCGTTCAGATGCTCTTTCCATTTGTTTATCAGAAACTTTTTTATCAGCCGTTTCTTTTAATGTATCAATCCAGGAGTAACCCACCCCGTCTGAAAATTGTTCTTTTTGTCTCCAAGCAACTTCTTCTGGTAAATAATCTTCAAATGCCTCTCTTAAAATATGCTTTTCAATTTTTCCGTTTCCGCACATTTTATCTTTAGGGTTTAATGTCATAGCAATATCCATGAACTCTCTGTCCAAGAAAGGAACCCGCCCTTCAACGCCCCAAGCCATTAAAGATTTATTGGCACGAAGACAGTCGTAAAGGTGGAGTTTATCTAATTTTCTGACGGTTTCTTCATGAAATGCTTGAGCATCAGGTGCCTTGTGGAAATATAAATATCCGCCGAAAAGTTCATCGGATCCTTCTCCCGATAATACCATTTTTACTCCCATGGATTTTATATATCTGGCTAATAAATACATGGGGGTAGAAGCCCGAACTGTTGTAACATCGTAGGTTTCAATATGATAAATGACATCACTGATCGCATCTAAAGCTTCTTCAATGGTAAAATGAATTTCATGATGTACGGTCCCGATATGGTCTGCCACTTTTCTGGCTGCCAACAAATCCGGAGCACCTTTAAGTCCGACAGCAAAGGAATGCAGTTGAGGCCACCAAGCATCCGAATTATTGTTATCTTCCACTCGTTTACTTGCATATTTTTTTGCAATAGCTGAAATAATGGATGAGTCTAATCCACCGGATAGAAGAACCCCGTAAGGAACATCAGACATCAACTGTCTGTGTACAGAATCTTCTAATCCTTTTCTTAATTTTTGAATGTCAGAAATGTTGTCTTTCACAGAATCAAAATTCATCCAATCTCTATGATACCAAGTTTTTATTTCTCCGTCCGGACTGTATAAGTATTTTCCCGGTTCAAATTCTTTGATATCCGGACAAACTCCTTCCAACGATTTGAGTTCACTGGCTACATAAAATTGCCCTTTTTCATCATATCCCATATATAAAGGCATAATTCCCATATGATCCCTTCCAACTAAATAGGCATCTTTTTCTTGATCATATAAAACGAAGGCATAAATTCCTGTAATATCTTCAAATAATTTGACCCCTTTTTCTTTGTATAAAGCTAAAATAACCTCACAGTCAGATAAAGTTTGGAAATCGTATTTTCCTTCAAATTTTTTTCTAATTTCTTTATGATTATAAATTTCACCGTTTACGGCTAATATCAATTTTTTATCGCTGCTATATAAGGGTTGACCACCGGAAGCAATGTCAACGATGGATAATCTTTCATGAGCAAGGATTGCATTTTTATCGCAATGGATTCCGGACCAATCCGGACCTCTATGACGAATTTTTTTTGCCATTTTTAAAGCCTGAGGTCTTAATGTTTCACCGGCTTCTTTTAAATCGAAAATTCCTACAAATCCACACATTTTTTTTTTGTTTATTAATTTTTGTAAAATTAAAGTAAATTAGCTTAAATGTAAATATAATTTGTAATTTTTATTTTTAAAATAAATTTATTTATTGATTTTAATTTATTTTATAAACTTTTTGATGGTAAAACACAAAAATAAGTTTAGATTAAGAATGTGAAATGTTTGAAGTAATAAACTGTAAAAATTTTTTTCAGAAAGATGTAAGAGGTTCTTATTTTTATCAACTATTTCAAAATAATACGCTCTCCTTGTTTAGGAAATATATAATTGATAGAATATGGATTATTGTTTACTAATTGTTCCTTAATTATTTGTTCATGATTTCCTTTGGGTTTGATATGGGTAACAATAATTGTAAGTTTTTTCATATTTTTTTTTCCTACTAATTGAGCTAATTTTTTCATTTCTTCATTTAGTAAGTTGGGCGTTAAATGACCAAACAATAATTCTTCAGGTTGAGAATTAGGAAATGAAACTTCAATCAGAAAGGTTTTTAACTTTCCTGATTTAATTTTAGGAGCTATGAGATTCCAAATTTTTTTTAGTTTATTGGATTTTTCAATTCTGTCTGCTCCGGTATCGCCAAAATATAAAACTGCCCGGGTATTATTTTCTACTAATATGGCGGAGCTTTTAAGAGGTTTTACATGGCTTAATTCATAAACTGTACCTGTTAAATGGGTATTAAGAATAGGGAATGCATTTCCTATTTCTGTGTATACATATTGATATTTATTTAGAATCGGACTTTCGCCTTCATTGGCAAAATTGATCCAAGCAGCATTGGTAAAATATTTATTTTTTAAAACTTCTATGGTTTCTTTACTTGCGTAAATTGGCTTGGAGGAATCTTCGGGAGAGTTAATCAACATTCCTGATAAATGGTCTAAATGGCCATGAGATATAAAATATCCTTTGATGTTATCTTTTAATACATTTTCAATTGTAGTATTGGTAAAGGTTCCTTTTTCAATTGCCTTATTAATACCACTATAAATAGTTCCGGCATCCAAAGCTAAATAATTGAATGTTTTTTCTTCAGCAATTAGATAAGAAGAAAGATTACTCTCATTACTTCCTCCGTAAACTCCTAATGGAACGATCTCTAAATTCTGAGCCGAGGTAATTATAGATACCGCAAGACATATTTTCAGAAAATATTTTTTCATGATCCTACTTTTTTAAATCAAATTATAATTGAAATATTTTTTCATAAGACTTGTGCATCTTTCCATTAATTGAAATATCAACGTATGCTAAGAAAATGAAATTCAATAATTGCTTAAATTAAAGTAAAAAATTTAACGGATCATTTACAGTATGAAGTTAACTAATATAACTTTAAAAAATTAGTAAATCTTCGTAAAGCAATAGCTCTGTGACTTATCATATTCTTTTCTTTAGGTGAAAATTCTGCAAAACTTTTCAAATATCCGTCAGGAATGAATATAGGATCATATCCGAATCCACCATCACCCTTAATTTCAGTAGTAATAGTACCAAAAATTTTACCTTCAAAATATTTAACCTCTTCATTGTTTACCCAACAGATTACGCTTATAAAATAAGCTTTTCTATTGGTATTATTTTGCATACTTTTTAGCACTTTAGAAATATTATCATCAAAAGATCCGGTTCCTGCATAACGCGCAGAATAGATTCCGGGTTCTCCATTTAATGCTTCAACTACTAATCCGCTGTCATCAGCAAAACAAGGTATATGAGTTAAATCATATCCGAATTTAGCTTTAATAAAAGCATTTTCACGGAAAGTGGTCCCTGTTTCTTCGATTTCGCCTTCAAAATTATAATCAGCAAAGGTTTTAAGTTGAAAATTTTCGGGTAAAATTTCAATTATTTCAGCTTTTTTATGTTCGTTTTGTGTAGCTAATAGGATTTCCATGATTGATTTTTTGTTAATTTCATATAAATGCATCCAAATATAGCTATTATAATAATACCAACAATAAACAGAGTAAAATTACTAAAACCTAATTCGGGTGATTCCAATGATTTATATCGTATAAAAAATATAAAACCTATCGTATTATTAATGCAATGAAGCAGTGTGCAGGTAAGCAGGGATCCTGTTTTATAGAAAGTAATTCCCAAGACAATTCCGGCTAAAATTCCACCAACTGCTTGCCAAGGAAATATATGGATTCCTCCAAAAATTAAGGCTGATATTAATATAGCTTTTTGTGGTTTAATTTGATTATTGAGCATTCCCTTTAAAATAAATCCCCTGAAAAATAATTCTTCAAAAATTGGAGCAACGATACATACCGATATAAAGGTAATTATAGGATAATTACCGGCATTACCCAATAAGGCATACGACATGGTTTTATACATTTTTTCGAATATTCCGCCTTGAGTAGGTATTAATCCGGTTAAAAATTCTGAAACTAGATATTGTCCAAAAAATAACAAAAGGGCAATTGGGAAGAGTTTACTATTCTTTAGAGAGTAACTGATTATAAAACGTTCTTTTCTGGGTTTCAATCCCACTAAATAATAGACTAAAAATACGATAAGATAATTTCCAATGGTTAGAATCGGGGTAAAAACGTAGGGATTGGTATGTAGTTTTTTAGCTAGAAATGAAAATAGAGGACTTAGTACTAAAGCTCCCAAAAAAAATAAGATAAGAGCTAAAACTATGTCATACCATTTTAATTTAAGATAATTATTCATTGTGATAAGGTTTACCTTGTAAAATACTAAAGCCGCGATATAATTGTTCAACGAAAAACAAACGCACCATCTGATGCGTAAATGTCATTTTGGATAATGCTAATTTTTGAGGATTTAGATTATAAATTTTGTCAGAAAATCCATAAGCTCCTCCGATACAAAAAACTAAATGTTTAACAGAATTATTCATTTGCTTTTCCAGAAATGATGAAAATTCAGTCGAAGTAAACTCTTTGCCTTTTTCATCTAAAATTATGAGTGTATCTCCCGAATCCAAAAAAGAAAGAATGGACTCTGCTTCCGCATTTTTTAATTCATTTTCTGAAAGATTCTTGGAATTTTTTACATCCGGCAATTCTTTGCGTTCAAATTTTATGAAAGCGGGTAAGCGTTTTTCTAAATTTTCCATTAGAATTACTAATTCTTTAGAATTGGTTTTGCCAATCGATAATAATGTAATTTTCATGATTAATAACTGCAAAAATAGAAGATTATTTATAAATAAAGTCTTCTTTTTGTTAAGCCTGTATTTAATAAAAAAATTTAGTAATAATATACTTACTCACTTCCATATAATATAAGTTTTAAACGTTTAAAAAAATTAAATTCAGTTTATGAATACTCGTTTGTAATATATTTTTCTTGATTGAGATAATAACTTTCATTTTTAAAATATCTTTCGTCCTAAATTTAGAAGAGTATACCGGTTTTTACCCGTTTAGAGAATTTAGATATAAATCCCAATTGTAGTGGTAAATAGTTTTATAGAAGGTTCTTATATCAGTTTTATTAAAAAGTAATATTCTTTAAAGGTTTCTATATAACATATTGAGTATTATTTTTTTAATTATAAACTTGTCTCATTCATTTTATAATAAATTTGAGAACTATACTCTCCTTATCATATAGTTTTTTATCTTTGTTAACATAATTAACATATAAACATTATAAAGATGAAAATTAATATTGTTGCGGGTATTCTTGCTGCCTCAATAATTTTGGGGTCTTGTGAATCAAAACATTCAGAGCAAACCGAAAAAATTAGTGAAGAAGATTTTAATTATAAAGTCGATCGTTTTGCCGATATTGAAGTTTTAAGATATCGAATACCTGAATGGGATAAGTTGTCTTTAAATGAAAAAAAATTGGTCTATTATCTTTCTCAAGCCGGATTAGCAGGTAGAGATATCCTTTGGGACCAAAACTATAAATATAATTTGAAAATAAGAAAAGCATTAGAATCTATCTATCAAAATTATAAAGGAGATAAAACCTCTAAAGATTGGAACAATTTTGAAGTATATATAAAAAGGGTTTGGTTTTCAAATGGGATTCATCATCATTATTCTAACGATAAAATTATGCCTGAATTTACCCAAGCATATTTTGAGGATTTATTGAAAGAAACTCAAACTTCATTGGATTCTCAGATCGTTTCCATTTTATTCAATGAAAAAGATTCTAAAAAAGTAAATCTTGATGAATCCAAAGGGTTAATTTCAGGATCTGCAGTAAATTTTTATGGAGAAGGAATTACCGAAAAGGAAGTGGAGAAATATTATTCAGCTAAAAAAAGTCCGGATGCTTCTCGTCCCTTATCTTTTGGTTTAAACTCTCAATTAGTTAAAGACAGTAAAGGTACTTTAGAAGAAAAGATTTGGAAAAGCGGGGGAATGTACGGTTCAGCTATTGATCAAATAATCTATTGGTTGGATAAGGCTGTTACCGTAGCTGAAAATAAAGAACAGGGAGATGCCTTGAAACTTTTAATTGAATATTACAGAACAGGAGATTTAAAAACTTGGGATGATTATAACATAGCATGGCTTAAAGCAACTAAAGGAAATATAGATTATATAAACGGATTTGTAGAGGTGTATAATGATCCCCTTGGTCATAAAGGATCTTATGAAAATATCGTTCAAATCAAAGATTTTGACATGTCGGCAAAAATGGAAGTTATATCCAAAAATGCACAATGGTTTGAAGATCATTCTCCTTTAATGCCGGAACATAAAAAGAAAAATGTTGTAGGGATATCGTATAAAACAGTTAATGTAGCATCAGAAGCGGGGGATTCTTCACCCAGTACTCCGATTGGAGTAAATTTACCTAATGCGGATTGGATCCGTGCGGAATATGGCTCAAAGTCGGTTTCTTTAGGTAATATTATAGACGCTTATAATTTAGCCGGAGGAAGTGAAAAATTAAAAGAATTTGCATACAATCAAGAAGAAATAGAATTATCAGAAAAATACGGAGAATTAGCAGATAAACTGCATACAGCTTTACATGAAGTTGTGGGTCATGCTTCTGGACAAATTAATCAAGGAGTCGGAACCCCTAAGGAAACTTTAAAAAGCTATGCATCTACTATGGAAGAGGGAAGAGCAGATTTAGTAGGATTGTATTATTTATATGATCCGGAATTACAAAAGCTTGGATTAGTAGATGACTGGAAGAAAGTAGGAATGACAGCCTATAATGATTATATACGAAACGGATTAATGACTCAATTAGTTAGAATTGAACCGGGAAGAGATATAGAAGAAGCACATATGAGAAATCGCCAATGGGTTAGTGCGTGGGCGTATGAAAAAGGTAAAAAAGATAATGTAATTGAAAAAGTGGTTAAAGATGGTAAAACCTATTTTAAAATTAATGATTACGAAAAGCTTCATAATTTATTTGGAGAATTATTGAAAGAAACTCAAAGAATTAAATCTGAAGGAGATTATAATGCTGCAAAAAATTTAGTGGAAACGTATGGAGTAAAAGTGGATAAAGAATTACATGCAGAAGTTTTAAAAAGAAACTCTAAATTTAATACCGCTGCTTATAAAGGTTTCATCAATCCTATTTTAGTTCCTAAAACCAATGAACAAGGAGAAATAACTGACATTGAAGTTACTTATCCGGAATCATTTGCAGTAGAAATGTTGTTCTACTCTAAAAATTATGGATTCCTTCCTCTTGAAAACTAAAAATTAAATTACTTACCATACAAAACGACTCTACTTACCGACTGGAAGTAAAGTCGTTTTATTTTATGGTAAACTTTATTTTATACACTAATTTATAAAATAGAAATCCTATTTAATCTTCAGGCAAATTATATATAAAGTTTTTCAATTAATAAGTATAATATTCGGATTAGAGATAAAATATTTTTAAAATAATTTATCCTGAAATAAATTTCATTCTTAGATTTGCTAAATAAATATCATTCCGGTTTTTTTTTATATAAATTAACAAATTGAAAATTTTGTTGCTATTCTAAAAAAAGGTTGCATTTAGTTTTTCGAAAGAAATAGGGGGAAAGTATACCCATGAATCAATTTATGAAATTAACCCGTATGCCTATACTCATATTATTTATGGAGATTTTATTCCCAAAGAAAAAACTACTGCTTATTCGCAAAATTTTTGGAGAGAAGTACTGATTTCTGCTAAAGAATGGGCGAAATTGGTAAATGAAAGCGGTGGAGATGTCACTGTTATTCATTTGCCGGACATTGGAATAAATGGAAATACGCATTTTATTATGTCAGACCTTAATAATGTTGAAATTGCGGATCATATACAAAAGTGGTTAAAAGAAAAAAAATTGAATTAATGCTTTGCTATAGTAATTAGTATAATAGGGTAGATATTCATGCAAACAACTCTTATAATAATTAAATTCTAAACAAAATAAGATCTTTAGAGATCTATATTAAGAGTCTTCATATATAAAATACTAATAAATAAAAAAGGAGATTAATAGGAATTAATATGAAAATTAAGTATAAATTTTAGCGATCCGGACGGGACTCGAACCCGCGACCACCTGCGTGACAGGCAGGTATTCTAACCAACTGAACTACCGGATCTTTTCTGAAGACTTATTTTTAATAATTTCAGTGGTGCAAAGATAAACTCATTTTTCAATTTCACAAACTTTTTTGATTGAAAAATTCATATTTTTTGCTACAAATAACGATTTTTAAAGTAATTAATCTCATTTAATACTATTAAATCTATGAATTTCAATAAAATAATAAATGAAATAAACACTGATTTTTTTTAAATATTATTCTTTATCGATTAATAGGTACTGAATCAATCATCTAATGTATCTAAATTAATTACGTATTGTTTAATTGTGATTGATACTATTTTAGGTTTAACTTGTCGCAAACAAATTTAATTGTAGATAACAAGTATTATTTAGAAATAAAAACCATTAAATCAACTTCTGTCCAAGTTTTACCTTCATGCAGATCAAAACAAGCTCTATGCAAGCTGGTATATGCTTTTTCAGAATTAAAATCTTTTAATACGTCGATTGAACCTTGAATCATCATCATTTTTTTGTCAAGTTTATATGAAAATTCTTTGGTTATTGTTTTTCCATTTAAAGTTAAGGAGATCTTCACCTTATTGTTTTCAAATTTCCCAAATGATCCATAAATTTCAGGAGAGGATAATCTTTTAAAAAAAAATAAAGTTAAGTTTCCATCTCTTGAAGTGTCACCGGTAGAAACCGTTGTTCCATCAATATAAAATTTTGCTCCTTCCAATGATTCATCCAACGGTTTATCTTCTTTAGTGTTGATTAAAGAAATATTTTTAAAACTACCACTTACAGGTACTTTTTTGGGAGTTTTATAAGCCGTCCATACTAATTCTTTTTTGAAACCGGATTCTTTTCCTTGAGGTTTAATTTGTTGTGTTGTAGTTTCAACGCTTTTTACTTCAGAAGTCGAGGTAGATTTATTACTCTTATTATCTCCGCAAGAAAACAAAATAAGTTGAACGGATAAAATTAAACTAATATATTTATTATATAACATCTTAAAAGTTTTAATTGTTAGTAAAAAATTATTTAATAAATCAAATAATTAGTTACTTTTTATAACTGTTTTCGTAGGATGCAATGAATCTTGGGTAAGATTTTTTTTCGTTAAGGAATCTTTTGTAGATTCACTTTTTAAAGAATCAATAACAATAGAAGATTTTTTTAGGGTATCATTTGATTGAGATTGTGAATTTACATTTTGTTCAATATCGGCAGGAATAATATTTTTATTACCGCTTGAATATTTATCACATGAAATCAATCCACAAGTAAGGATTGCTATAACATAAAAATTTTTTTTCATAAACATTTAATTTTATCAAATATAAAAAAAATAGCAATTACGGTCTCTTTTATTTATAAAAATAAAGATTAGTATTTTGTGATATAATTTATAAACAATACGTGTAAAAACACTTTAAAAAAATACGTTTTTTTGTACGTAAACTATATGATTGATTTTATAAAATAAAAATTTGAACTTTTAAATGATTACTTTTGTAAATAAAATAGTTAAATGAAAAAAATATATGTAGTACTATTCAGCCTTGCCTTACTAGTTTCCTGTAAAGAAAAAAATACTAGTAAAGAGCTGATTTCAAAACAAACTCATGAAACTACTGTAGATCATTCCGAAATTGAAGTAAGTAATCAAGAAACTAAAATAATCAAGTCTGATTTTTCAAAAATTCAAAGTTTATTAAATACAAAAAGTGATACTATATATATTACCAATTACTGGGCAACTTGGTGTCCTCCTTGTGTTAAAGAAATACCTGATTTTGTGGCTCTTCAAGAGAAATACACCCATGAAAAAGTAAAATTTATCTTTGTAAGCATCGATCAAATAGATACCCAAAGTACATTACAATCATTTGTGCAAAAAAATAAAATGAAAAACGTATACAATATATCCTCTAAAGAAATGAGAGACCATATTGGTACGATTAGTCCTGATCTAGAAGGGGGTATACCGGTAACAGTTATACAAAAAGGAAATAAAAAAGAAGGATTTTTAGGAAATCTTTCCAAAGAGTTCATTTTAAGTAAAATTGAAGAATATTCAAAATAATTATAAGAATAAAAGAAAATATCTATGCCGTTAATTAAAAGTATATCAGGAATTCGAGGGACAATAGGGGGTAAAATAGGAGAAAATCTTACACCCATTGATACCGTAAAATTTGCTTCGGCTTATGGAACTTGGTTAAAAAGAAAATTAAATAAAGAAAAAATTAAAGTAGTACTTGGGAGAGATGCACGGATTTCCGGTCAAATGATCTCCGAGTTAGTTTCATCCACTTTACAGGGAGTAGGAATAGATGTTGTTGATTTAGGACTTTCGACAACTCCTACGGTGGAAATTATGGTTCCATATTTACAAGCAGACGGAGGAATTATTTTAACGGCAAGTCATAATCCTAAACAATGGAATGCGTTAAAACTACTGAATGCTAAAGGTGAATTTATATCCGATAAAGAAGGTAAAGAATTATTAAACATAGCTGATACGGAAGATTTTGATTTTGTTGAAGTAGATTATTTAGGATCGTATCTAAAAGAAGACAAAGCAATAGAGCATCATATAAACAAAATATTGGAACTGCCTTTAGTGAACGTTGATTTAATAAAAAAAGCAGGATTTAAAGTGGTGGTTGATGCCGTAAATTCTACAGGAGGTATATCGGTTCTTCCCTTATTAGAAAAATTAGGAGTTGAAGTAATCGAAATGTATTGTACACCCAACGGCCATTTTCCACATAATCCTGAACCGTTGGAAGGTAATTTAGGCGAAATAATGAAAAGAGTTCCTAAAGAACAAGCAGATTTAGGAATAGTTGTGGATCCGGATGTAGATCGCTTAGCATTTATATGCGAAGATGGAACCATGTTTGGAGAAGAATATACATTAGTTGCTGTTGCAGATTACGTTTTAAGTAAAACTCCTTCAGCTACGGTTTCTAATTTATCATCTTCACGGGCATTACGAGATATTTCAGAAAAATACAATCAAGAATATCATGCTTCGGCAGTTGGAGAAGTTAATGTAGTAACAAAGATGAAGGATATCAACGCGCGTATCGGAGGCGAAGGTAATGGAGGTATTATATATCCGGAATTACACTATGGTCGTGATTCTTTAGTTGGAATTGCCCTTTTTCTATCCTATCTTGCTGAAAGAAAGATTACAATAAAACAACTTAGAAATACGTATCCTTCCTATTTTATGGGAAAGAAAAAAATTGATTTAAGTCCGGAAATTAATACAGATGTTATTTTACAAAAACTAACCGAAAAATATAAAAATGAAGATATAAAAACTTATGATGGATTGAAAATCGATTTTTCCGATAATTGGGTACACTTAAGAAAATCAAATACAGAACCTATCATCCGTATATATACTGAAGCTCCTACGCAACAAGAAGCCGATCAATTGGCAGATAGGTTTATAGAAGAAATAAAGCAGGTATCTGACTAAGATAATGATTATCCAGGTGATTAAAAAATTAAAGTAGAAATCAATTTTAAAATAAAATATACTAAACAAACCGTTTAATTTATTCTGATTTATATAATTTTTTTAATCAATAAAAATCATTTAATCTGCTTTAGTTAAGTAAAGTAAAATATTTTTGATCCTTAAAAATTAAATTTGATTGAAATGGAAGTTAGCTATCTTTATAAAAATTAGAAAAAAAAGATTCTATGAAAAAAATTTTTTTATTTTCGTTTACCATATTTTTATACTTTTTAGCTAACTTTTATATTTTTTATCATATATATTCCTTATTATCTGAACAATCAATTATACTAAAAAGCATTTTTTTCTTACTGGTATTTTTTCTTCCCTCATCTTTTATATTATTTTTACTTTTCTCAAAAAAATTATCTTTAGCATCTGCAACGATTTTATATAAAATTTCTACTAGTTGGCCGGTTGTTCTTTTATACTCTTTTTTACTTTTTCTTGTTTATGATGGATTGCTTTTATTAAATAAGTTTGGTGAATTTATACCTGAAAATTTCTTTAATAACAATTATGGTATTATCTTGATTTTATGCTTAGTGGTTTGTATAGGTTTCTATGGATATAGAAATTATTTTAATAAAAGGAGAATTTATTTAAAATTATCAACTAATAAAAAGTTAATTAAACCTTTAAAAATTGTAATGATCAGCGACCTTCATTTGGGTTATGCCATTAAGGGAAATGAACTGAAAAGCTGGATTAATAAAATTAATAAGGAACAACCTGACTTAGTTCTTATAGTAGGAGATATCATTGACATTAATGTTAAGCCTTTACAGCATTTTTTATTGGAAAAGCATTTAAAAAAAATAAAATCCCGTTTAGGTATTTACAGTTGTTTAGGAAATCATGAATATATAAGTGGAATTACTGAAAGTATAGATTTTATTAAAAATGCCGATATTCATTTACTTAGAGACTCTTCAATTTTAATTGAAAATAGTTTTTATATTGTGGGAAGAGATGATCGTACCAATAGCTTTAGAAAGCCTCTTAATGAATTAATTAAAGATATTGATTCCTCTAAACCTATAATCGTTTTAGATCATCAGCCCTATCATCTGGAAGAATCCGAGCTTAATCAAATAGACGTACAATTTTCAGGACATACCCATCAAGGACAAGTTTGGCCGATTTCTTTAATTACTAAATCCATATTCGAAAAATCTCACGGTTATTTAAAAAAAGGAAATACTCATATCTATGTAAGTTCAGGAATCGGAATTTGGGGTGGAAGGTTCAGAATAGGAACCAATTCTGAATATGTGGTCATAGATTTTTTACAAGATTCAACCAAATATTAATTTTAAATTTAAGTGTTATTTTTAAAGTTTTAAACAATAGAACGTCCTTTTCCCGTTCATTATATTATTATTTATATAATGCTTTAAAATAACACACTTTAGTAAATCTCACTTGAACTAGTTAATTTTTAAAATATTTATTATGAATAAAAAAATAGCTGTTATTTGTTATGACCATCCCACAAGGAAAATACAAGAAGTATTGTTGCGATTAAAAGGGAAAGGATATCATAAAGTTGATGTATATGCAATACCATTTGTTCCCAGAAAGCCTATACAAGCACTTATTACACATCGTCCCACCGAATTACTTCTTACCCTGGAAAATGATCAATTAACTAAAAATTTAGACTATACCTATATAAAAAAAGAAATAGGAGAGTTGGATAACTGTTTTACAGAAAATTCCTATCATTCTATCTTAATAGCGGGAGCGGGTTTATTGCCCGAACAATTAGTTTCCAACCATAAAATTATAAATTCTCATCCGGGATATCTTCCCTTTGTTCGTGGTTTAGATGCTTTGAAATGGGCAGTATATGAAAATTTACCCATTGGAGTAACAGTTCATTTTGTAGACAAAGAGGCAGACGCTGGTCTTTTAATTATACAAGAAAAATTAGATATAGCTTTAGAAGATACGTTTCATACCCTATGCTTTAAACTTTGGAATTTAGAAATGCAACTTTTGGTTGATTCTATTGAAAAGGTCGATACCATTAAAGATTTTATTTCCTTACCAACGGATGTGACAGAGCCTCATCGAAGAATGCCTCGAGTTAAAGAAGAAAAATTATATTTAAAATTTGAAGAATATAAAAATAAAAATATAAAATAAGCAGGCTTAAAAAGCCTGCATCACTAAATAGAATTTAACATGTTATTGAATTTAAATTAAATGAGTTTACAAATTTAATTGGTGAATTTATACATATACTTATAATTAGTCTTTAAATTTTCTAATTCTATTCTTTTTTATCTTATAATTCATTCATAATTAAAATTCTAAACCATTCAAAATATTCAATAATATTTTAATTAATTTTTATAGCAACAATCGCAGTAGATTACTGATTGTGATCTTGAAAAATATATATTTGGATTTCTAAAAAATATAAATCCGAATTCTTTTAAAAAATATCTTAGAAAGTTAGATAGATATACTAAGCTAGTTAATTTTACTATTGAAAATGGAATTATAAATGTGCTGAAAGTTACAATTGGCAATAAGTTAGAATGACTAATACTACTTTTTTCAGTTGAGAACAATATACTTTTAAAAAAATAAGCCAAATTATTTTTCATAATAGATTTATTTATGCTTTTATTAAACACTAATTTCGTGCCAAAATTTATATAATAATAAAGTAAATACTTAAAATATATTCCGAATACTGTATAAATAAATATTAAATTTAAGTGGTAATGTGCGTTTTTGTTATACTATATAAAAGAAAAAAACCTTCTGAATTTATAATTCAGAAGGTTTTTTATATCTAAAGTTTCGTTTAAAAACTTATACTTTAATCTCTACTTCAACACCGCTAGGAAGCTCTAATTTCATTAATGCATCAACAGTTTTAGAAGAAGAACTGTAGATATCCATTAATCTTTTATGAGAGTTTAATTGGAATTGTTCACGAGATTTTTTGTTAACGTGTGGAGAACGCAATACGGTAAAAATTCTCTTATGAGTAGGTAATGGAATAGGACCATTAACTACAGCACCGGTTGCTTTCACGGTTTTTACGATTTTTTCAGCTGATTTATCAACTAAATTATAATCGTAAGATTTAAGTTTTATTCTTATTTTTTGACTCATTGTTTTAAAAATTAAACGTTTGTACCCTTAGCTTTAGCAATTACTTCATCAGCTATATTCTGAGGAGCTGCTTCATAGTGGTCAAATTCCATAGTTGAAGTAGCACGTCCTGAAGATAAAGTTCTTAAGGAAGTTACGTATCCGAACATTTCAGATAATGGAACAAATGCTTTAATAACTTTGGCATTATTTCTGTCATCCATTCCGCTTACTGTTGCTCTACGACGGTTTAAGTCTCCTACAATGTCCCCCATATATTCTTCCGGAGTTAAAACTTCCAATTTCATAATAGGTTCCATAATAACCGGTTTTGCTTTTTTAGCTGCTTCTTTGAATCCAAGTTTAGCTGCCAATTCGAAAGATAACTGGTCAGAGTCAACCGCATGGTAAGATCCGTCTTTCAATGTGATCTTCATACCGTCAATCTCATATCCTGCTAAAGGACCATTTTTCATAGCTTCTTTGAAACCTTTTTCAACAGATGGGATAAATTCTCTAGGAATGTTACCACCTTTGATTTCGTTTACGAATTCTAATCCGGTTTTTCCTTCATCAGCAGGTCCGATTTGGAATACAATATCAGCAAATTTACCACGACCACCGGTTTGTTTTTTGTAAACTTCTCTGTGATCAGCAGATCCCATTAAAGCTTCTTTATACTCAACCTGAGGTTGTCCTTGGTTTACTTCAACTTTAAATTCTCTTCTTAAACGGTCTACAATGATGTCAAGGTGAAGCTCACCCATTCCTGAAATTACAGTTTGTCCTGAAGCTTCATCTGTTTTTACTTGGAAAGTTGGATCTTCTTCCGCTAATTTTGATAAAGCCATACCCAATTTATCAACATCCGCTTTAGTTTTAGGTTCTACAGCGATACCGATAACCGGATCAGGGAATACCATGCTTTCCAAAATAATCGGAGATTTTTCATCACAAAGTGTATCTCCTGTTTTAATATCTTTAAATCCAACTGCTGCACCAATATCTCCGGCTTCGATATATTCGATAGGATTTTGTTTATTGGCATGCATTTGATAGATTCTGGAAATTCTTTCTTTATCACCGGATCGAGTGTTTAATACATAAGATCCGGCATCTAAATGACCGGAATAAGCTCTAAAGAAAGCCAAACGACCAACATAAGGATCGGTAGCAATTTTAAACGCTAAAGCTGCAAACGGTTCTTTTGCATCCGGTTTTCTTGCGATCGGTTCATCAGTTTTAGGATCTGTACCTTCAATAGCTTCTTTGTCCAGTGGAGAAGGAAGATAACGGCAAACAGCATCTAACATAAACTGAACCCCTTTATTTTTGAAAGATGATCCGCAAACCATAGGTATAATGCTGATATCTATAGTTGCTTTACGAAGCGCTTCATGAATTTCTTCTTCCGAAATAGAATCCGGATCTTCAAAGAATTTTTCCATTAAAGTTTCATCATATTCAGCAACTGCTTCGATAAGGTTTTGGCGATATTCCATTACCTCCTCTTTCATATCTTCAGGGATATCTACAATATCAAAAGTAGAACCAAAGTTATCATTATGCCATACAATAGCACGGTTTTTAACTAAGTCAACTACCCCTTTGAAATCTTCTTCAGATCCGATAGGTAATACGATAGGAACCGCATTAGATCCTAACATTTCTTTAACTTGACGACATACATTAAGGAAGTCAGAACCTTGTCTGTCCATTTTGTTTACAAATCCCATTCTAGGAACTTTGTAATTATCCGCAAGTCTCCAGTTAGTTTCAGATTGAGGCTCAACACCGTCAACCGCACTAAATAAGAAAACTAATCCGTCTAATACCCTTAATGAACGGTTCACCTCAACAGTAAAGTCAACGTGTCCCGGAGTGTCGATAATATTAAAGTGGTAAGACTGTGTATCCGGTAGTTTTTTACCGTCATCAGTTAATGGGAAATTCCAATTACATGTAGTAGCTGCAGAAGTAATTGTGATCCCTCTTTCAGCTTCTTGAACCATCCAGTCCATCGTTGAAGCTCCGTCATGAACTTCTCCGATTTTATGGTTTACTCCGGTATAAAATAAAATTCTTTCCGTTGTAGTTGTCTTTCCTGCATCAATGTGAGCAGCAATACCTATATTACGTGTATATTTTAAATCTCTAGACATATTTTCTTTAGAATTTGAAATGTGAGAATGCTTTATTAGCTTCAGCCATACGATGCGTATCGGTTTTCTTTTTAACTGCAGCACCTTCCTCTTTAGCAGCGGCAATAATTTCAGCAGCTAACTTTTGAGACATGGACTTTTCATTTCTATCTCTTGAATATTTTATTAACCATTTCATCGCCATAGAAATTTTTCTATCCGGACGAATAGGCATTGGAATCTGGAAGTTAGCTCCCCCAACTCTTCTGCTGCGTACTTCAACGTGAGGCATTACGTTTTCTAAAGCATCTTTCCAAATTTCCAGAGATGTTTTTTCCTGATTTTCTTTTTTAGTTTCTACGATTTCCAACGCATCGTAAAAAATTTTAAAAGCTATGCTTTTTTTACCGTCTTTCATTAAGTTATTAACGAAACGAGTTACTAACTGATCGTTAAACTTAGGATCCGGTAAAAGCGGACGTTTTTTTGCTTTCGTTTTTCTCATTTTACCTGAATAATTTCGTTATTACTTATTTTTTCTCTTTAGGTCGTTTAGCTCCGTATTTACTTCTTCTTTGTAAACGTCCTTGAACGCCGGCTGTGTCTAAAGCACCTCTGACAATGTGATAACGAACACCAGGTAAATCTTTTACCCTTCCGCCTCTCACCAATACTATCGAGTGCTCTTGCAGATTATGTCCTTCTCCCGGGATGTACGCATTGACCTCTTTACCATTAGTTAAACGAACTCTGGCTACTTTTCTAAGTGCTGAATTCGGTTTCTTTGGTGTAGTGGTATATACACGAGTACATACTCCACGTCTTTGTGGACAAGAATCTAAAGCAGCCGATTTACTCTTCTTGGTAAGTGTGGCTCTTCCTTTTCTTACTAATTGTTGAATAGTTGGCATTTATGCTCTTTTAATTTTTAAGTTTGCAAATGTAGTGCTTTTTATTTATAAATGCAAAAAATAATACGCTCATAATCCACTGATTCATATGATTATTTATTTAAAATTTTATCTTTCTAATTGATAATTGTTTAATCTAAATTTAAAAAAAATCAACAATTGAATGAATTTTTCGTCAAGTATCTGAATTTAAGTTTTTAACTTTGAACCTGCTTAAAATTATATAAATACAAATAAATGAACGTGAACTACTTAAAATCGCTATTTTTTGTGGCGTTTGCAGCAGCTTCTTATGGAGTATTGGCAACTTTTGTTCGTCTGTCTTATAACGACGGTTATACTACAGCGGAGGTTACCTTTTCTCAAGCGGTCCTCGGATTGCTAGGTCTTATCATACTTCATGGTTTTAGTAAAAATAAACAGGTAAGTCAAGAAAAAAAATACACTTTAAAAGACAAAGTATATTTAGTTTTGTGTGGAACATCCTTTGGTCTTACCAGCACCTTTTATTACTTAGCCGTTCATTACGGAATCCCTGTATCCATATGCATAGTTTTACTTATGCAAGCGGTATGGATGGGTGCATTAGTGGATTTTATTGTAAATCGTAAGAAACCTACACTTGTTGAAATTGTAGCCATTATAACCATTCTTTTGGGTACTTTATTAGCAACCAATCTTATCAATGAATCTCACGTTCATTTGAATGCAACAGGTGTAATTTTTGGAATTTTAGCAGCACTATCCTATACTTTTTCAATGTTTACATCCAATAAAGTAGCCTTATCTATGCCCTCTACTTTGCGGTCTGTTTATCTGTTAGTGGGAGCCACCCTTATGGTTTCATTAATTTGGGCTCATGCGCTGATAACTGAACCCTTCCATTTTTCAATATTCTATAAATGGGGTATTATATTAGCTGTTTTCGGTACTATTCTTCCTCCATTTTTATTTACCAAAGGTATGCCGGTGGTTGGAATTGGAATAGGAAGTATAATTGCTTCCTTGGAACTTCCGGTTTCTGTTATGATGGCGAAATTTGTGCTTAGCGAAAAAGTAACTTCCCTGCAATGGGTGGGCATTGTACTTATCCTTATCGCTATTGTTTTACTTAATTTAACTTTTATCCTTCCCAAAAGATTTAAAAAATAAAAAATTCAAAAAAAATACAAATAAGATAAAAATAAGGAACTTTTTAACTTATAATAATTTTATGTAAAAAATATTTTTTATCGCTTAATTTTCGCCTTTATGCGTCCCGGTAAATATTGTTTCTCATTGATATTTTAAATAACTTGCAGGACAATGAAACAGGATACATTAAAACATAAAGGAAAGAGAAATAAACTAATTAATTTACTTAAGCAAAAAGGAATAAATGATGAAATTGTATTAAATGCCCTAAATAAAATTCCTCGTCATCTTTTTATAGATTCAATATTTGAAGATCTGGCTTATGAAGACCGAGCTTTTCCAATATTATCCAATCAAACGATTTCCCATCCATTTACAGTAGCTTTTCAAACTCAATTATTACACGTTCAGAAAGGAGAAAAAGTTTTAGAAATCGGAACAGGTTCCGGATATCAAACTTCTGTTTTAGTAGCTTTAGGAGCACAAGTCTTTACCATTGAAAGACAAAAAGAATTATTTGAATTTTCCAAAAGAATACTTAAAAAAATTAATTTCACTCCTAAACATCAAATTTTTGGAGATGGATATTTAGGTCTTCCTTCTTTTGCTCCTTTTGATAAAATTATAGTGACAGCGGGGGTTCCTACCATGCCTAAAAAGTTATTGGAGCAATTAGCAGTTGGGGGGGTCATGGTTATTCCTATAGGAGAAAAAGAGCAAAAAATGTATACAGTTCTAAAATTAGATGAAAATACATTTGAGACTATGGAGTTTGGAGATTATCAATTTGTTCCCATGTTAGAAAATAGAGTGATTGAATAAAAATCGATTGATTACTATTAATAATTTTAAACCGTATCTATTTTACTAAAAAGCATTATGTTTTAATAATTTAAAAAAATATCATCTACTCTAATTTTCTAATTAACAATTGATCTAAAAAATCATTTTCAAGATACTCACCAAGAAGCATAAATTTCATAAGAAACGTATAGATAACGTTAGATCGCTTGATCCTCTAAAATGTATTATACAAAAAAGAGTATCTTTGTTTTACTAAATTTCTAAATATGGTCCATTATTTATTAAGAGAACCTAAGTCAGCTACCGAGACGCCTTCATTAATACTTTTACTGCATGGGTATGGAAGTAATGAGCAAGATTTGTTCAGTTTTGCAGAAGAATTACCCGATGATGCCTACGTGATTAGTTTACGAGCCATACGAGAAATTAGCATGGGGGGATATGCCTGGTACGATTTAGATTTTACTTCAGGAGCCAAAATGATTAATTCCGACCAGGCCATTGAATCGCAAAAAATTATTATGAAATTTTTGGATCAAATCCAAACTAAATATCCTTTTGATACTAATTCCATAACCTTGTTAGGTTTTAGTCAAGGAGCTATCCTTTCTTTTTCATTAGCATTACACCATTCTAAAAGGTTTAAAAAAATAGCCTGTTTAAGTGGATATCCGGATCCGGAATTATTGAAAGACGTAAACATGGGGGATGATTTTTCACAATTGGAATTTTTCTTTTCACATGGAAAAGAAGATCCTATTATTCCCATTCAATGGTCT
Organism: Apibacter sp. B3546; assembly: GCF_009827885.1. Taxonomy (NCBI): domain Bacteria; kingdom Pseudomonadati; phylum Bacteroidota; class Flavobacteriia; order Flavobacteriales; family Weeksellaceae; genus Apibacter; species Apibacter sp. B3546. The sequence continues at coordinate 19,004 of NZ_WINW01000032.1, read as the reverse complement.
CGTCAATTCAAATCAATATGTGAAGAATTAGATTTAGATTATGAATATCATGAATACAATGAAGGTCATGGCATAAATTCTGAAAACTATTATGATCTTTTAAATTTTTTGCAATAAGATGAAAATTGGAATTGTTTGTTATCCTACGTTCGGTGGGAGCGGGATAGTTGCCACTCAATTAGGAATGGAGATGGCTGCATTAGGTAATGAAGCTCATTTTATAAGCTATAGCATTCCGGCAAAGCTGGATGTCACTTTGCCTAATGTATATTTTCATCAAGTTTGCGTTAAACAATATCCTTTATTTGAATATCAACCCTTTTCCTTAGCATTGTCTACAATCATTGTAAATGTTGCAGAAACTTACGGATTAGATTTGCTGCATGTACATTATGCAATACCTCATGCCTATGCAGCCTATTTTGCCAAGCAAATTTTAAAAGAGAAGGGTGTTGACTTACCGGTAATCACTACCTTACACGGTACAGATATTACTTTGGTAGGAAGTCATCCCATTTATAAATCCGGTGTCGAATTTTCGATCAATAAATCCGATTATATAACCTCTGTTTCCCAAAGTTTAAAACAAGATACTTTTGAGGCATTTACTATTAAAAAAGACATTGAAGTAATTCCGAATTTTATTGATAATTCTGTTAAAATGTCAAGCCCGTGTATCCGAAAGAATTTTGCTGCTGAAGATGAAAAATTACTTATCCATGTATCTAACTTGAGAAAAATTAAACGCATTGATGATGTAATGTCGATTTTCAATCTGGTACAAAAAGAAGTTAAATCGAAACTTTTGATTGTTGGAGAAGGACCGGAGACTGAAACTATTGAGCATTTAACTAAAGTGTATCATTTGGAGGATAAAATAAAAACGTTGGGAAAAATGGTAGATGTATCTTCAATTTTAAGCATTGCAGATCTATTTTTATTACCTTCTGAACAAGAAAGTTTCGGATTGGCAGCCTTAGAAGCAATGGCCTGTGGCATACCTGTTATTTCAAGTAATGCCGGGGGAATTACGGAAGTTAATAAAGACGGTTTTTCAGGATTTGTGTCACCTGTTGGTGACGTTCCTTCCATGGCAAAGAATGCCATTAGGCTGCTGAAAGATGAAAAAATGCTTTCACTTTTCAAAAAACAAGCGAAAGATCAAGCGTTACTTTTTGATAATTCTAAGATAATTCCTATATATAAAAAATTATATGACAGAGCATTGGGCAATCATTGCTAAATAGTTGAGCTTACATACTTATCAACCCAATCAGCTGAAAAAAATAACATTTATATTCGGATCTTTAATCCATGTAGAATGCGCTAATTTATGTAAACAGATAAAACCTATAAAATAATTACCTGAATGGCTGCTGTATTGCTCTTCGATGGATTCAAAATCATCAAAACCGGAAAATTGATCGTGATATCTCACATAAACCTTATAAATTTTAGTATCGACTAATTGTAATTGTTTATTTAGATGAATATATTTCTTGTTTTCATATCTGTAATCATACGTTAAAGCTGAAATATCAGAAAGCACGGCAGATCCGGTGGGTTTATCTCCCGCACCTTTACCGATCATCAGTTGCTTTTCTGAAAAAGCACTTTCTAAAACCACTCCATTGTATTCATAATTTACATGAGCTAACGTATTTTCTTTTTCTATAAAAGTAGGAGCACAAAAACCCGTAATTTCATTATTATTTTTATTGCATCTTGCTATTAACTTGATTGTTAAATTTCTTTGACGAGCAAATTCCAAGTCGAAATCACTAATTCTTGATATTCCGAAATTAAATATAGATTCCGGTTTTGTAATAAGTCCAAAAGCATGAAAAAGAATAATACACAATTTATATTTAGGATCAATTCCTTCCACATCTAAGGTAGGATCTGATTCTGCGAATCCTTTGTCTTGAGCTTCTTTTAAAACCACAGGATAAGAAAGTTTTTCATGGATCATTTTGGTTAAAATGAAATTGGTAGAACCATTAAAAATTCCCGAAACCGATGTTAACAAATCATTGTCATAATATTCTTCTAAATTTCTGATGATGGGAATACTTGCGCAAACAGAGGCTTCATAGAGTAGGGGAACTTGGTATTCTTTTTCCAACTTTAGAAGTTCAGGTAAATGTTCAGCAATCATCTTTTTATTTGCCGAAACTACAGCTTTTCCGTTTTTCATGGCCTCTGAAACAATTTCAAAAGCAGCATCAGCATCATCAATTAATTCAACAATAACTTCAATTTCAGGGTCCGATAATAACTCGTATTTATCGGTAGTAAAATACTTTTTATCGATTGATCTCGGTTTATCGGGATGTTTGATACATATTTTTTTAATATTTGCATCTACACTTTCGGCTTCTTCTAACACTTTATACAATCCAGTTCCCACACATCCAAATCCAAAAATTCCTAATTTAAGTTTATTTCTTATCATTTAATTATTCAATTTATAAAATTAACCGTTAATCTAAAGCTTGTTTGATATCATTAATCAGATCATCCACATTTTCAATTCCTACCGATAAACGAATTAAAGAATCTTGAATTCCTGTTTCTTTACGAACTTCAAGAGGGGTTGATTTATGGGTCATGGTGGCTGGATGGCTACCCAAACTCCTAACATCGCCTAAATTTTCAGCTAAAAGAAAAATTTTGGTACGGGTTAAAAAATCTTTTGCCGCTTCTAAAGTATCGTCTTTTAAACTAAAAGATACCATTCCGCCAAACCCTTTTTGTTGTTTGGTCGCAATATGATGGTTGGGATGATTTTTTAATCCTGGATAATATACTTTGTCTACTTTGGGATGTGTAGTTAAAAATTCAGCAATTTTTTGAGCATTTTGTGAATGTTTTTCCATACGCAGAGATAGAGTTTGAATTCCGCGTAAGGTTAACCAACTATCAAAAGGAGAGAGAACACCCCCTGAGGTATTTTGTAAATATTTTAATTCTTCGGCTATTTTAGGATCTTTCACAACTATAAATCCGGATAAAACATCTCCATGTCCTGAAAGATATTTAGTTCCACTGTGTACAACAATATCTGCTCCTAAACGTATCGGTTGTTGTAAAGCAGGAGATAAAAAAGTATTATCTACAATTAATAGTGCTCCCACTTGCTTGGAAATTTTAGCGATTTCTTCAATGTCTGATATTTTTAAAGTAGGATTTGTAGGGGTTTCCAGCCAAATGAAGCGAGTTTTATTTGAAACTGCTTGTAAGACATTTTGAATATCAGTAGTATCAATAAATTTAGAGGTTACACCAAATTTATTATAAACTGTAGTAACTATTCGATAAGTACCTCCGTAAACATCATTTACAGCAATAATTTCATCCCCTTGTTTTAATAACTTTAAAACACAATCCGTTGCAGCCAATCCCGATGAAAAAGCAAATCCGGAAATACCACCCTCTAATTCAGCAATGGCTTGTTCTACAACTTTACGGGTAGGATTAGCCGTTCTTGTATAAGCAAATCCTTTATTCACATCCGGTTCTTCCTGAACATAAGAAGAGGTTTGGTAAATAGGAGTAGATATAGCTCCGGTAAGTACATCAGGAGTAGAAATATGTACTAATTTTGTTTCTAATTTCATGACTAGGTTGTTTTTTCTAATTAATAAATGCTTTAAAATTCATTAATCATCATAAAACAACTTATACAAGATTCCCATTTAAATGCTAAATTATAAATTAGCTTCTTTATGTAGGTCGAAAGAAGCTCTATTATTTGTATTTGTATGTAAGCTGTTTCGACTTATCTTTCCTTTACGGTTGGATGCAGCACCTACTCATATAAGAGGGTTGCTAAGGTATCATAGGGCCAATTCCCTCCACCTTTCTTGATAAGTAATTTTATTAATGATCGTTAAATATATTACAAAGATACGTTTTATTTTTTAATTTCCAATAAAAAACGATTTTATTATAATATTTATAAAGGTAATGTATCTTTAGTAATCATTATAATATAAGATATAAAGCATGCTAAATATAAATGAATTTATCAAAAGAAGCATTTTAATAACCGACGAAATTAATTTTAAGTTGAAAAAATACAATTTTTTGTGATAGTAATTAATTTACTGTAAAGTATGATTTATAGTAAGATCAATAATAATATTATGCAATGTAAATGATATTTTAACAACCCATTTATTTAATACTGATTTTATTTGTTGGAAAACTTTTTTAATACATTTTCAATCATTTGCATTCGGCTGTCTAATTTTTGTGACGCAGCATCTAATGTAAACCCTTCTTCCAATAATTCTTTTATTAGAATCATTTTTTTAATATTTTCATAATTGTATCTTCTGTTTTTTCCTTCCTGTTCTGTAAGACTTTTGATAATTCCTTTATCTTCCCAATACCTAATTTGTCGGGTAGGAATTCCCGTTATTTGAGAAACTTCGCCAATGCCCACAATTAATTGCTCTAAAAACTTAAAATCGAAAGATAAATGATTGGTTTCATTCATTTTGTAAATTATTTACATTGTTTGAAGTAAATATACAAAATAAAAGTTAAATTTGTAATTGTAAATAATTTGCATAAAATGTAAATATTTAACAATAAAATATAATTAAAATTTAAACACTATGTTCAAAGACAAAAATGTTATTATAACCGGCGCTACAGAAGGAATAGGCTTGGGAATTGCTCGTGCTTTCGCCCAACAAAGAGCAAATCTTGTTCTAATTGCCAGAGATCCTCAAAGATTAAACAACATCAAAGAAGAATTTTCGTCGTATCACGTAACTGTTTTTCTGATTTCTGCGGATTTAACGGAAATTGATAAATTACCTTCAGTTGGTAAACTAATTTTAGAAAAAGTAAAGACAGTTGATGTGTTAATCAATAATGCAGGAATCGGTCGTTTTAATCCTTTTGAAAAAACATCTAAAGATTTATTAGATAAACACATTAATCTTAATATGAAAGCACCTTATATACTGACTCAAAATTTGTATCAATCTTTGAAAAAATCCAAAGGAAATATAATTAATATTTCATCTTATTTTTCACACAGAATGTTACCGGGAAGAGAATCTACTGCTTACTCCATGACTAAGGGCGGTATAGATTCATTTACTAAATCATTGGCTTTTGAGGCAGGAAAAGATGGAATTCGGGTTAATGCTATTGCTCCGGGAAGTATCGATACGCCTCTTCTTCGATATAATTTAGAACAACTTAGCGAAGAAGGGAAAACAAATTTTCATACAATGATTAAAACTATATATCCGATGGGAAGTATTGGAACGGTAGAAGATATTGGGGCGGCGGCTGTTTTCCTGGCTTCCGATCAAGCCCGATGGATTACCGGAGCGATTTTATCAGTTGATGGTGGATTAACAACTAATTAGTTAATAAAAGATAGCATAAAGGAATATAAAAAAAACCAATCCGTTTTGGGATTGGTTTTTCAAGTCTATTTATAGTACAATATTGACAATTCGTTTAGGCACTACAATAATCTTTTTAGGTTGTTTGCCGTCAAGATAATTCGGTGTTTTTTCATGGGCCATTACTGCTTCTTCAATTTCTTTAGGAGTAGCGGAAATAGGCATTTCAATTTTAAAACGTACTTTTCCATTAAAACTAACCGGATATTCATGTATTTCGGAAACAAGATATTCAGCGTTAAATTCAGGGAATGCTTGAAATTCAATGCTGTTTTCATGTTCTAATTTTTCCCATAGTTCTTCTGCAATATGTGGAGCATAAGGAGAGATTAAAATGCACAAGGATTCTAAAATTTCTCTTTTATAGCATTTTATTTTTACCAAATCATTGGTAGCAATCATAAAAGAACTTATGGATGTATTGAAAGAAAAGTTATCCAAATCCTCTTTAACTTTTTTTATTAATTGATGAATTATTTTTTGTTCTTCTTTAGTAGGTTTTTCATCTGATACAAAGAAAGTTTCTCCTTCACCGGAATGATACAGTTTCCAGAATTTTTTTAAGAATCCATGAACTCCGCTAAGTCCTTGAGTATTCCAAGGTTTAGCCTGTTCAATAGGTCCTAAAAACATCTCATACATACGTAAGCTGTCGGCTCCGTATTCATCACAAACATCATCCGGATTAATAACATTGTAGTAAGATTTTGACATCTTTTCTACTTCTCTCCCGCATATAAATTTACCTTCTTCAAGAATAAACTCTGCATTTTTGAATTCATCTCTCCAATTTCTTAATTTTTCTAAATCAATTTCATCTGTAGTTCCTTTAAGAAGTTTTACATCAATATGCAACGGAGTGGTATCTTGTACTTCATGTAATAAATTGTAAGAGATGAAGTTATTAGTTCCGTTAATTCGGTAGATATAAGCACTTTGACCTAAAATCATCCCTTGATTAATTAATTTTTGGAACGGTTCTTCTTGGGCACAGTATCCATAATCTTTTAAAAATTTATTCCAAAAACGTGAATACAATAAATGTCCCGTAGCATGTTCACTTCCTCCAATATATAAATCTACATTTTCCCAATAATTTATTTTTTTAGTATCCGCAAAGCAAGAATGGTTAGTTGGATCTGTGTATCTGAGAAAATACCAGGAACTTCCGGCCCAACCGGGCATTGTATTCAAATCTAAAGGAAAAATCGTGGTATGATTAATACGGTCGTTACTTACAACTTGTTCATTTTCAGTATCCCAAGCCCATTGTGCAGCACGTCCCAACGGAGGATCTCCGTCTTCAGTGGGCAAATATTTTTCAACCTCCGGAAGAAGTAAAGGTAATGCAGATTCCGGTAAAGCATAGGGAATATCATTTTTATAATATATAGGAATAGGTTCCCCCCAATATCGTTGACGAGAAAAAACGGCATCTCGTAATCGGTAGTTGGTGGTTCCGTGCCCGATTTTCATTTTTTCTATTTCCTCAATAATTTTAGCTTGAGCATCTTTAACAGTCAATCCGTCTAAAATTTGGGAATTGATACAGATTCCTTCTTTAGAAGAAAAAGCCTCTTCTTGAACATCGGTTCCTCCTTTAATTACTTCAACAATTGGAAGTCCAAAATGTTTAGCAAATCGATGATCACGCTCATCATGAGCAGGAACAGCCATTATGGCACCTGTTCCGTATCCATATAATACGTAATCTGCAATATAAATAGGAATTTTTTTATGAGTAAAAGGATTTATAGCATAAGCACCGGTAAATTGTCCTGAAACAGTTTTAGCATCTGCGATTCGCTCCCTTTCCGATCGTTTGGTGCTTTGATCTTTATATTGGTTTACGGCTTCGTAATAGGTGCCGGTAGTAATTTGATCCACAAGAGGATGTTCAGGAGCCATAACCATATAAGTTGCACCAAATATTGTATCCGGACGAGTGGTGAAAATTGTAACGGTTGCTTCGGAATCAGCAACAGCAAAATTGATTTCTGCTCCTAAAGATTTACCGATCCAATTACGTTGACTTTCTTTGATTGATTCACTCCAATCGATGGTTTCCAATCCGGAAAGAAGTCTTTCAGCATAAGCCGTGATCCGCATGGACCATTGCATCATGCTTTTTTGATAAACAGGATATCCTCCTCGTTCAGAAACTCCGTTTACTACTTCATCATTTGCCAGAACCGTACCTAAGGCGGGACACCAGTTAACGGTTGTTTCTGCACGATATGCCAATCGGTAATTTAAAAGGATATGTTGTTTTTTTTCATCTGAAAAACGTTTCCAATCTTCAGCCGAAAATATTTCAATTGGTGAGGTACAGGCATTTATTTTAGCATTACCTTTCTTTGAAAAAATATCTACTAATTCAGTAATAGGACGAGCCTCTTGCGAAGAAGTATTGTAATATGAGTTAAAAAGTTGGATGAAAATCCATTGGGTCCATTTATAATAGTCGGGATCAGATGTTCTCACTTCACGATTCCAGTCAAAAGAAAATCCCAATTTTTTCAACTGATTGTTATATCCTGCTATAACATTGTCTTTATTATCTATACCCCCGTTGATATTAACTTCTGTGGTTATCGCCGGATGTTGGCCTGTTTGAATAGCATATTGTTCAGCAGGTAGCCCGAAACTGTCATAACCAATGGGATGAAGTACATTAAAACCTTGGTGGCGTTTAAACCTTGCATAAATATCAGAGGCAATATAACCCAGTGGATGACCTACATGTAAACCTGCTCCCGAAGGATACGGAAACATATCCAATACATAAAACTTGGGTTTATCTGTATGGTTTGAAGCAGCAAATGTTTGTTGCTCTTTCCATTTTTTTTGCCATTTTTTTTCGATTTCCTGAAAATTATATTGCATGGGTAAAATTGAATTAATTTTTTGCAAAGGTAATGATTTATTCAATTTTTAAAATTGTATTTCAGCTCAAAGCATATGTATTAATTACAATTGTAAAAGATATATTATAAGAAATATATATAATAATTCTTTCAAACTTACTTACGCTTTAGTATTATAAAATTTCTTAGACTGTAAAATTTATCGGAATTGTCCCATGCAACTGTTTTCAATTTATTTTCCATTTCCGGCCATACTTCATTATTTTTTAAAGTTTCAATCATAATCTCTCGGCTGTTTACATTAGCATAATAGATGCGTAGCCAATATAAATCTTCCTCTAGATTTTCCTCTTGAATTTGTTCCTCTATGATTTTAAATAAATTCTCGGGAATATTGAAATCGCCTTTGCACCCAAAATTACCGATATATACCTTCCATTTGTTGCCTTTGATCTCCCATTCTTCAATTCCGATTTGATCATCATTAGTAATTTGCCAAAAAGCAGATAAAAACACATGAAATGAATTAGCGACAAAATTTTGAAAAGCATTTTGTATGGCACTAATTTTATTTTTACCAATACCTAAGTAGCTTTCCGAGATAGTTTTTTTATTGGCTAAAAGTAAGGTTATATCTAAACGTATGCCGGCTCCGTTTTCATATTCTTTAAAATCAAATGTTTCAGCACGCATGGCAGGAAGTTGTTCATCAACCAAAAGCCAGTCTTTATATTCAATGCTGGGTAGGTCATGAGCAAGAAGCATATTAGCGAGAATTTCTTGAGGTGACATAGATTATTTTTCTTCAAAATTACATAATATCTTTATTTAATACTACAACTAGTACAAGTACGTAACTCATGAATACCGCTTCATATATTTATTATAAATCGCGTTGATACTATAAAAATATTTTGATACAAAATTTAAATAACCAAAAATTTATATTATGTCTATTATGTCTATTAAATTTAAAATTATCAATTCTACAATATAATTAATTAAAAATATTAATTTTTTTAGTTGTAAAACCATAATGTGTATATTTAATAAAAATAAAATAATATATTTGTTGCTTTAATTAAAAAATAATCATATTACTATGAGAAAATTATACTTAATATTTCTTATAGGGGCTAATTCCATATTTACATCTGCGCAAAAAGGTAGGGTAATCGGGCCGGGAGGTATTCCCGGTGCTGTTTTATGGATGAAAACAGTCCCTGAAACAAAGAATCTTAACGGTAGATATCTTTGGAAAGATTTTTCTGGAGATTCTTTACGGCTAAATTACTATGATAGTGGAGGAGAGTATATAGTTGAATGGAATCCATTCGGTAGATCCATTAATTTTAATCCATCGATACTCCTAACTAATCCAAGCTCCAGTAAAGAAATTCAAATTAAAAGTGGAAATTTATCTACAGCCACTATTCTGGGTACTTATGCTGAAGCTAGTATACTTGGAAGTAAATTTGAATATCCGGATTATATTTTTACACTTAACGGGGTTGAAGGAAAAGGATTTGTCTTAAATAAAGATAAAATTATACACAGTAATGAAAGCAACAAAGGAATTTTAGACTATGGTTCTGAAGAAGGCTATGATTTAATGTATCACCCGAACGGGAATTCAAATTCAGATTTAACGGCTTATCAAGAAAAGACCATGCGTTTGTTCACTTATTTTCGTGCAAATAAACGAGCAACTAACGTATGGGGTGAAAGAATGAGTTCTACCTTATCCATAGGAGAAAAATTTTATTCATTCAATAAATATAACAATTCGACTTATAATACAGATCTTTTTGATCCTAATTCGATATACAGAGCGTATATGCCGGAATTAATCATGTACGATCGTATATTAAATCCGCTTGAAAAAATTAAAGTAGAATCGTATTTAGCCTTAAAATACGGTTTTATGTTAGAAAATTCCTTGATAAATAGTTATGATAAATTACTTTGGGACAAAGATGAGAATATAAAGTATAATCATCGAGTTACAGGTATTTACAGAGATGATATAAGTGGATTATATCAACGAAGAAGTACCACATCCTACGAAGAAAGTCCTTATTTTACTTATTCAGCACAAGGAGACTCCTATGATGAGTCCAATAATTACAATTTACCCAATAAAAATAAATTATTGGTTATTGAAAAATTCCCGGCTAATTCCATGTCTGATTCTGAATATGTGATTTGGGGTGATAATAATAATGATATTAAAACATCTCAGATTGAAAGCATTGCCGGAATGAATATTATGAATCGTCGTTGGTTAGTAAATACCGGTAATATCAGTAATACAGAAGAAAAAGACGTAATTTGGAAATTGCCAGAAAATTTAGATGCAGTAAAAGAAAAATATAAATTTTCCCAAGTAAAGATGGTTAATGAGCGCAGCAAAGATTCTGAGACAGCGATCATGTATACTCAAGATCCCTTGAAAGGATATGAAGGTCATGCCTCTTTAACCTTAGGCAATCCTTTTGGAGGAGTTATGTTAAAGTTCGGTACAAAAGAGGTTACAAATCAACAAAAACCAAGTGCTGATTATGGAGTATTCATAGACCATCAAGGAAAAGTATTTACCATTATTAGAGGTATAGTAACACATTATATCAATCACAAAGTAAATGTTGGAGATCGGGTACAAATCGATAAAACTAAAGATGATTTTATAATACGATTTAACGGATATGCCCCCCCTATTCCCGGGTTAGATTCTCCCAATATACCTTTGGATAAGGAAGATATAGATCAACCATTCCATGTCAGTCTGGTCATGTATAAGTGGAATTTAGAATCGTTAGTCAAAGATGTAAGGACCGGAGGATTTGTGAATAGCGGTAACAAAGTTGAATTAGGATATATTCAACATCGGGCTGAAGAATTCTCGGAGTATAAAGACGGAAGAACGTATCTTTTAATTGACCGATCCGGAAAAGGAGATTTTAAATTAGAAAATACCGATTTTTATTTATCGGATGAATACGACCCATACAGACAAAAAATAATATTTAATAATGTATTCTTTGATACGGATTACAACGGAAAAGATGTATTTACTTTCGGATACCGGCCAACCAATATAATTGCTAAAATAAATAAAAGCAATCCAACTTGTGATGCTTCCTCTCATAGTAATAATGACGGATCCGTACAAGTGAAAATTCTTAGAGGAGATGAAGGATTTGAATATGAATTAGTTGATAAAAGTGATAAGGAAGTAAAAAAATCCGGAGTATTTTATGGTAAAGATTTAAATTTAAGCGGACTTTCAACCGGTGAATACACCTTGAGATTAAAAGAATTGGGCGGTTTCAATATTCTATCCGATTCTACCGGTGTGGAAGCAAAAGCACATAGTATACAAAGTATCGATTGGGATAGAGGAGGATTTTTTGAAACAACTATCAAAGGTACCAATCAAAATTTCCAGATGGGATTAACTCTAAATCCAAGATCGAATTCAGTAGCCGACATTGCAATCCATGCAGGATTTGAAATCAATCAAGGACGCATATATATAATAAAAGACTATGAAAAAAGCAACACTCCATTAGCAAATGTTGTGCTTAAGGAAGGAGATCGGGTTCAAATATATAAAGACTTTAACGAAAGACAATCGCCGTATAAAGTATACTATAAAATAAACGGTGAAACCTTTTATACGGAATATATTACCCTTTACCATTTCTTTGCAATTAAATTAAACAATAATGTGGGAGGTGTTTATAATATAAGAAACACAGACGGATTTAATGAATCTCAACCTAATTATTGGAAGTATCAAGGGACTCATTCCTATCCTAAATCTGAAAATCTATCTAAGAGTATTTTGGAACAAACAATCATTTTGAAAGATGATTGTACGAAAAAAGAGGAAGAAACAGAAAATCAAGACATACCGGATAAAACCAATAAGAATGTTCAATTTTATTATAAAGATTTTAAAAACAAATCTGAAATAACCGGTACTATTAAGTTAAAACAGCCATCCGGAATTATGATTTCAGTTTTCGACTTTTCAGGAAATATGGTTTTGAATAAACATATGAACAAAATCGATACGGAACATACCTTCGATCTTACCGGACTTTCCAAAGGTGTGTATATAGTGAAAATATTTTCCGATGAAGGTGAATTTACCAAGAAGATTTCAATAAACTAAATTACTAAAATAAGTACATCATTATGAAATTAAATTCAAAGCAAGCCCGTTTTGTTTCACTCGTGTTACTATCCACGATGGCATTACAGAGCTTTTCCCCATATATTCCTTTAATTGAACATAAGAAGTATGAATTAAGGGAGAAACGTTTAGTACTTACTAAGCATTCTAAAACCGTTGATGAGAATTCTGAATCTGGAAACCCTCAAAAATCGGTAATGAATAAAGGTGAGGAAACCCAAAAAAATAGTAAATCAGAAAAATTAATTACTTCAAGCTCTATTCTTTACAGTGCTAATATTTCAGAAGGAGTAATCGGTACTTTAGAAAATAAAATTTTTGATAATCCGGAAGATAATATTTTCACGATATATCTGGATCAAAAACCGCAGCAAGATCAAAAAGTATATTTGACTTATGAGTTGTATGGAGTTTCCGATAAAAACGGAATTTCCAAAAGTATCAACGACCGAATGAGCAGAGGAGGATATTTAGTGAAAAAATATTCCGGATGGACTCATCAAAAAGAAGAAATAAATTCAGATTGGCTGAAAACCGGTGATAACACGATTCAATTTGCTATTCCGCAGGATGCCGGATACGGATATAAAATAAAGAACTTAAAAATTGAAGTAGAAAAACAAAAATCTCCTGTAGGTACTATTACCTGGGAGGCATTTGCTTTTGAAGGAGGAGATACCTATGTAAAAGGATATTTTGCAGACGGAAAAGATCGCAAATTAGTTATTAACAATACAGAAATTTCTACCTGTCAAGGTGAATTTGAAGCTGTACTTTCCGGTAAAGTTTCTACCGTTGAATTGGTTACCGAAGGAATTAAAAATGTCAGAGAAACCAAAATTGTAACCGGAAAACAAGATTACTCGTATTCCTTGCAATCAAACACAGCACAAGAGCAAATTTGGTTTAAAAAAGATAAGACAAATAATATAATACATCTTTTAGGAGCTGAATTGAGTGTAAATGGTAAGAATCTGTTAAGTGACAAGCAAATACTGATCCGTGGATTAAGAAGTATTGATATTCCCGCACTGGATATGGGTATGAAAAATGTGACGGGAAAAGCAGACGGGTATAAATTTTTACCTCATGGAGAGCATTTTAATGAAGGGGCAATACTCAAGTTGGCTTACGACCGCTCCAAAATTCCGAACGGCTATACCGAAAAAGATATCCGAACTTTCTATTTTGATTTGGAAAGCCATCATTGGGTAGCTTTGGAACGAGACAGTATAGATACCAAAAATCAAGTAATTATATCCCGAACTACACATTTCACCGATATGATTAACGGGGTGATACAAGTACCGGAATCGCCGGAAACTAATGGTTTTACACCCACAACCATGAGCGATATTAAAGTTGCCGATCCGTTGTCAAAGGTGAATTTAATAAGCGCACCGACTGCCAATAATCGTGGATCCGCAGCGTTAAGTTATACCTTTGAAATGCCTCCCGCTCGTAATGGAATGAGTCCGTCTCTAGGTATTCAGTATAACAGTGATGGAGGTAGCGGATGGTTAGGCGAAGGCTGGGATATGAATATTCCGAGTATAACAGTAGATACTCGTTGGGGGGTACCGAGATACGATACTTCAAAAGAAACCGAAACCTATACGATGGATGGAACCCAGTTGGTAACCCTGGGAGCCGATGGAAATACGTCCTTAGCCCACAGAGGAGAAAAAATAGCCAGAAAATCAGACCGATTATTTTATTCCAGAAAAGAAGGGAGCTTTGCTACCATTCAAAGGAAAGGAACTAATCCGGGAAATTATACCTGGGAAGTAACCAATAGAAAAGGGGTTAAATATACTTACGGAGGAAATGGAGGAATACTTAAAGGAACTGTTACCGATATATCCGGAAAGAGCAAAGACGTAATTACGGAATGGAAAGTTTCCAGAGTAGAAGAACTTCACGGAGATTGGATTGAATATATTTATGAACAAGTGGAAGAACCGGTAAAAGGAGGTTTGAAATCCAAAGCTTTATATCTTAAAGAAGTACATGCCGGTAACAAAGGACAAAATGCGCATACAGTAGTTAAATTTACTTCTGCTAAAACTAAGCAAAAAGAAACAAATTCAGCTCGATATGGATTTTTTACCTCTTCTAATCGCTTACTTACCCATGTTGAGATAGACTTTGAAGGAAGTAAATTAAGAGAATATGAATTAAAATATAAATCCGGAGCATTTTATACAGATCTTTTAGACCAAATAACGCACAAAGACGATCAAGGAAAAGAATTTACTTCCAATCGTTTTGAATATTATGATGATGTTAAATCTCAAGAGGGATATATAGCCTTTAGTCAAAATGAAGAAACTTGGGCAAAAAAAGGAGAAAAGATTAACGAAAGTTCCACAACATCCTATGGAGGATCTTTCTATACCGGAGTGGGTATTTTTAATGGAGATCCCATATTTAGCAGTGGAACCTTGGGAGGAAGTTACAGCTATTCCACTAGTGTTACAGAAGGTAAATCGACTTTTATAGACATCAACGGTGATGGATTAACGGATAAAGTATATCAAAAAAATGGAGTATTATATTATGAACCTCATTTATTAACACCTTTAAAGGGGGAAAAATTTGGTAAGCCAATAGCTATAAAGGGTATAAATAAATTTTCTAAAACCAAGTCAACCAGTTCTAATGGAGGTGGTTCTGCCCGGGCAGGAATTGGATTGGCTACTGCAACTGTCGGCATCAACGGAGGGACAACTAATACAACTACAACCGTCTATTTTGCAGACGTAAATAGTGATGGATTGATCGATGTAGTATCTAATGGAAAAGTATATTTTAATCGTATTACCCGAGATAGTGATGGTAATTTGATTCCTTCCTTTACATTAGAAAGTTCATTAACTCCAAGCCCGATTATGGGTGGAGGAACTATTGACAGTTCCGATACTGCGATAGATCCTCAGGAACAAAAAGATCTTATTTATAATTCTCCACTTTATGATGTTGTAAAAGTATGGGAAGCGCCTTTTGACGGGAAAATAAGAATAGAAGGAAATGTACAATTACAAGCACCAACGGGAGATTACGACACTGAAGAGTATGAAAAAGCCGACGGGGTGAGGGTAGCTATCCAATATAAAGGAAAAGAAAAATGGAATAAGAGTATAAATAAAGGTGATTTTACTAATTATCCTGCAAATATTAAATTATCCGAGACTATAAAAAAAGGAGATAAAATTTATTTCCGAGTACAATCCGGAAACCAGGAAATGTCTAATGGAAGCTTTGATCAAGTACAATGGAATCCTGTTATAACCTACGAACAAACCGCCCTTGCTGAAGCAGACTTAAACAGTATAAATCCAGACGGGCAAAAAATGTATCGTTTTTCATCCTCAGAATCCCACATAGCTTCACAGGATGTAGCAACCAGTGTCGGTGATTTTAAAAAAGCCTTAATATTTGGAACTTTTGAAAAACCGATCACATCTGATGATGTTACGGTAAAAGTTATTCAAACCAATGACAGTCGTTCCGAAGAAGTTATAGTTTATGAAAAAACGTTTAATTGGAACGAAACTCATCAAGGAAATTTAGAAATACCTGTACCTGAGGGAAATAATTGGAAAAACTTTTATTTTACTTTGAGTTCACCCAGTCAAGTGAATTGGAAAAAAATTAGTTGGAAACCGCAAATAAAATTAGATAACGGGCAAGAGGCTGAAACGGGAAGTGTTAATTACAGCATTTACCATCAAAAATGGGAAGGAAGTTACTATCCATTAACTTTTGAAAATGCCGGCCAAACTAAAAATATATCGCTTACATTTCAAGCGCTGGCAAATGATCCTATGAATTCTTCCGTTTTGAATGGAGATCTTGCGATTACCATTAAGAAAAAAACCGGGTTATTGGGAAGATATAAAATCAGAGTTGAAAATGGAATTGTTGTTACTCCACCTTTAACGGATTTGAAAGTTGAGGAAAATGGGTCTTTATCTGAACATATTTGGGTGGAAGCATTTACCAAGGATGCAACGATCATCAAAAATTTGAAAGCTTTAACTTTTACTTTGCAAACCGAAAACGGATTGTCGTCTAATGGATATGCAAATATTTTTGTAAAAGATTCAGACAAAGGTTTTGGACCTATGTATCGCGGTTGGGGTCAATTTATCTACAATGCCAATGCCGGACGTTATGCACGTCCTATAGATGAAAAGGAATTACAATTGCCGCAGAATGAAAATGCTGATATGGATCCTCGTACCATGATTTTTATTCCGATGGGATTAGATAATGAGACCAAGAGTTATTGGACGGGAGCAGACCGCTATGTATATACTAAAGATTCAAGTATGAGTGCATCCCGATTAGGTGAAAAAGAGGTTAAACTTACCAATCCATTGGAAGGTTTAAGTAACAATCCGTCTTCATCAGGAAACTGTTTACAAGGATCTTCGGCTATAGGGATAAAATTAACCAGCAAGTCAAAAAATACGACTAAACAAGTGGGAGCCTCATTTGGTATTGGAGTAAACTACAATGAATCTGAGGGTAGCGATGAAACCACATTATCTTTTTCCGATATGAACGGAGACGGATATCCGGATATTATAACCAAAAATAAGATACAATTCACCAATACCCGAGGAGGATTTGACGGTGAAGTGATTGATTCACGTAACGGATTTGAAGGAAATCATCGAAGTACCAGTAGTAGTCAAGCGAATGTTTTGGGATCAATTCCGATTACAGCTTCTTCAATTGATACCAAACTAACGTTAGGAGCAAAGAAAAACGCTATAGATATTAAATCGGCTCAATTGGGTATAGGGGCTCTAAGTCTTTCCGTAGATAATCCTCCAAAAATGAAAGAAAAGGTTGAACATACTTTAATGGATATTAATGGAGACGGTTTGCCGGATAAAGTATATAAGAATGGTAAAGTACGTTTTAATTTAGGTTACAGCTTTACTCCTGAAGTAGATTGGGATATAAACGAAATACAAACCGGAAAATCTGAAACTTTTACTGGTGGTGCGGATATGCCTATAAAATCTTTTGATAAAGCTTCATCCAGTTTTTCAGGGGGAGTTAATGTAACAACTGTAACCAATACATCCAACTTTAAGTTAATGGATGTAAACAGCGATGGTTTAATAGATAAAGTGCGCGTTAACGAGGGAAAAACATGGGTATCACTAAATAAAGGAGCCTCTTTTGCTCCGGAACAAGAGTGGAAAGAGATGAATCGTATAAATAAAAATTCTTCCGTAAGTATTTCTACCAATGTATCCTATACCATGAATATAGTGATCCCTCTATTTGTGGCACCACCAATAAAGATATCTTTAAATCCCGGAGTAAACTCTTCCAATTCCACCGGTCACACAACATTCGAAATCAAAGATGTTGACGGTGACGGATATCCTGATATGGTATGGACGGATAATTCGGGAAGTATAAAAGTGAAGCGCTCTACCATTGGAAGAACCAATAAATTGAGCAAAGTATCCAATTCCATAGGGGGAAAATTCATGCTTGATTATAACCGTTCCGAAGCTACTTATGAACATCCGGGAGGAAAATGGGTGTTATCATCCGTAGAAATTGATGACGGAATTCATGATGATGGTGCGAATATGCGTACGGAATATCGCTACCTGGAAGGAAAACAAGACAGACATGAAAGAGAGTTTTTAGGTTTTGGAAAAGTTGAAAAAATTAATATAAATACCGAAAATAACAATCAAGTATATAGGAAAACCATTGAAGAATATGATGTTACGAATTACTATACTTCAGGTAATTTATTAAAAACAACCATCACCGATGCTCAAGGGAAAAAATATGCCCAAACTGAAAACAAATACTATCAATACGAAGTAAAACAAAAGGATAGAAACAACTATAGCATTTCTTCCAACATAGTATGTTCTGATGACCAAGCTTCCTTTACTCCACTACAATATACCCGCAATATGGTGTTTGAAGGTAAAGATCAAGGGATTATAACCAATGAAATCTGGTATTCATATGACTTGGCAGATCAATACGGTGAACTTTCCAACTACCGATACAGTGATAGCGGAAACTTAGGCGAAAACGGAGCAGGAAGCTATAACTATCAAACATCCATTTCCTATACCTCTAATCCTAATAAGAACATTTTCGGATTACCGGTAAAAGTTCAAGTCAAAGGATCCGGTGGAAATGTTCAAAGAGAAGTAACGGCAGAATATGATCTAAACTATGCTAATCATATTACCCGAGTTCGTCAAAAACTCAATGATAAAGAAGAATCGGTAACTGATATTACTTATGACAAGTACGGAAATATTACCCAAAAAACTTTACCGGCCAATACTAAAGGCCAAAGAATGTGGTATAAATATCGATACGATAAAGATTACCATATGTATGTAGAGCGTATTGATGATGCTTATGGATATACCGGTTTATTGGAAAATTATGATTATCGTTATGGAATACCGTTAACTAGTAAAGATATCAACGGATATTTCA
>NZ_WINW01000031.1:0-84281 GCF_009827885.1 Apibacter sp. B3546 | reverse complement strand
AAAAAAAAAACTTTCTATACCTTAGAAAGTTTTTTTTATTTGGTTATTTTTTCAACTATTTTTAAAAATTGATTTTATACGTGCCGGTTACCGATCGAGTACCTGCATTACCTTTTACGTATTGTTTAATCCATTTAATGCCTGTATTCAATAAACAAGTATTATTTATCCCTGATTTTCGACTAACAGAAATAACATTTCCATTTTTATCAAGAGTATAGGAAAAAATAATAGTTCCGGAACCATTGCAACTATGTTCGGGAACTTTTCCGCCTCTTCCCATAGTGCCCGGAATGAAGCTGACTAATTTTCTTCCGTTTCCAATACCCTCGCCACCGCTTCCGTTGCCTCCTGTTTCTACTCCTTGGTTTTGACCCGGTCTTCCTCCGGTCCCTTCACCGGTTGAAAATGTTCCTGTTCCTTTACCTTTTATTAAATTTCCTAGAGCGGCATTTCCTTTGGGATTACCTCCTGTAGAACTCTTATTTCCTACACCTGCTACTGTTTTGGATTTAGTTTTATTTGGGATAGTTTTTGAGTTAATTTTAGTTACAGGTTTGGTTTTATCCTTTTTCTTAATTACCGTTTTTTTAGCAGGTTCGGGAACAATATCTTTGGTTTCGTTCTGATTGGCTAAAATAGGTTTGTTTTCATCTTCTTGTTTAGAATCTTGGGAAGATTTATCTTCAAGATTTGTTACTGATTGTACTTCTCCACCTTCACCCGATAAAACATCTTGATCAATAGGCTCTTCATCCCCTAAACCCACTTCATCAGTTCCAAAATTAGCACCCATATCATCCATATCAAAGTTAATATCAATATAAGCAGGGGGAGTCATAGTTAAAAAAACGGTTTTATAAGTTAAAATAAATGATAATATGGCGGCTGAAATTATTAGAGTAATAATACCGCTAATTAACTTCTCCTTTTTATTATCATAATACTTAATTTTATAACTATCACTCATAGCTTATTTTTCCTCTTGAGTATGCGGATTCGTCGCAATTAAAACTTTGTATTTATTTCTATTGGCAATATCCATTAAAAAAACAACATCTTTGTGTAAAGCCTCTTCATCTGCTGCAATAACAAAAGTAGGAGATGGATTGGCGTTAAATATCGTTTTTAAGGTGGGCTCGATTTCGTTTTTAGCTATTAATTTTTTATTTAAAAAATATTTTCCATCCATAGAAACCCCTATATAAACTCTTTCAGCGGGCATTTCCTGACCTTTGGCAGTTGGCAATTTTATATTTAAAGCAGACTGATTTGCAGATGCAGTAAGCATAAAAAATGTAAGCAATAAAAATATTACATCTGTTATGGATGCCATGCTGAATTCCGGAGTAACTCTATTTCTACTTCGTAATTTCATAAATTAATGAGTAACAGGTTTGTTTAATATATCCAGAAAATCAATAGCGGTAAGCTGTAATGCATGTACACTTCTATCAATACGAATAACCAAAATGTTATAGAATAAATACGCCAATAAACCAACAATTAATCCCGCAGCAGTATTTGCCATAGCAGAATAAATACCACCGGCTAACATTTGAGCGCTGGCTTGATCTTGTGCGCTGGTAGCAAAGAAAGCAATGATCATTCCGATTACCGTACCCAAAAAACCTAGCATGGGAGCGGCTCCTGAAATAGTACCTAAAACACCTACATTTTTTTCCAATTCAAAGATTTCCAACTGAGCTGTGTTCTCTATAGCATCACTAATATCCCGAGTAGGTTTACCAATTCTCATTAATCCTTTATAAAGCATTCTTCCTTCAGGGGTATGAGTTCTTTTGCATAAATCTAAGGCTGCGTTGATATTACCCTGATGAATAAGATCTTTAATATCATTAAGAATGGAAGAATTTTTATTGGAAAACTTTTTTAAGGTTAGAAAACGTTCAAAGAAAATATAAATAGAAAGCATGAAAAGCAAGAAAAGGCAGATCATTACAAATATACCTATAGGCCCCCCATGTGTAAACATTTCTAAAAGGGAAAATTGTTTTTCATTAATTTCTCCACTTTGTGCAAGTATTTTTTCTGCGGTCTTTAAAGAATCATTCATATAAATCCTTTTTTGTATAAAAGTTTTTTAAATTATTTGTGCAAAGGTAGGAATTATTGTTAGTCTTTTCTTAAATATAATCATATAAGATTAGAAGTAAAATGGTATCTTCGCGTTGTTAATTCTTAAAATGAATGAGAGATACTAACACTAGTAAAGGAAAAGAATTTATAGCTGTCATTCAGGATAATAAAACAGGTAAGGTTTTAACATCCGGTCAATGCACCTATGCGTTGCTAAAAAAAACTCAGGCAGAAAAAAAAATTTATTTTGTTGGTGATTTTTTTGATGATTTATACACAGCAGAAGAATTTTTATGGAACAAAGATAAGACTGTGATATTAATCAAAGTTAAAACCAACAAAGATTCAGATAAATATTTACCAACAACTGATTTCTTGGAAGAAAATAGAAATTCCTATTCCTATTTAAGTATTTTAGAAAAAAAAATAGGAAAAAGCATTAAAGGAGAAAAACAAAATACACATATTACTACTGTTTTAAAGAAAGGCAAATCCAAAATTGCGCAAAAATTTGGAGAAGAAGCAGTAGAGTTGGTAATTGAAGCAGCTAAGGAAAACGATAAATTATTTAAAGATGAAGCCGCAGATGTTTTTTATTATTATCTGATATTGCTGCAGGAAAGAGGATTTTTATTAGACGATATTTTAAAGCAATTAAAGCTACAACGAAGAAAAATTTAAAGTTCTTCCTCCTTAATCTGTTCAATTTCGATTCCTGCCTCCCTTAAAAAATCAATGCCACTCGTATCAGAATACTCATTGATATATACCAAACGCTTAATACCTGCCTGATGAATCAATTTGCTGCATTCGCGACAAGGAGAAAGTGTAACATAAAGAGTAGCTCCTATGCAGGATTGTGTAGATGCAGCCACTTTAAGGATGGCATTAGCTTCAGCATGCAAAACATACCATTTGGTAGTTCCCGTTTCGTCCTCGCATATATTTTCAAAACCTGTAGGAGTACCATTATATCCGTCAGAAATAATCATACGGTTTTTAACAATTAAAGCTCCTACCTTCTTTCTTTCACAATAAGATAATTTACCCCATTCTTGAGCCATGCGTAAATAAGCAATATCATATTTTGTTTTCATAAGCTAAAAATACATTTTTTTACTAAAAGGCTTAACTAATTTATTGATACTTTTTTATTTTTTTAACAGTTATTAAAAAGGGAAATACAGATATATAAAAAAAGTATTTATGAATAATTTAAATTATTTGGAATAATTATTGTCATAAACAAAAGATAAAATATGTTATAATTAAATAATAATACATTTAACACGGAAAAATTTTGTTATGGAAAATCTATTAGATTCATTAAAGAAAATTATTACACCCGAAGCTGTTTCTAATATATCTTCAGAATTGGGAGAAGATACAGGAAAAGTTACATCAGCAATAAAAACAGCCGTTTCCAGTTTATTCGGTGCAGTTCTAGAAAAAGGTAATGATAATAAGTTAGAAAATATATTGAAACAAGCGGGAAATATTCCTTCTATTTCTAATGTAAAAGGATTGTTTTCCGGACAAGCAGATGCTGAAACACAAAAATTAAGTTCAGGCTTTTTAAATAATCTTTTTGGGGATAAATTAGGAAACTTTTCTTCTCTGATATCTTCTTCATCCGGCTTAAAAAGTGAAAGTACCACTAAACTAATGGGAGTAATATCTCCATTAGTAGCAGGATTTTTAGGACAAAAATTATTAGCAGGAGGAAATTTCAAAGGCTTATTAGGACAGATAAATTCAGAAAAAAATGGTTTTTTATCATCAATACCTTCAGGTTTAGCCGGTATTTTAGGTGTTTCTTCAATTTCAGGATTAGGAGATTCTTTTCTTAACAAAGTTTCATCTCAAACTAAAGAAACTGCAGAAAACGTTAAAGAAAAAGTAGAAGATACCTATCATGAATATAAAGATAAAATGGAAAAACATTCCGGTGGCGGTTGGTTAAAATGGCTTATCATATTTTTACTTGCGGGTATTCTAATCATTTGGTTATTTTCTAAAAATGGATGTTCTAAAGGGAAAGGTACTACAGCTCCGGTAAACGATTCCATCCAAAAAGTAGAGCCTAATGCAAATAATAGAGACACAGTTTCAGCTAATAGTACTAATCCAACAGATCATAAAATAAAAGAATTACTTCCGATTACGTTGCCAAGTGGAACAGTTATCAATGCTTTTCCCGGAGGAATAGAAGACAAAATGGTCAATTTTTTGCAATCCGATGAATATAAAAATGCTACCAACGACGATTTAAAAAATAAATGGTTTGATTTTGATGCCATCAATTTTGAATTTGGAAGCGGAACAAAACTAACCCCTGAATCTGAAACACAAGCAAAAAATATTGGAATTATACTTAAAGAATTTCCTGATGCAAAAGTTAAAATTGGAGCTTATACCGATAAAAAAGGAAATGACCGAGATAATTTAAAATTATCACAAGAAAGAGCAAATACTGTAAAGGAAATATTTATTAAAAATGGATTTGGAGATAGAGTTGACGGAGCTGAAGGGTATGGTTCCAAATTTGCAACAGTTGATGCAAATGCTTCCGATGAAGAAAGAGCTAAAGACAGAAGAATTTCTTTACGTTTTGAAAAATAAAATTTAGACAATTAATTTAAAAAAACTATTATATAACTGTAGCAATAGGATAAATATGTAAGAATCTAATAAATAAGAGTAAAACCTTAAGAATTCTATTCGTAACCCATTCTTTATTTTATATAAATGAATGGGTTTTTTATTTCTTGTAATTTAAGAATAATGTAAACTCAGCACATACTTAAATAGTCTATTTAAATGCAGAGCAAGAACAGAATATATAAAGTAAAGCACGCTATTTAATTACGCTCATAATTAAATAATAATCTAAATATAAATTAAAGAAAAACATAAAATCGGCTGAAATATTTTGTATTATAAAAAGATAATTAGTATTTTTGTTAAAATAATTAAGTAAAGTGAAAGCAATATTTTTAAATAATATATCTTGGTGGTGGTGCTCTCAGCTTCAATAGCCGTGGGCAGTAAGGTGTATTATTTTAAATAAAATAGTAAAAGAATAAGAAAAACCTACCGTGTTCACGGTAGGTTTTTTTGTTTTTTGAAATGATTAATTACATAAAATGAAAAAAAATGAAGCATACATATAGTGTAAACCAAGAAGGTTACTATGGAGAATTTGGAGGAGCTTATATTCCTGAAATCCTTTATGAAAATGTGGAAATTCTAAAAAACAATTATTTAAAAATATTAAATGACCCAAAATTTCAAAAAGATTACCACGATTTACTAAGAGATTATGTAGGAAGGCCTTCACCTTTATATTTGGCAAAAAGACTGTCTCACAAATACGGATGTAAAATCTACTTAAAAAGAGAAGATTTAAATCATACCGGAGCGCACAAAATCAACAATACAATAGGTCAAATATTATTGGCGCAAAGAATGGGTAAGACCCGAATCATAGCTGAAACCGGAGCGGGTCAACATGGAGTTGCCACGGCTACAGTTTGTGCTCTAATGAATATGAAATGCGTAATTTACATGGGAAAAGTGGATGTGGAAAGACAAAAGTTGAATGTTGAAAAAATGCAAATGTTAGGAGCAGAAGTACTACCCGTGACGAGTGGAAATATGACCTTAAAAGATGCTACTAATGAAGCAATTCGCGATTGGTGTTCAAATCCGAAAGACACGTATTATATTATAGGTTCCACCGTAGGACCTCATCCTTATCCGGATATGGTTGCTCGTTTACAATCAGTCATCAGTGAAGAAATTCGCAAACAACTGTTAGAAAAAGAACAAAGAGAAACCCCCGACTATTTGATAGCATGTGTAGGAGGAGGAAGCAATGCTGCCGGAACCATCTATCATTTTTTAAATGAACCTTCGGTAAAGATTGTCTTAGCTGAAGCAGCAGGAAAAGGATTAAACTCCGGAGAATCTGCTGCGACGATCCATTTAGGAAGATTAGGAATCATTCACGGAAGCAAAACATTACTCATGCAATCAGAAGATGGACAAATAGAAGAACCGTATTCTATATCGGCCGGATTGGATTATCCGGGAGTAGGTCCCCTTCATGCCCATTTGTCAAAAACCAAACGTTCGGAAGTTCTGGCAATCACAGATGAGGAAGCTCTAGATGCAGCCTTTGAATTAACAAGATTAGAAGGTATAATTCCCGCCATTGAGTCGGCACATGCCTTAGGAGTATTGAAGAAAAAGAAATTTAAAAAAGAAGATATTATTGTGATCTGTCTATCGGGAAGAGGAGATAAAGATATGGAAACATACATAAAAGTTCAGGAAAATCGAAACGAATAAAATATGAAAATACAGGTAAAAACTAAGAAATTATTAGCAGACTTACAAACTCCGGTGGGAATATATTTAAAAATAAGGGATGCTTTTCCTGAATCTGCCTTACTCGAAAGTTCTGATTTTCATGGTGGAGAAGACAGCTCGTCTTTTATTGCGATGGATCCTTTAGCTAAATTTAAAGTTAAAGACTATGAAATTACAACGGAAATAAACGGGCAAACAAAAATCAAAAATTTAGAACAACCTTTAGTTAACGAATTCGATGATTTTATTAAAAGCTTTCAATTACAAGGAGAGAATCCTGCTAAAATTAATGGTTTTTTTGGATATACTTCCTATGATAGTATTCAATATTTTGAATCGGTTGATCCTAAAAATAAAAAATATGAAAATGCGGATATTCCTGAATTATTTTACATTTTTTACCGATTTATATTAGTTATTAATCATTTAAAGAATGAATTAACCATAGTTGAAAATATTCCCGAAGGGGGAAAATCAGATATTCATCAACTAGAAGCCTTATTGCAAAATAATAATTTTGCTTCCTATAATTTTAAGATCAAAGGAGATGAAAAAAGTTTTATTTCCGATGAAGAATATATAGAGTCTGTAAAAAAAGGGATTGCACATTGTAAAAGAGGAGATGTCTTTCAGATTGTTCCTTCACGGTGTTATTCACAAGCATTTACCGGCGATGATTTTAAAGTATATCGAGCGTTACGATCCATTAATCCGTCTCCCTATCTTTTTTATTTCGATTTTGGTTCTTTTCGAATATTCGGATCATCCCCCGAAACGCATTGTAAAATAAACAAAGGACGAGCATATATTGATCCTATAGCCGGAACTTATAAAAGAACCGGAGATGATGAAAAAGACAGAAAACTTTCAGAAAAACTCTTACAAGATGAAAAAGAAAATGCAGAACATGTTATGTTGGTAGATTTAGCAAGAAATGATCTGAGCCGAAATTGTCATGAGGTCCAATTAGAGTTTTTTAAACGAGTACAGTATTTTTCACATGTAATACATTTAGTTTCGCGTGTGAGTGGAATTGTGGATGAAAATAAAAACAGTATTTCTGTATTTGCAGATACATTTCCTGCAGGAACCTTATCCGGAGCACCCAAAGTTAGAGCCATGCAATTGCTGCACGATATAGAAAAACATATGCGGGGAATATATGGAGGATGTATCGGGTATATTGGTTTAGACGGAAATTTAAATCAAGCAATTACCATCCGGTCATTTTTAAGCAAAAATAATGTATTGTATTATCAAGCAGGGGCGGGCGTTGTATCCAAGTCAAATCCCGAAGAAGAGTTAAAAGAAGTAAATAACAAGTTAGGAGCGCTTAAAAAAGCAATTGATCTGGCAGAAATTTTAAAAAATTAATTATATATGAAAGCTTTACTTATTATCGATATTCAAAATGACTATTTTGAAGGAGGAAAAAATCCTCTAAATAATTCTATACAAGCTTGTGAACAAGCAAAAAACATTTTAGAAAAGTTCAGAAAAGAACAATGGCCGGTAGTCCATATACAACATGTATCTTCACGGTCGGATGCTACTTTTTTTCTTCCTCATACTCAAGGGGTAGAAATACATTCCCATGTTAAGCCGAAAGACGAAGAAAAAGTCATCATCAAGAATTTTCCAAATAGCTTTATAAATACAGATCTTCAAGATACTTTAAAGAAACTTAAAGTTGATGAACTTGTAATTTGCGGAATGATGACCCATATGTGTGTGGATGCAACTACAAGAGCAGCAAAAGACTTAGGATATACATGTACTTTAATAGGCGATGCTTGTGCAACCCGAGATATTGAAATTAAGGGAGAAAAAATACAAGCTAAAGAAGTTCAAAATTCATTTTTAGCAGCCTTAAGTTATTACTATGCCGATGTACAAACGGCTAACCAATTCTTAAATTCATGTTCTAAGTAAATATACAATGAAACTATTGGTTTTAGATAATTATGATTCATTTACCTATAATTTGGTTCACTTAATTAAAGAATTGAATTATACGGAAGTAAATGTATTTAGGAACGATCAAATCGCGGTATCAGAAGTAGCAGACTATGATAAAATAATATTGTCACCGGGACCGGGAATACCTTCCGAATCAGGAATATTGCTCTCATTAATCAAACAATATGCTCCAACTCATTCGATTCTAGGGGTGTGCCTAGGAGAACAAGCTATAGGAGAAGCTTTTGGTGCTAAATTGACCAATTTGGAAGATGTGTATCATGGAGTAGCAACGAAAATAAGAATAATAGATGAAGACTATATATTCAAAGGCATTTCTGAAGAAATGGAAGTTGGGAGATACCATTCGTGGATTGTAGATAATCAAAATTTTCCGGATGAACTTCAAATTACGGCCGTCGATCATGATAATCAAATTATGGCTATAAAACATAAGCATTATGATGTCCACGGAGTTCAGTTTCACCCTGAATCCATACTTACCCCGAAAGGCAAAAACATTTTAAAAAATTTTTTAGAAAATTAAGTTGATATGAAACAACTATTAAACAGACTCTTTGAGCATCAATATTTAAACCGAGAAGAAGCGAAAGAAGTATTGACTAAAATGGCCGCGAAAGAATATAATGAATCTCAGATTGCCGCTTTTATAAGCGTTTTTCTTATGAGAAATATTAGCATCGATGAATTTTTCGGTTTTAGGGATGCCCTTATGGATTTATGTACGAATGTTTCATCATTAGCCGCATATGATCCTATAGATATCGTAGGTACGGGAGGGGATAATAAAAATACGTTTAATATTTCTACTCTTTCTTGTTTTGTGGTAGCCGGTGCCGGATATAAAGTTGCAAAGCATGGAAATTATGGTGCAACTTCTGTTAGCGGAGCTTCCAATGTGATGGAACAACACGGAGTTAAATTTACTGCAGATATCAGTAAACTTGAACGATCATTAGATCAATCCAACCTTGCCTTTTTACATGCTCCTTTATTCAATGATGCCATGAAGGTGGTAACACCCATAAGAAAAGCATTAGGAGTTCGTACATTCTTTAATATGCTGGGACCTGTAGTGAATCCAATAAAGCCTAAAAGAAATGTATTAGGAGTCTTTAATCTTAAAATGTCTCGTTTATATTATTATATCTATCAAAATACCGATTGTAATTATACGGTCGTACATAGTTTAGACGGGTATGATGAAATATCCTTAACCGATAATTTTAAAGTGGTTACCCATTTAGGGGAACATATCTATTCTCCCGAAGATATCGGTTTGGAAAGATGTACGCAACCGGAGTTGGACGGAGGAAAAACACCTGAAGAAGCTTCAAAAATTTTTGATAATGTATTAAATAATCAAGCAACCAAAGCCCAAAAAAATGCTGTGATAGCTAATTCGGCATTTGCCATACACAATATAAATCCCAAATTAACTATTGAAGAATGCATCAATCAAGCGAGAGAATCGTTGGAAAGCGGAAAAGCGAAACAAACCTTTCAAAAGTTTTTAAGCCTGAATAATTAGGTTTAATAAGAATAAAAAAGATGAAAAAATTAGTACTTATAACATTTATCTTGTGGAATATAGTATCCTATTCACAAATAAAAGAAAGAGATCAAAACTTAATTGGATTTTGGCAAGGTACAGAAAAAGGAACTCGAGAAGGAGGAATACGTAACTATTGGATTAAGCAACGGAATATTGACGGAACTTTTCATTTGTTGAAAATTCAATTGTTGGGAGGAACTGAAGAAAGAGCAATTGTAGATAAAGGGGAATGGTGGAAGGAAAAAGGTAATTATTATGAACTTCATTTTACTAGTAAAACAATTGATACCTATTTTTATTATTTTCCTGATCAACAACAAGTTCAGTTTAGAAGAGGACAAATAAACGGAAATTCTGTTGATTTAGATGATGAATTTGTAGAAAAAAAAGTAGTTGATGAGGATAATCACTCATTCATTGAACCATAAAAGAAAAAAAATGCCTACTATTTTAGATAAAATTATTGATTGTAAAAGGATTGAAATTGAAAAATCAAAAAGGAAAATTTCAATTAAAGATCTGGAAAATAAAATACAAAATGTAAAGAAAAGACAATCGTTTAAAGAATCCATACAAAGATCTTCAACCGGTATAATTGCAGAATTTAAACGTCGATCACCCTCGAAAGATTGGATTTTTAAAGA
Source organism: Apibacter sp. B3546 (assembly GCF_009827885.1). Lineage (NCBI taxonomy): Bacteria > Pseudomonadati > Bacteroidota > Flavobacteriia > Flavobacteriales > Weeksellaceae > Apibacter > Apibacter sp. B3546. The sequence continues at coordinate 73,628 of NZ_WINW01000031.1, read as the reverse complement.
TGCAAAAATAGAACAAATTATACCTCTTTATTCTGAAAACGGAGCAAGTGCTATATCCATTCTCACCGATACTGATTTTTTTGGAGGTAATTTGCAGGATTTGGTTAATGCAGAAGCCATTACACAAACTCCCCTTCTTCGTAAAGATTTTATGATTGATGAATACCAACTTTTTGAAGCTAAGGCTTACGGTGCAAGTGCAATATTGTTGATAGCCGCAGCTTTAACTGTTGAAAAAACTAAAGAATTGGCAAAACAAGCTAAAAATCTTGGATTGGATGTGTTGTTGGAATTGCATCATGAAAAGGAATTAGATTATATTAACGAATGGGTAGATGTAGTAGGAATTAATAATCGTAATTTAAAAACCTTCGTTACGGATGTACAAGTTTCATTTGACATGGTTAATAAAATACCCCCTGAGTTTTTGAAAATTTCTGAAAGTGGAATATCTTCTTCTCAAACTGTAAAAGACTTAATGCTAGCCGGATATAAAGGATTTTTAATGGGTGAAAATTTTATGAAAACGAATAATCCCGGTAAAGCTTTACAAGATTTTATTGAAGAACTTACATAATCATACCAATTAATAGATGAAAATTAAAGTTTGTGGGATGAAATATCCTGATAATATTGAGCATCTTTCTCTAGTACCTATAGATTATATGGGATTTATATTTTACCCGAAATCCTTACGTTATATAGATAAGATACTCCCCAAAACCATTCTTTCACAAACTAAAGATATTTTGAAGGTTGGGGTCTTTGTTAATGAAAAAATAGAATTGATTTTCCATAGGATTGAAAAATATAAGTTGGATGTTATCCAACTTCATGGATTGGAACATCCAAAATATTGTTCAGATCTCATAAAAAGTTTTCCTAATATAAAAATAATTAAGGCTTTTAATGTATCATCCCCTAATGATTTGCACAGTACAAATGAATATAACTCAGTTTGTGACTTCTTTCTGTTTGATACTAAAAGCACGCAATATGGAGGCTCAGGGAAAAAGTTCGATTGGTCGTTGATGGATTTTTATACAGGTGAACTTCCTTTTTTTTTAAGTGGAGGTATTTCAATGGAAGATGTAGGTAAAATTAAAGAAATAAAGCATCCGAAATTATATGGTTTGGACTTAAACAGTAAGTTTGAACTAGAACCGGGAAGAAAAAATATTGAATTAATAAAAGAATTTATAGAAGAAATAAACTATGAATAGAATAAAGCAATTATTTAATAAAAAACAGAAAGGCATTCTTTCCATTTATTTTACGGCCGGATATCCGAATCTTGCCGATACTGGTAAGATCATAAAAGAGCTTGAAAAAAACGGCATAGATTTAATAGAAGTGGGTATACCCTTTTCAGACCCTATGGCAGATGGGCCGACCATTCAGGAAAGCGGCACATTGGCCTTGAAGAATGGAATGAATTTAAAATTGCTTTTCGAACAAATTAAAGAAGTGAGAAAAGAAGTTGAATTGCCGTTACTATTAATGGGATATCTAAATCCTATTATGCAATACGGAATTGAAAATTTTTGTAAAAAATGTAAAGAAGTCGGTGTAGATGGAGCAATTATACCTGATTTGCCTTTTAATGATTATAGTACAAAATATAAATCGATTTTTGAAACTTATGATATAAAAGTTATAATGCTTATAACTCCCGAAACATCAGAAGAAAGAATTCGCTTGATTGATGAAAATACGGATGGATTTATATATATGGTTTCATCTGCCTCAACAACGGGAGCGCAAAAAAGTTTTGATGATAAAAAAGTAGAATATTTTCAAAAAATTAATTCGATGAAATTGCGTAATCCTCGTTTAATAGGGTTTGGTATTTCTAATAAAGCTACTTTAGAAGTCGCACAATCTTATGCTAACGGCGCTATCATTGGAAGTAAGTTCATTACCTTGTTAAAAGATAATAAAACAATAGAAAAAGCGGTTCAAGAATTAAAAAACACTTTAAAAACTTGATGGGTTTTTTAGTTTTTAAGTTTTTGGTTAATACCCTTTATCTTTTCATGGAAAAAATATATGTTCATTTTTCGGTTGCAGTACAATCTTCGCCTGAACTAATTTTAACGAAAAATTATTTTAAAATATATTTTTAACTAGTCAGTGTATTTCTGTTTATCCTTATAAAAAGGGATTTACAGAGAAAGAGGGTAGATTAAAAAATACTTTTTCCATGGATCAAAAAAAAATATTTTACAAAGCCTTATTAGAAAGGGATAGTTCATTTGAAGGAACTTTTATTGTTGGTGTTAAAACTACCGGTATATTTTGCCGTCCTACTTGTTCAGCACGAAAACCTAAATTTGAGAATGTTGAATTTTTTTCTTCGACTAAAGAAGCTTTAAGTAAAGGATATAGAGCATGTAAAATATGTCATCCTATGGAAAGGAATGGTGAGACGCCGGAATTTATTCATAAATTATTACAACATTTGGAAGACAACCCCAATATTAAATTAAAAGACTTTGATATAAGGAATTTTGGAATTGAGCCAATAAAAGTTAGAAGGTGGTTTCTTAAAAATCATGGAATTACTTTTCATGTGTATCAAAGAATGTATAGAATAAATGAGGCATTTAAAAAATGTAAAGAAGGTAATAATATCACACAAATTGCCTATGACTCAGGATTTGAATCGTTGAGCGGATTTAATGAAACTTTTAAAAAAATAACAGGAATTACACCTAGAATGAGTAAAGAAAAACAATTAATTAATCTTACCCGCTTGGCAACCCCTTTAGGTACTATGATTGCTTGTGCCTCAGAGAAAGGCATATGTTTATTGGAATTTTCGGATCGTAAAATGTTAGAAAGAGAGCTACAATTAATATCAAAGCGTTTTAATACTTCTATTGTGCCAAGTGAAAATAGTTTATTTAAACAATTAAGGCAACAATTAGACTCATACTTTGAAGGTACTTTAAAAGAATTTACAGTTCCATTAGACTGGGTTGGTTCTGATTTTCAAAAAGAGGTATGGAAGGTCCTTCTTCAAATACCTTACGGAAAGACTTCAACTTATGCCATTCAAGCAAAACGTATCGGTAAGCCCTCTTCTGTTCGAGCGGTTGCAAATGCTAACGGTATGAATATGATTTCTATATTGGTTCCTTGTCATAGGGTCATTGGTTCGGATGGATCTTTAACAGGTTATGGAGGAGGACTGTGGAGAAAGAAAAAATTATTAGAGTTAGAAGCAAAAGGTTCGTTACAATTAAAATTGTTTTGATATTAGCAATATAACAGACTATATAGTATAATTGGTTACTAATTTATTTTTTATCAATTCTCAATAAGTTCAAAATCTAATTGTTTCTTTTCAAGATTAGCTTTTATAACTTTAATAAATACAGAGTCTCCCAACTGATATTGATTGCCGGTTCTTTGTCCAATAATTGAATAGGTCTTTTCATCATAGCGATAATCATCATCCCGTATATCTCTTGTTTTAATCATTCCTTCGGTTCCAAATTCTTTAATTTCTACATAAATACCATATTCGGTTACTCCGGTGATTACTCCCTCAAAAGATTCACCTAAGTGTTTTTCCATAAATTTAACCTGCATGTATTTAATACTGTCTCTTTCAGCATCGGCGGCTAATTTTTCCATATTGCTGCAATGTTTTGCCATATTCTCGATGATTTCTTTGTTTGCAGACGGTTTTTTATCTAGAAAATCTTGTAAGAGACGATGGGCAATTACATCAGGATATCGACGTATGGGAGAGGTAAAATGACTGTAATAATCGAAAGCTAAACCATAGTGACCTACATTTTCGGTTGAATATTTTGCTTTTGACATAGTACGGATGGTTAGCGTTTCAATCATATTTTCTTCGCCTTTCCCTTTTACGTCGGCAAGTAATTTATTGATGGATTGATAGGTTTTATTTTTATTGGTTATATTTATATCATATCCCAAAGTATTTACAAATTGTTTAAGAGAGAGTAATTTTATCGGATCCGGGTCGTCATGAATTCTATAAATAAAAGTTCGATCGGTTGGATTTCCTTTTTTATTGGTACTAACATATTCGGAAACTTTTTTATTGGCCAGAAGCATAAATTCTTCAATTAAATGATTGCTGTCTTTTCCAATTTTAAAATAAACTCCTACGGGATTTTTATTTTCATCTAAATTAAATTTTACCTCTATTTTGTCAAAAGAGATTGCTCCTTTGTTCATTCGATCTTCTCTTAGTAGCTTTGCTAAATTATTAAGGGTGTGTATTTCTTCTTCAAAATCGCCCTTTTTTCCCTCGATAATCTCTTGAGCTTCTTCATAAGTGAATCTTCTGTCTGAATGGATAACCGTTCGTCCAAACCACTGTTTTTTTACTTGTGCTTTCTCATCCAATTCAAATACGGCGGAAAAAGTATATTTATCTTCTTTAGGACGTAAGGAACAAACATTATTGCTTAAAACTTCAGGAAGCATTGGAACGACTCTATCGACTAAATACACGGAAGTTCCTCTTAAATAGGCTTCTTTATCTAATAGGGTTCCCGGTTTTACATAATGGGAAACATCTGCGATATGAATTCCAATTTCCCAGTTGCCGTTGTCTAACTTTTCGATAGAGAGTGCATCATCAAAATCCTTAGCATCAACAGGGTCAATGGTAAATGTAGTGACAGTACGCATATCTCTTCTTTTAGATATTTCATCCTCTGATATGCGTATATCAAGTTTTTCCGCTTCTTTTTCAACTTCATAAGGAAATGTATAAGGTAACCCATATTCACTTAAAATAGCATGAATTTCGGTTTCATTTTCTCCCGGATCTCCTAATACTTCAACAATAGATCCCGTAGGACTGTCTTCTTTATCTTGCCAATCGAGGAGTTGAACCACTACCAGTTGACCGTTTTTTGCACCGTTGAATTTATCTTTTGGTATAAAAAAATCAGTGTGAACGGAAGGTTTATTAACTACTGCAAATCCAAAGTTTTTGTTCGGAGAATATTCAAATTTTGCAACAAATTTTGTTTTGTAACGTTCCAGGATTTCAACAACTTCTCCTTCCGGTTTTCTGTTTTTAAATTGATGGACTATAGCTTTTACAATGTCATTTTGTAAAGCTTTTCCTGTTTTTCCTTTCGGTATAAAAATATCTTTTTCAAGACCGTCAACAATTAAATAGGCATTACCATTCTGACTGAAATCAATTTTTCCGGTAACGGATTCTTTTATGGAATTGATTTGATATTTTCCTGTTTTTATTTCTGTTAGTTGTTTTTCAGAAACCAAACTTAAAAGTCCTTGTATTACAAATTCCCTTTGTCTGGGATTTTTGTAATCCAGTATTGTGGATATTTGTTTATAATTATATTGTTTATTCGGGTTTTTTATAAAGATGTTAAGTATATTTCTTTTTAAATTTCGTAGTTTCTCTTTATGTTTAGTAGAAATTATTCTCTTTTTCTTAGTCATAATATATTTTAAAATTTATTTAAATATTCGCCTATTTCATAAAAACTTATCAGATAAATTTATAGTAATAAGTAATTATTTATTGTTACAAAAAGTTAACCACAACGAATATTTATCCAATCGAATTTAATAGTTGGATTAAATACGGAGTTAGTATAGGAGCAAATATAGCAGTTAATACACCATTTAAAGCCATTCCAAGTGCTCCGTAAGCGCCAAATTTTTCGCCATTTTTAACAATTTCCGCCGTACCTATAGCATGAGAAGCAGAACCCACAGCTATTCCGATTGCTTTGTGATCTTTAATTCCTAATTTAGTTAGGAATCCCCATCCGAAAAGGGCACCGACAAATCCGGTAATAAAAACTATCGCAATAGTAAGAGACGGAATACCTCCCAAACCTTTAGATACCTCCATTGCAATAGGCGTTGTTACAGATTTTGGAGATAAAGAATAAGCTATAATGTCTGAAGCGCCTAGAATTTTTGCTATAACAACCACGGAAATAATTCCCGCAAGACTTCCCGCTATCATAGCGATAAAAACTCGTATATAACTGCCTTTTAAATGTTTTATATACAAATAAAGCGGTAGCCCCAAAGTTACCACGGATGGTCCCAGCCAAAAAGAAATTAAAGAGGTATTATTGTTATAATCTTCATACGAAGTATGTGTCACTTTTAAATAGACAATCAATAAGATTATAGAGGTTATACCCGGATGAAGTATTTTATATTTGAATTTAGTAAACAACAAATTACATAACCAAAAAACCAGTAAGGTTAACGTTATATGAAAAAGAGGAGTATCTAAAAATTCCTTCATTCTTTTTTCTTTCTAATAAGTAAACTTACAGTTAATAACACGATAAAGGTACTAAGTATAATGGATATTAAAATTGCTAACCATTCCTTAGAGATTAAGTCCCATTGGGAAGCTAATCCAACCCCTAAAGGTATAAATAAAATCAGCATATTATTTAAAAAGAAAGTAGCTACTTCTTTTATATCCTCCACTTTTATGATATTCAATTGTAAAGACACAAGTAATAACAGCATGCCTATTATGCTTCCCGGTATCTTAATTTGCAGGATGAAAACTATTAATTCACCAATAAAATACAACAGTAATATAATTCCTAATTGTGAAATTAATTTCATATAGCAAAATTACTATATTAAATATAAATCAAATATTATTTTTCATAAGATATTTAATCAAAAAAATAATTTTTAAGTAAAAATTTAGATTTTGATTTGTATTTTGATAAAATTACGATTAAATATTTTATATATTGGAAATAATTATTCCATCACTAGTTTATAAATAAGCCAATTTGTTTAGGCTAAATAGCTAGACGCTTTATCAATAAAATCAATAGTTTCAATCGAATTTTCAGCATCTAAATGAGATGAGGTTGAATTTTTTAACGAATGTACTATTTCTTTATATAACAATTTATGAAGCGGTTCTTTGGGTAAATCAATACCTTCAAAAAAGCTCTCTTTTACATTATAATGTACTAGTTGATCCAAATATTGGCCACCAATTTTTATTGTTCCTTTTTCTGCAATGATAGTAATTGATGATTCAAAGTTTTTTTCATAGGTAGAGATGGTGTAACACATACTTCCCAGTGTCTTTCCCGATTTAAATTGTAAAATTCCACTATCGGGGAATTCAATTACGTTTTGATGCGTATAATTGGCAGTTAAATTGCTTATTAATTCAATTTTTCCCAACAAATAATGTATTATGTCTATGAAATGAGAGAATTGCGTAAACAGTATTCCTCCATCTAACTGTTTTGTTCCACGCCATGAATCTTTTTTATAATAGCGGTCATTTCTGTTCCAAAAACATTCAATATTTATAAGAAAAATTTCACCTAAATAATGATTGTCAATTAAATTTTTGACATGATTTATTATATGTGAAAAACGTAGTTGCAGAGAGGTAAATAATCGAACATTATTATTCTTTGCAATAGTAATTAATTCTTCAATCTGGAATTTATGGAATGTAATGGGTTTTTCCACCAACACATTTTTAGATAATTCCAGGATTTCTTTCGTTTGTTTATAATGGTAACCGTTGGGTGTTGCAACTATATACAAATCAATATCAGGGAAAATAATATGGCATTCTGATATACTTTGAAAAATAGGGATATTTTTATTTTCCAAAATAAAATTATCCGTATCTATCAAAGCAACTACATTTAAATTTTCATTATGTAATATATTTTCAAAGTGTATTTTTCCTATATGGCCGTATCCTATAATAGCTATTTTAAGAATGTTTTTTTTCAAATTTATTTAAATATTTTACAAATTGAATTAATAAAATTACAGCAATTGAAAATATTAGACCTGCTAATGCGAAAGTAAGAGTATCACGTTTATAAAATAAAGATTTACTATTTACTAATTGTGGCTCAGAAATTAATGATATTACTTGAGATTCTTGAACTTTTTCAACTTCAACTTCAGCTAATGATTTGGTTATTTCTAAGGATTTATTAAGTAAGTCTTGTTCAACGTTTGTCTTTGATTCTCCATTTAGTGATATGGAGGATGAAACTTTAGTTTTGTCCCCTTTAGCTATAGATAATAATAAGGTATCAATAACCTTTAAATCTTTTTTATATAGATTGCTTTTAATATCCAGAGAATTTAAATTAGCATCTTTAATTTTTTTATAAAAGATATCATTTTCAATGGGATCTATAATTTTACTTTTGATTTCATCAGGTGAAAGTTTTTTTAAAGATGTAATGTATACAATATGATTAGGATAATCTGTATCTACCAAAAGTTTTCTAAAATCCTCTATTTTAAATTGTCTTGAAAAAATAGTATCATTTTTATAAAAATCTGAATTTTTTTGTACATAACGGTAGAAAATATCTAGTTCGCTTGTAAAAGTTTTTATGGGACTGATCGAAATTGATTTTAAATCCTTGAAAAATGCATTATCCAATTTTCCGCATGATTGATTATATGAATTAATTTGTTGGTAAAGTTTGGACGCACTTTTAAAATTAGGAGCTAAAATCATTTCATAATTATAATAGCTTGGTAGAACTCTTTTATTGAAATATCCTACTAAGCCAAATATTATAACAGTAATTACTATTATGAAAAAATATCTTTTTAATAAAATAAAAAACCATAAAAGAGGTGTTATAATATTCTTCCAAAAAAAATTAAGAGTAGAAGAAATAAAATTTTTAAAGATGTTTTTAAAATAATCTAAGAGACTTATAAAATCAAGATCTGGATTTAAATTTTTATTATTTTCCAAATTTAAATTTTTATTTTCGTTATCCATTTATTTTATATAATTAATTCTTAATAGTTAAAATTTGCTCTAATATTTTTTGAGTGATCAAATACGTAGGTTTTACACCGGTTAAACCCAATCCTCCGGAGGCTAATGTACTTCCGGTTTCTAATGGATTATCTGAAGCATAATAAGCATATCTTAATTTTACGTTTTCACCTATATGATGACGTATTTTAGATGCCACTTGAATAGCTTTTTGATAATGTGCTCCCTCCATTTCTAAACCGATGGCTTTCCAAGATGTTTGCATAAAATAAGTCAAAACATTTTTATTTTGTAAAGAAGTACCTAATACGGTAATCATGGCTCCTTTATAAGCGTTAATATTATATCCCTCAAAATCTTTTAAAGAAAGTTGGTTATGAAAAGGGTAGTTATCTGCTGTCCCTTCAAATATATGAGCAGTTGGAATCATAATATCGCCTTTATTTCCAACTAAAATTCCGGCTTTACCTAAGATAGATATTGAGTCAACATTTAGCTTTAATTTTTCTTTCGCATTATTTATAGGCCTTAATAATTCATCCATTATCTCAAAAGCTTGTTCTCCGAATGCATAATCAAAAACAATTAAAATGTCTTCTTTGTTTATGTTTTTAATATTTTTAAAAGGGGTGTTTTTAAAATTAATCTTAGATAGATCGAAGATTTGAACGTCAATATTTGATCCGCTGGTATCTTTACTGTATATCATGCCATTTTTTTGAGCATAACTTTTTACAGAATCAACTAAATCTAAATTTTTACTTAAATCTTCATACATTTTTAATTCTTCATCTGCATGAAAAGTCTTATTTAAAGAATCAAAAGCATACAACATATTTTTCACACTATGCATATTGGAGCTTATAATGTGAATTTTTTTATTTATTAACTTATTTTTAATTAATGTTTTTTTAACATTTTCCGCCCATTTTTCACCAAATAAATGATGACCTACTCTTTCCTTCAAAATGGAGCTGAAAAATATTTCTCTTCTTCGAATTCCTATTTCGTCTTCTTTACTTACTCTTCCTAAATTGTAAATAATCTTTATAAAACGATCAGGATCATTTGTTTCTTGAAAGTTTTTATAAGCAGTAATTACTTCATCAAAACTTCTGCCCAGCATGGTGGCTATATGAGCTAAAATTACCTCTCTTTCTTTTCTTTTTAAAGGTTCAGAGCTTAAGGCTGCATTTTCAACAGATATCCAAATTCTTCCCACTTTTCCGTTAAAATCATGAGTTCTTTTTCTGATTTTGTCTGCTTCATTATATAAAAACGTAAGGTGGGTTAATATATCATAAATTTCAGATCTTCCTAATAATACTTCAATGTTCATTTGGTGCTCATCCACCCGATAACAAGTTCTCCTTCTTTTTTTAGGATAGATAGGGGTAAATGATGATTTGTCTAATCCTTCATTGGAGGTTAAAAATATAAATGAACATTCTTCAATACCTTGGGGGAGCCTATCTAAAACATAGTTGAGCCCATTAAGTTCCACTTTATCCGGATCGGCTATTGATCCATATATTTCCGGATTTAATTTTAATAAATAGTTTCTTAATTCAAGTCCTGAAGTACCCGTTGGTTTGAAGCCACCTCGGTTAAAAAGATGACGCATGGTAATATATAATCTTTCAATTACATCTGTCGATTCTCTGGCTTTATATATTGTCATCTTGATAATTTTTTAAACAAAGATAATACATTCTTTTATTTGGTATAGGGATTAATAATTGGACGTAACCCTTTATGGAAAAAAGATTTCCGTATCAGTTATAATATAAATTAGAATAAATATTTAAATAAGTTATGTGTATTAATATAATAATATTAAAATAACTAATGTATCAGAAAATAAAATTCAATCATATTGCTCTTTTGTTGGTTTAAAAATTTATATTAAAAAAAAATATTAAATAATTAGTATAAAGGAAAAATTAATAAGAGGTATAAAGTATAAATTATTTTATTTTATCACAAAAATAAAGCCAAAGTATATTTTGCCTATCTTTTTTGAATATTTTAGCTAAAATTTATAAATTATATTGTCTCGTCATAAAAACTGTAATTACAGCATTATAATTGATTTTATTTATTTGTAATTAAATCTTTGAATTTCTTAATATGGATTAATAAATTATAGTTTGCCCTTAAGCTCATAAGATAAGGAGTAGTAAATTTTCTTTATTGTTCTTGTGAAATTTTATTTGATGCAATGAAAAGAGAAACTACAAACATATATGTATCAGTAGTAAAAGTTAATATATAAAAATTCCTACAGATTTGATTTAACGTAATTAGTCATTTTTTGATATAAATGATATCGAGTATTTCCGCCATAAATTCCATGATCTTTATCAGGATAAATAGCTGTATCAAATTGTTTTCCATTTTCAATAAGAGCTTTGATCATTGCTGCAGAATTTTGAAAATGTACATTGTCATCTGCCGTTCCATGAATAATTAAAAATTTACCCTGTAAATCTTTTGCAAAGTTTATAGGTGAATTTTCGTCATATCCTGTTGGATTTTCTTGTGGAGTTTGTAAAAATCGTTCGGTATAAATAGTATCATAAAATCTCCAATTGGTTACCGGCGCAACAGCTATTCCCATTTTAAATAATCCATTAGACTTTGTCATACATAGAGAAGTTAAATAACCACCAAAGCTCCAGCCCCATATTCCAATTCTGTTAGAATCGATAAAAGATTGGGTTTGCAACCACTTTGCAGCAGCAATTTGATCTTCAAGTTCAAGTTTACCTAGCTGTTTATATGTTGATTTTTTAAAGTTTTCCCCTCTTCCTCCGGTTCCTCTACCATCAACGGAAACAATTATATATCCTTCTTGCGCAAGCATTTGGTGCCACCAATAATTGAATGAATCCCAAGAATTGGTTACCGTTTGAGATCCGGGGCCTCCGTATACATACATTAAAACAGGATATTTTTTATCAGGATTGAAATTTATAGGTTTAATCATGTATGATTTCAACTTAATCCCATTTTTAGCTGGAATTTCAATAAATTCCAATTTTTGAATTTCTTTCTTATTGACATAAGATACTAAGAACGAATTATCTTCCAGAGTTTTTAATATAGATCCGTTATTGTTTCTCAATGTAAATACAGGAGGTGTATTTGCTGTACTAAATTGATCGATGAAATAAGAAAAATCAGTACTAAAAGAAGCATTATGGGTTCCTATTTCATCTGTTAAAATTTTCTGTTTACCGGTTTTAATGTTAACGGAGGCTACTATCCTATTGTTAGATCCTTTTTCATTGGATTGAAAGTATAAGAGGGAATTTTTATTATCTATTCCATAAATTCGAATTACGTCCCAATTCCCTTTAGTAATAGGTTTTATTAATTGTCCTTTAGCATTATAAAGATATAAGTGATTGTAGCCGTTTTTTTCGGAGTTTAAAACAAAACTTCCATCGGCTAATAAATTAATATAAAGTTTGTCAGTGTCAATCCAAGTAGTGGATGTTTCCGTTACTAATAATTGAGTGTTAAGATTTGCCGGGTTTATTTTTAAAACAGTAATATTATTTTGAAAACGGTTGGAAGTTATTGCGAATAAATCTCCATTGGGTGAGAATTTAACATTTATAATATAATAGTTTTCGTAATTAGATAAAGAAACCGTATTAATTTCTTTTTTATCTAAATTATATAACTTTAAGCTAACAGTAGAATTGTCTTCTCCTGATTTTGGATATTTGTAAATGAAATGATCGGGATACAAAAAGTTTTCATACAATGGAATATCAACTTCTTTAACATGAGATTCATCAAAATGTATAAAGGCAATATTCTTTCCGTCGGGCGACCATTCAAAATTTCTGACATGAGCAAACTCTTCTTCATAAACCCAATCTGAAATTCCATTTATGATTTTATTCTTTTTTCCATCGTACGTAACTTGCGTTATTTGTAATGAGGGAAATTCTTGATAATAGATATTATTTTCATAAACAAATGCTATTTTAGTACCATCAGGAGAAAAAATAGGTTCTTGTATGGGCTTTTTATTGAAAACCTCTAAAAATGTTTGGTTTTTTATGTTATATAAAGTATAAATTCCCGATTTTGAGCGTCGATATATTGGAAACGATTCATTTTCTAAAAGCAAATAATTTTCATCGTTATTAAATAAATAATCGGAATAAGTACCCGAAATGATCGTATTAATTTTATCAAAGGTATCATAGGAATATTTTTCAATACCATTTTTAGTTAGAATAGTATATTCTTTACCATTTTTTAAAGATTTTATTCCTGAAATGGTTTTTGGATAAAATTTACCGCTCCATATTTCTTCTAATGTTATTTTTTGAGCATTAATATTTACTACGAATATGCATAAAATTATAGATAACAATATACTTTTATCAAATCTCATAAAGATCATTTTTAAAATTTAGAATAATAAATAATAGCTTTTATTAGCTAACCTACGCTTTTAATAACAAACGAAAGTACCTTTATTAATTATTGAAATTGGGATCAAGGGCTTTTGGAGACCAATCATTTAAAAATTTTTCAACTTTTTTAACGTCATATCCTGAATTGTTGTCTTCTAAAAAATCAGACTGCTGCGTATGAATTCTTTCACCTTTTTCATTTAAGATTACGAATACTGGAAAACCAAAACGTTGAGGATATCCTAACTTGGCTAAAATAGATTCATTTTTATTTTCTTTTGAATAATTTAAATGATATACAATATAATTTTCCGTTAAAATATTCTTTATAGCCTCGTTATTTTGAGTTAGAGTATTGAATCGAATACACCAGATACACCAATTTCCACCGATTTGAAGCAAAATAAATTTTTTTTCTTTTTTAGCTTCACTAATACAAGAATCAATTTTTTGTTGAGCATGATCATCAGGATTATATATTTTTTTATCTTGTGAAAATACCATTGAGACAAAAAATATACATAGAACTAAAAATTTGATTTTCATTTTTATCAAGGGTTTTCGGGTGATTCTTCTTCTTTTAATTGTTGTTGCTGCTCTTTAGTTAATTTACTTTTAAGATTATCAATAACTTTATCATATATATGCTGTAAAGCATTTACATCTGTATAGTAATATATGTAACTGTTTTGAAAAATTTCTTTAGTGGTATGATGAGCCTTAAATATAGAAACGTATGTATCAAAAGCAGTTTCTTGATCCAATGGAAGATTGGTTGGAGTTTGTTTATATAAATAAATGTCACTTAAAATAGCAATCATATCCTTTTTAGAGAGCAGATGATCAGGTTTTTCAAGCGGATGTTGGCATGAAAAAAGCAATAAAGACAGACTAATAAATATATATAAATAAAGTCTCATAATCTTCCTAATAAAGACATAAATTTCATTTTAATTACTCCGAAAACAGCTTCACTGATGATGGCTCCACTCATCTTCGATTTTCCTTTAGTTCGGTCTGTAAATATAATAGGAATTTCAACAATTTTAAATTTTTTGCAATACGCTCTAAATTTCATTTCAATTTGAAAGCCATATCCTACTAATTCCACTTGATCAAGAGGTAATTCCTCCAATACTTTTCGAGTGAAACATACAAAACCGGCAGTAGAATCGTTAATGGGTAATCCGGTAATCAAACGCACATATTTAGAGGCAAAAAAAGAAAGTAGCACCCGATTCATCGGCCAATTAACTACATTAACTCCCTGGCAATAACGAGAACCAACAGCTAAATCTGCTCCATTTTTACAAGCCTGGTACAGTTTAATTAAATCATTCGGATTATGTGAAAAATCAGCATCCATTTCAAAAATATAATCATATCCCTTTTGCAATGCCCATTTAAAACCATGGATATAGGCTCTTCCCAAGCCATTTTTAGTACTTCGAACTTCTAAAAAAAGACGATTGGAATATGTTGGAATTAAGTCGGCAACTGTCTCTCCAGTGCCATCAGGAGAAGAATCATCTACAATCAATATATCGAAATCCTCTTCCAGGCTAAACACACATGAAATGATATCTTCAATGTTTTCAATTTCATTGTATGTAGGAATTATGACTAGTTTTTTATCGGACACAGTATATTGTTTTTAATAAAGTAAATTTATGTTTCTAGTAACACTATCAACAAAGGTAATCCAAAATTATAAGTTAGTTGGATAAAAAATAAGAAAACACGAGTTCTCTATCAGTTTCTTTTTCAGCTTCTTCAAATAAGGCAATTAATTGTTTAAACTTTTGAATTTTATCTAAATCTAAATTTTGGAAATTAATTTTTACAGGCAATTCAATAATACCGGTAAGCGTATCCCAAAGTCCGTCCAAATTATTGGCCGTATGAGAATCAAGGCCGAATTTTTTTTGAAAAACTCGGTAAAATTTAGGTAAAGAAGAAATAGAGTCAAAATCAAAAGAAACTGTTTTCATCTTTGTTGAAAAGTCTTATAATGGTCATAAGTTACAAAAATTAGTCCATCATTCGAAAAAATAACACGATCGGCACCTCTCATTCCGCACTTATAATTCAAATCGGCTTCCGTCCATTTTCTTCCCTTTTTCGATGGAATCTTATTTTCTCTATTTTTAAATATATCCCCGCCAATTATTTTACCCGGGAGTATTTGACATAAATTACCTTTTTCGGGTTTCCAACCGGCTTTACGCGCATCTAATCTTTTAATATAATAATTTGGTAAGGAATGATGTATTTTTATATAATTTATAACAATATCTTCTGAACTTAGCTGTTCTATATTAAATTGCCCAAGATTTAATTTTTTAGTTGAAAGGTTATAACTA
This sequence comes from Apibacter sp. B3546, assembly GCF_009827885.1. Taxonomy (NCBI): domain Bacteria; kingdom Pseudomonadati; phylum Bacteroidota; class Flavobacteriia; order Flavobacteriales; family Weeksellaceae; genus Apibacter; species Apibacter sp. B3546. Next base: position 58,026 of record NZ_WINW01000031.1, on the reverse strand, counting down.
AGGATTAAGGAAATTATTATTAAAACACTAAAGAAAAGACTATAAAAAAAGGGTTGTTTTTTAATTTTCATGCTAATAATTCAAATATAAGTAATAAAATTATCTAAATAATGAATAAGTTTTTTTACTTTTGCCAAATTTCTTTTATATCATGTATATAGAAAGTAATAAAAATCCAAAAATAAAGAATTTAGTAAAATTATTAGAAAAAAGTAAAGAAAGGAAAAGTCAAAGGAAATTCATTGTTGAAGGCAAAAATGAAAATTTTTTCGCCTTAAAAAATGGTTTTGTTCCTATTGAATTTTACATACAACCACATATTTTTCAAGATTCTATAACACTGCCTTCTTCCGCTATAAAATATGAAGTATCACAATCTGTTTATGATAAGATCGCTTATAGGAAACTATCTGAAGGCATACTGGGGGTTTATGAATATAAGACCTATGAATTAGACCAAATAAAATTACCGGATCGCCCATTTATCCTGGTTATTGAATCAATTGAAAAACCGGGTAATCTTGGGGCAATATGCAGGTCAGCAGATGCGTTTGGTGTAGATATGGTTGTAGTATGTGAAGAAAAAGCAGATCTGTATAATCCCAATGTACTACGGTCATCGGTAGGAAGTTTTTTTAATATTCCTATTATATCAACAAATAATGCAAATATATATGATTTTCTTATAAAAATGGATGTACCAATTTATGCTACTTATATGACTGAAACCTCAAAAATTATACAAAATGTTGATTTTACCCAATCAGCTGCAGTCATATTTGGAACAGAGCATTCCGGTATTTCTGATTTTTGGAAAGATAAAATAAAAGAAAATATACTAATTCCTATGAAAGGACAAATAGATTCATTAAATGTAAGCAATGCAGTTGCAATTGTTTGTTATGAAGTGGAAAGACAAAAAATCATGTTAAACAAGCACTTATGAAAATAATATTTGCAAACTTTATGTGTATTATGTCATAAAAATATATTATTCTTGTTCTTTATTAATTAGAACTTATATCTTTGTATGAAATTGTTTAGAAAAAGAGAACATTGTTACTCTATTATTTGTTGAAAAAAACAAGAATATTGTAATATAGTTGGATAAATAACACTAAAAAGCTTAATAAAGTAAGACTAAAATTTGTACAACTATGTTTGAAATTTTTAAAGACAAATCAGGTGCTTTTCGATTTAGACTGAAAGCAAAAAACGGGCAAATTATCCTGGCAAGTGAAGGATATACCCAAAAAACAAATTGTCAAAAAGGTGTTAGTTCTGTAAAAAGAAATTCCAAAAACGAAGATCGTTTTGAATTGAAACAGTCCTCTAACAAAAAATGGTTTTTTAACTTAAAAGCCGGTAACGGACAAATAGTAGGAACCAGCGAGCTTTATGACAATGAAACTAATGCTAAGAATGGTGTAAAATCAGTAATGAACAATGCCCCGACAGCAGAAACGGTTGATTTATCTAAATAGAAAAATTGACCGGAGCCTATATAAATTAGGTTTGAATATTTACTAAAAATAAAAGCTGTGAATTTTCACAGCTTTTATTTTTTATAACTAAGAAATGATTTTTTTACGATAGGGTATTTTTGATTCTTTTTAAAGCTTCAATAAGATCTTCTTCAGAAGCCGCATACGATAATCGTATGCAATTACTGTCTCCAAAACATACACCACCCACTGTAGCTACATGTGCTTTTTCTAATAATAATAAAGCAAAATCATCGGAATTTGTAATCTTATGTCCTTGAATAGTCTTTCCAAAATAAAAAGATACATCAGGAAAGAAATAAAATGCTCCGGCCGGTTTATTAACTTTAAATCCCGGAATTTCGTGCAATAAATTGTATACAAGCTCCCTTCTCTTTTTAAAACCGTCAATCATATAATTAATAACCGAAGGATCAGCTTCTATAGCTGTTATAGATGCCATTTGGGCAATACAATTTGCCCCTGAGGTCATTTGTCCTTGAATTTTATCACAAGCATCAGTAAGCCATTTTGGGCCTCCTAAATATCCAATTCTCCAACCTGTCATGGCATACGATTTGGAAACGCCGTTAATTGTTACAGTCTGATTAAAAACTTCAGGAAATTGAGCTATACTTTCGTGTTTTCCTTCATAATTTATATATTCATATATTTCATCAGAAATAATAATTACGTTAGGGTGCTTTTCCAATACTTGAGCTAAGGCATATAATTCCTCTTTAGTATAGACGGTTCCCGAAGGATTACATGGAGAGCTGAATAAAAACGCTTTGGTTTTTGGAGTTATAGCATTCTCAAGCTGTTCGGGTGTTATTTTAAAATCGGTGTCAATAGTAGTAGTTACCACAATATTTTCCCCTCCGGCAAGTTTAACCATTTCATAATAGCTTACCCAATAAGGAGCAGGAACGATTACTTCATCTCCATCATTAATGATCGAAAGCAATACATTAATAATAGACTGTTTTCCTCCGTTCGAAACAACTATTTGATCAGGTTTATATTCTAAATTATTGTCTCTTTTAAATTTATTAGCAATAGCTTTTCTTAATTCAAGATATCCGGGAACGGGTGTGTAGGATTTAACACCATCATTAATCGCTTTGATGGCAGATTCCCTTACAAATTCAGGAATTTCAAAATCAGGCTCTCCCAAAGTTAAGCTAATAACATTGATTCCTTGAGCTTTTAATTCTCGAGCTTTGTTAGACATAACAAAGGTTTGAGAATAGCTAAGACGATTAACGCGATCGGATAATAAATTCATTTTGGACTAATTAATTTTTATTGTTTTTCAAAACTCAAAAATACAGTATTTTTTTAGATTAAAATAGTTTTATAAGATAAAAATATGAAGAGTATTCAGTTCAAAATCAGTAAATATAAACTCTTTTTATAGAATACATTTTTTGTGTATTTTTGTAATCTTATTTTATATTCTGTAATTTGAGAAGAAAAAAAAATATACAAATCCCCAATTTAGAGCTTACTACTGCCGGAGCTAAAGGGGTTGCGATAGGAAAAACTGAAGAAGGAAAAACAGTATTAGTAGGATATGCCGTACCGGGGGATGTAGTTAATGCCCAGGTAATTAAGTCTAAAAAAAATTATTATGAAGCTAAAGTTTTAGATTTTATTAAATATTCTTCTGATCGAGTGGATCCCGAATGTATGCATTTTGGAATATGCGGAGGTTGTAAATGGCAAAATCTTTCTTATGAAAAACAATTAGAATATAAAGAGAAAGAGGTTTACAATAATATAAAAAGAATTGGAAAAATTGATAATTTTCAAGAATTAACCATTGTCCCTTCAACGGATAAGTATTTCTACAGAAATAAAATGGAATTTTCCTTTTCTAATGCTCGATGGTTGACATCTGAAGAAATACAATCCGATAAAGATATTGAAGATAAAAATGCGTTGGGTTTTCACATACCTCAACAATGGAATAAAGTATTAGACATTAAAGAATGTTTTTTACAACAAGAACCTTCAAATAAAATCAGAAATTCTATTAAAGAGTTTGCTTTAAAGCATAAGATGGAATTTTATGATTTTAAAGAACAAAGCGGATTTCTTAGAACATTAATGATTCGTTCTAATTCTAAAAATGATCTAATGGTTTTGCTACAGTTTTTTAGAGAGGATGAGCAAAATATTGGCAAAATATTGAACTATATTCGCGAAGAATTTCCTGAAGTAAAAACGATTCTTTATGCAATAAATTCTAAAGGAAATGACAGCTTATATGATTTGGATGTTAAAATATTCCATGGAAATGGTTTTTTAACGGAAGAGATAGAAGGACTAAAATTTAAAATTGGACCCAAATCATTTTTTCAAACTAATTATAAACAAGCCGTAAAATTATACGAAATAGCAAGAGATTTTGCAGATTTAAAAGGCGATGAAGTAGTGTATGATCTTTATACAGGAACAGGAACCATAGCGCAATTTATTTCTCGTAAAGCAAAAACGGTGGTCGGAGTAGAAGCGGTACCCGAGGCAATAAATGCTGCGAAAGAAAATGCTGAATATAATAATATTAAAAATTGTCGTTTTTATTGTGGAGATATGAAAGATATATTCACGGAAGAATTTATTCATGAAAACGGTCATCCGGATATTATTGTTACCGATCCGCCGAGAGAAGGAATGCATAAAAATGTAGTAGACACTATATTACGCATAGCCCCCCAAAAAATAGTTTATGTAAGTTGTAATTCAGCAACACAAGCTAGGGATCTGGAGTTGATGAAAGAAAAATATGAGGTTGTAAAAGTTCAAGCTGTAGATATGTTTCCACAGACTTATCATGTTGAAAGCGTTGCGCTTCTTAAACTAAAATAAAAATGTTTCAAAAAAAAATAAATATACTATTCGTCCTATTCTTTATAGGTTTACTTGTTTTTTCCTGTGTAGATGATGATGTTTGCGACAAAGTTACTACACCGAGATTGACTATAGAATTGGATAGTTTAGGTAGTAAATATAAGAAAACTCGATTATATGTTGACAGGAAAATGCCGGATGGTTCTGTACATTCGGAAGGTGTCTTTCTTGGGAAAGACAGTATTCAATTACCTTTAAATTCTTTATCCGACGAAACTGTTTTTTATTTATACGATACACTGCATACTCCGGATTCAAGTAAAAATATTATTACAATAAAATACCTGACTGATCAACAGTTTGTTTCAAAGGCATGTGGATTCAAGGTAATATTTAATGAGGTAACTTATGATGCAACTGCGCTTACAACTATAAAATCCATAACAGGTCAAACTAATCAAATTTATAATGAATCCTCTACGAATTTACGTATTGCTTATTAGTGTATTTCTGGGTATATATGCTCATTCCCAAACAAAAAGCAACGATTCTATTCCGGTAAAAAATCCAAAGCATCAACTATTTATAGGAGTGGATTTATTAAATCCGGTTGCTGGTTTTTTTGCAGATAAAAAAAATTATAGTAGTTTTATCGCTTATAAAATTAAAAATAGGTGGTTGGCTGTTGCCGAAGTAGGGTATGAAAAAAATATTTATAATAAAAATAACTGGAATATTGATGCAAAAGGAGTTTTTGGAGAAATAGGAATAAATTATATTTTAACTAACAACTATGAAAAATCAGGCGAAGGGTTTTATATAGGAGGAAGATTTGGTTATTCCCCCTTCAAGCAAAATGTAAAAAAATATCCTCTTAAGGGAATGAATCCCGAAGGACAAATACAAATAATTGGAGAAGGTTCTTTACCGGAAGCAAATGTAAGTTCCGGCTGGTTAGAAGCAGTTGCAGGAGCTAAAGTTCAAATTGGAAACTCACCGTTTTATATTGATTTCATGGTTCGTCCTAAATTTCTATTGTTTTCCAGCAAACAGAAAAATGTAGACAATTTAGTTATTCCCGGGTATGGAAAAGATAAGGGATCGGCAAATATATCTCTTTTCTGGGGGATATCTTATAAATTATTTTAATCCTATTAAAACCTATTGTATTACTAATAGATAAAATAATTAATAAAATATAAATTATATTTTTGTAAAATATTTAAATATATGAATATTACAATTGTTGGGACAGGATATGTAGGACTGGTTTCAGGAACATGCCTTGCAGATTTGGGACATAGTGTACATTGTGTTGATATAAATGAAGAAAAAGTTACCTTAATGAAAAGTGGGCAAGTACCCATTTATGAGCCACAATTAGAAGAAGTATTTCTGAGAAATATAAAAGGAGGTCGTTTGTTTTTTACCACGGATTTAAGTGAAGCAATGCGAGTTTCAAATGTAATATTTTTAGCCTTGCCAACTCCTCCGGGAGAAGATGGTTCAGCGGATCTGTCTTACGTACTGGAAGTTGCCGGTCAAATAGGAGATCTAATGACTGAATATACCTTAATTGTAAATAAAAGTACGGTTCCGGTAGGTACAGCAGAAAAAGTCAAAAACCTGATAAAATCAAAAACACAAGTACCTTTCGATGTAGTTTCAAATCCGGAATTTTTACGAGAAGGATACGCTGTGGAAGATTTTATGAATCCTGAAAGAGTAATTGTGGGAGCCGGTTCACAAAAAGCATTTGAAATAATGGATAAAATTTATTTGTCCTTAACTAATGCCGGTGCTAAAATGATAAAGATGGATGAAAAATCTTCTGAGTTAACAAAATATGCTTCCAATTCTTTCTTAGCCACCAAAATCACCTTTATGAATGAAGTAGCTAATTACTGCGAAAAAGTAGGAGCAGATGTTGATAAAGTACGATTAGGTATGGGGTCGGATGAAAGAATTGGGAATCGATTTTTATTTCCGGGTGTAGGATATGGAGGGAGTTGTTTTCCCAAGGATGTAAAAGCTTTAATTAAAAGTGGAAAAGAAGTTGGATATACTTTTGAAATTTTAGAATCTGTAGAAGAGGTAAATCAAAGACAAAAAACCATATTAGTACCTGAAGTCGAAAAATATTTAGGTGATTTAAAAAATAAACAAATAGCAATTTGGGGGTTAGCTTTCAAAGAAAATACGGATGATATTCGGGAAGCTTCCTCACTTGAAATAATTGATATGCTTCTGGATAAAGGAGCAAAAGTAAAAGCATACGATTCGATTGCTGTCAATAATGTAAAAAAAATATTAGGCAATAAAATAGAATATGCCAACAATATGTATGATTGTGTAGAAGGAGCAGACGCTTTAATTATTGTAACAGAATGGGGTGAATTTAGACATCCTCATTTTGATATTTTAGAAAAAAAGATGAATAATAAAGCTATTTTTGATGGAAGAAATCTTTATAATCTAGATGAATTAGAAATTCATGGCTTTTATTATAAAAGTATTGGTAGGAAATTAATAAATGGATAGATAATTTTAAATAAATGAAAAAATTAATAATTACAGGAGGAGCCGGATTTATCGGATCTCATGTAGTCAGAAGATTTGTAAATCAGTATCCGGAATATAAAATTTTAAATTTAGATGCATTAACTTATGCAGGTAATTTAGAAAATTTAAAAGATATAGAAAATAAGCCTAATTACCAATTTTTAAAAGCCGATATAACTAATGAAGAACAAATAAAAGAAATATTTTCAGAATTTCAACCGGATGGAGTCATACATTTAGCCGCAGAATCTCATGTAGACAGGTCCATAACCACTCCTTTGGAATTTGTAAAATCAAATGTTATAGGCACGGTAATTCTTTTAGATGCTGCAAAAAAAGTTTGGAATAATAATTATGAAGGTAAAAGATTTCATCATGTATCCACCGATGAAGTGTATGGTACATTAGGTGAAACAGGTTTCTTTACTGAAGAAACAAAATACAATCCTCATTCCCCTTACTCGGCTTCAAAAGCCTCATCAGATCATTTTGTAAGAGCATATACAGATACCTATGATTTACCGGTCGTTATTACCAATTGTTCTAATAACTATGGTCCTAATCATTTTCCGGAAAAGTTTATCCCGTTGTTAATTCATAATATCATTAATAATAACCCTTTACCTGTATATGGTGATGGAAATTATACTCGTGACTGGTTATATGTAATTGACCATGCCTTAGCTATTGATCTGGTTTTTCATAAAGGAAAAAACAAAGAAAATTATAATATAGGAGGGTTTAACGAATGGAAAAATATTGATTTAGTTCACTTATTATGTAAATTGATGGATAAGAAATTAGGAAGAAAAGAAGGAGAAAGTGCTAAATTAATAACTTTTGTTAAAGATCGTCCCGGACATGATTTACGTTATGCTATTGATGCTACTAAAATAAATAAAGAGCTAGGATGGAAACCTTCCGTAAATTTTGAGGAAGGATTAACTAAGACTATTGATTGGTATATGGATAATCAAGATTGGTTAAACCACGTAACCAGTGGCTCATATCGAAAATATTATGATGAACAATATGATTTAACGTAATATTTATCATGAGTAAAATAAGTGTATTTATTTTTACGTTGTTATTTATAATAAATTCTTGTACACAAAGTAAGGAAAGTAAAAAACAAACAACTAATACCTATCAAAAAGAAGGATTATCTATTAATTTACCTTTACATTGGAAAGTTAAAAACGATTATTTCAAAGAAGGTGTTAGATATCTTGAATTAGACAAATACACTAATTACAAAATAGAAAGTACCATAGCGATTAGCATTTTTAATAAAAAATTATCTGCCGACTCTATAGTAAGTGATCAAATCAATCAACTTCAATTTTTTTATCAAAAAGTAAACTTTAAAGTTACAAGCAAAAATAAATCAACCCATCTTGGTAAGTTTAATTGGATAACTACCTATTACGAAGCCGATGATACCAGAGACAAAGTATACGGTGAAGTAGGGGTTATGCACTATGAAGATAAAACAATTACTTTACAAATAGTTGAAGATAAAAATAATACCGATAGGTCGGATTATAATGTTATGTTTAATACATTTATAATAAAATAATTATATGAAAGGAATTATATTAGCTGGAGGATCCGGAACACGATTATACCCACTTACCATTGCAGTAAGTAAACAACTTATGCCTGTTTATGATAAACCTATGATCTATTATCCATTATCGGTTTTAATGGATGCAGAAATTAAAGATATATTAATTATTACCACACCTCATGATCAAGAGGCATTCAAAAAATTGTTAGGAGACGGTTCAGATTTCGGGTGTAACTTAACTTATGAAATCCAACATACGCCAAACGGTTTAGCTCAAGCTTTTGTTATTGGTGAAAAATTTATAGGAGATGATTCGGTGGCATTAATATTAGGAGATAATATTTTTTATGGAGCAGGTTTAAGCCAATTATTGAGATCCAAAACCAATCCAAAAGGAGCTATAGTTTTTGCTTACCATGTAAATGATCCGGAAAGATATGGGGTAGTTGAATTTAATGAAGATATGAAAGCTATATCCATAGAAGAAAAGCCATTAAATCCAAAATCAAACTATGCAGTACCGGGATTATATTTTTACGATAATAAAGTAGTAGAAATAGCAAAACAATTAAAGCCGTCAGCTAGAGGAGAGTATGAAATTACAGATGTAAATAAAGTATATTTAGAAAACGAAGAGTTGGAAGTTGGAGTAATGGACAGAGGTACAGCTTGGCTGGATACCGGAACTTTTGATTCTCTTCATGATGCTACAGAATATATACGTGTAATTGAAAAAAGACAAGGTATAAAAATTGGATGTATTGAAGAAACTGCTTATAAGAGAGGATTTATTTCTATTGAAAAATTATATGAGATTGCTAATAAATATGGAAAAAGCGGGTATGGAGAATATCTTAAAAATATTACCTATTATAAACGTTAGTGCTTATTATTAAATGGAAGAAACTCAGAAATGGACTGAAAAAATAAGTGCAAAGCATTCTTTATTAGATTTTAAGCTTAAAGAAATTTGGGATTATAGGGACTTATTAGTTCTTATGGTAAGGAGAAATTTTGTTGCTAACTATAAGCAAACCATTCTAGGCCCCCTTTGGTTTTTTATAAACCCAATTATAACTTCTTTAATGTTTACGGTTGTTTTTGGGGGAATTGCCGGTATAAAAACAAATGGGATACCGGGTATTTTATTTTATTTATCGGGTTTAACTCTTTGGAATTATTTTCAAGATTGCTTAACAGGAACTTCATCAGTATTCAGAGATAATGCAAGTATATTTGGAAAAGTATATTTTCCTCGCTTAATCATGCCTTTGTCAATAGTTATCGGTAATTTATTGAAATTTTTAATTCAGTTTATTTTATTTCTAATATTTTTGTTTTATTATATATTTAAAGGAGTTCATCTTCAAACAAATATATATGTTATTTTACTTCCTATTTTACTTGTTCTTATGGCAGGTATAGGACTAGGTTTAGGTATGATTATTAGTTCCATGACAACTAAATACAGAGATTTATCCTATTTATTGTCATTTGGTGTGTCATTACTTATGTATGCAACTCCAATCATTTATCCTATATCCATGATTTATAACAAACTTCCCGAAAATTTTCATTGGTTAGCTATGATTAATCCTATTTCACCGATCATAGAAGCCTTTAAATACGGCTTTTTAGGAGAAGGAGTTTTGAGTTGGGGAGGCTTATTATATAGTACTCTATTTGCTTTTTTTAGCATATTTTTTGGTATTATAATTTTTAATAAAGTGGAAAGAAGCTTTATGGATACTGTCTAAATGATGCATAAATTATTATATTTATCCAAAAATTTATAAAAAGTATATTCATTATTTTCCAATATGAATCTAGCAATAAAAATAGAAAATATTTCAAAACTATATAGATTAGGTCAGGTAGGTACCGGAACTTTGCAGCAGGATTTTAAAAGATGGTGGTGGAAAACAATAGGCAAGGGTGATCCTTTCGCTAAAATTGGAGAAACGAATGATAGAACGAAAAAAGGTTTTTCAGATTTTGTGTGGGCATTGAAAGAAGTTAGTTTCGACGTTAAGCAGGGTGAAGTCTTAGGCATTATAGGAAGAAACGGAGCAGGAAAATCAACCTTATTAAAAATACTATCTAAAACTACATCTCCTACATCAGGATGTATTAAAATTAATGGTAGAATAGCCTCTTTATTGGAAGTGGGAACCGGTTTCCATCCGGAATTAACAGGCAGAGAAAATATTTTTTTAAACGGGGCTATTTTAGGAATGACTAAAAGAGAAATTCGATCCAAATTTGATGAAATCGTAAATTTTTCAGGTGTTGAAAGATATATAGATACTCCGGTAAAAAGGTATTCCTCCGGCATGTATGTACGATTGGCATTTGCTGTTGCAGCCCATCTAGAGCCGGAAATATTAGTTGTAGATGAAGTATTAGCTGTAGGTGATGCGGAGTTTCAAAAAAAATGCCTAGGAAAAATGAAAGATGTAAGTGTTAATGATGGAAGGACCGTACTATTTGTAAGCCATAATATGGCAGCAATAAAAACACTATGCAACCAGGGGGTGGTTATGCAACATGGTGGCGTATCTTATATGGGAGGGGCTTTGGAATCCGTTGAATATTATCAAAAATTAAATAATGTTCCATCATCTCTTGAACATAATGGAGATATTGATTCCGCACCGGGAAATGAAAATATAAAGATATTAAAGTTTACTACTCAACCTGTGAAAGGTAATTATTTAACAATTTCTTCAGGATTAGAATTTGAATTAGTATTTTTTAATTATAAACAAGGCATAAATTTAGATGTTACTTTTGAATTAAGAAATTCTGATGAGATCGTTATTTTTCATACAGGAGAGTTAGTGACAGTGAATAAAGATTCCAAAAAAGGAATTTATATAGTTAAAGGTCATATAGAACCCAATTTATTAAATGCCGGAGTTTATAAATTTAACTTAATATTTGGGGAAGATCAGAAATACCCATTATATATTCAAAACGAGGTAATTCAATTTGAAATATTAAATGAATCATTGGGCTCAAATAACAATTTACTACCGGGAGTAATTCGTCCGGACCTTAACTTTTCGAATAAGTTTTATGGATAAAAATGAAAAACCGAATATTATATAATGAATAAGCCGCATATTATAGAATTATCAAAAATAGGATCTTCAGCTTTAGGATATATCACAGTTGCTGAAGAAAATTTAAATATTCCTTTTAAAATTAAAAGAGTATATTGGACTTATTTTACCCCTCAAGATGTGCAGAGGGGAGGTCATGCTCATAAAGAACTTGAGCAATTAATATTTGCTGTTTCAGGAACAATTGAAATTACTACTGAAGATATATATGGAAATATAGATACATTCCTCTTAGATTCTCCTGAAAAAGGATTGTATATTCCCATTAAAGTTTGGGGTGATATTAAATTTTCACATAATGCGGTCTTATTATGCTTGGCATCTGACTATTATAAGGAACAAGATTATATTAGAGATTATGAAGATTTTAAAAAATTAACAAAATGATTAAAATTCATCCAACATCGGATGTACAAACTCATAATATTGGGGATAATACTTTCATTTGGCAGTTTTGTGTTATATTAAAAAACGCAATCATCGGTAATAATTGTAATATTAATTTTAATGTTTTTATAGAAAACGATGTTACAATTGGAAATAATGTAACCATCAAATCGGGTGTTCAGATTTGGGACGGAGTCACTATAGAAGATGATGTTTTTATTGGTCCCAATGTTACCTTTACTAATGATTTAATACCCCGTTCAAAGCAATATCCTAGTGAATTCCAAAAAACAATTATAAAAAAAGGAGCATCTATAGGGGCAAATTCAACCATAATTGCAGGACATAGTATTGGAGAATATAGCCTAATTGGAGCAGGAAGTGTGATAACGAAAGATATTCCCCCCTATACGGTTTGGTATGGCAATCCCGCAATTCAACAAGGCATAATATCAAAAGAAGGTAAGATTCAAAAATTATGATAAAATTTTTAGACTTGAAAAAAATCAATCTTCAATTTCAAAAAGAAATCGAAGATGAAATTATAAAAGTATATCGATCAGGATGGTATCTTTTAGGAGAAAAAGTTAAAGAATTTGAAAATAATTTGGCAAAATATATTGGAGTAAATGAAGCAATAGGAGTTGCCAATGGATTGGATTCTTTACGATTAATAATTAAAGGTTATAAAGAATTAGGAATAATAAATGAAGGGGATGAAGTAATTGTTCCTGCCAATACATACATAGCTTCGGTTTTAGCTGTTTCAGAAAATGGATTGATACCAATTTTTATAGAACCTGATGAACAAACCTTTAACATAGATATATCAAAAATTGAAGAAAAGATAACCCCTAAGACTAAAGCAATTATGATTGTCCACTTATATGGACAAGCTGTGTTTTCCAATGAATTAAAATTATTGGCACAAAATTATAATTTAAAAATTATTGAAGATAATGCTCAAGCAATTGGAGCAGAATGGGAAGGTATTAAAACAGGAAACTTAGGAGATGCTTCAGGCTTTAGCTTTTATCCGGGAAAGAATTTAGGAGCTTTAGGAGATGCAGGAGCAGTATGTACCAATGATACTGAATTAGCGCAAACTATAAGAACTTTGGCTAATTACGGATCACAGAAAAAATATGTGAATAAGTTTCAAGGATTAAATAGTAGGTTAGATGAAATACAAGCTACAGTTCTTAACCTAAAATTGAAATATAATGATCAAGAAAATCAGAAAAGGAGAGAGGTTGCTAATTATTATTTAAACCATATTAAAAATCCTAAGATTGAATTACCTAAAATTGAAAATTGTCTTCAAAATCATGGGCATGTATGGCATATATTTGTAATTAAATGCAAACAAAGAGAAGAATTACTAGAATATTTATCAAAAAATAATATTCAAACTTTAATTCATTACCCTATACCACCTCATAAACAGGAAGCTTATTCAAACTTTAATCATTTACAATTACCAATAACAGAAAAATTAAGTAAAGAAATTTTAAGCATTCCCATTTCACCTGTTTTAACTCAAGATGAAATAAAAAAAGTAGTTGATCAAATAAATCAATTTTAAGTTATAGGCTTGTTGTGGATAAAGAATTACCTTTAGTTAGTATAGTAGCTATCAATTATAATAATAGCAAGCATCTAGTAGAAACTTTAGATAGTATTGATCAGCAAACATATAAAAACATTGAATTAATAATTGTTGATGATTGTTCCACAGATGATAGCGTAAAAAAAATAGATCAGTGGTTGCTCACTTATAATAAACCATTTCAATTTATAAAGCATATTGAAAATAAGGGAATTTGTAAAACTATTAATGACGGATATAAAGTTGCCAAAGGGAAATATATTTCATCGATAGCAACAGATGATCTCATGTTGCCTAAAAAAACCGAAATCCAAGTACAATTATTAGAGAATACAGATGATCGTCTAGGAATGGTTTTTTCTGATGTTTATCTTATAGATGAAGACTCTAATCCTATAGAGGGCAAATTTATTGAAAAATATAAATCAAATGTATTTCATATAAATTCCGAAAATATATATGAAGAATTATTAAAAGGAAATTTTATACCGGCTATGTCCATAATGATCAAAAGTGAGATTTTATCTAAAATAGGCTATTTTGATGAAAACTTAAATTATGAAGATCTTGATATGTGGTTAAGAATAGCTGAAAAATATAAAATACAATTTTCAGAATATACTTCAGCTAAATATAGAATTCATAAAAATAGTATTACACAAAAGTTATCTAGAGATAGATGGGCTGTGGATGATATTAAAATATATAATAAACATAAAAATAATTCCCCAATTGCTAAATATTTTCTTAATAAATTAATATATGATTCATTCATTAAAGATAATTATGATGTATATAAGTTTTTGAAAAATAATAAAATAAACAAACAGATAACTTGTATGAGTAAAATATGGGGAATGAATTATCTATCACATAGAAAAAAAATAGATTTGTATAATAAAACAATGAGTATATATAAATATTATTATAAGCTCATTGCTTTTATGAAATATCAAAAGTGTCTCATTTAAAATGGCTCGTTATTAATTTGAAAATAATTCATTAATAAAATAAATTCCATAAGTTTACCAAGTGTAAAAATTTTTTTCTTTACTATCAATAAAATAAAATCAAGAATTACTTATTTAAAAATTAGTTATATCTTCAATAATAAATTCAAATCCAAGACTTAAATACATATATATAAATTAAATTAGAAAGATAAAGTTATACCAATATGGTAAAATAATTTTTTCAATTCAATTTGAAAAAAATTTAATAAACCTTTATTTATAATTAATAAAAATTTCATACATATATGATAAACGAAAATTACGAATGATATCAATAATAGTTTCCTCATATAATAATAAATGGTTTCAATCATTTAGTAAAAGTGTTAATGAAACTATTGGAAATAATATAACCTATGAGATTATAAATATTTGGAATCCAAAATTAATGGGAATATGTTGTGCATACAATCAAGGAGCTCAACAGGCTAAATATGAAAATTTACTTTTTATTCATGAAGATACCATATTTATAACCAAAGATTGGGGAAATAAATTAATGAACTTATTGTCAGATAAAAACATTGGAGTTGTTGGTGTTGCAGGTTCTACTTATGTGCCCAATGTTCCGGCTTTTTGGTGGGGAATAAAAGAAGTTTGTTTTTTTAATTTAATACAATCAGATGCAAACGATGAGAATGTGTTAACTTACAGATTAGATGATAAATACGGAAATAGCAAAAAAGTTTATTCGTTAGATGGGGTTTTTTTGGCTTGCAGAAGGGATGTATATTCAGAATTTCCATTTAATGATAAAATAAAAGGATTTCATGGTTATGATATAGATTTTTCATTGAGAGTTGCTTCAAAATATATTAATATTGTTACAGGAGAAATATTAATTAAACATTTTTCATATGGTAATTTGTCTAAAGAATGGTTTACAGAACTAATAAATATTCGGTCAAATTATTCAATACCTAAGGAACAAAAAAATAATAAAGAATATGAATTAAATAAATATTATGTATTTATAAGTTATTTATATAAATACAAAACACCTTTTTTTTGGTCATTAAATAAACAAATAAAATATTTAAACTTACAAAAGTTGGGAGTAAAAGGTTATATGAAGGTAATTTTCAAAATTATGAAATATGTTAAATTCTCTTTAATTAGAAATTTTAAATTAACAAAATCTAGTTAAGAAATGCCTATTTCATAATTATTGAAAATTTTATATTAAAAATTTTTCATGCATAATAAAATTAAAATGAATAAAAATATTTTTGCTATAGTTGTTATTTTTAATGGAATGCAAAAAAAATGGATTCAAAAATGTTTTGATTCATTACTAAAATCCACTTTAAAAATAAATATTATAGCCATTGACAATGTATCGACAGATGGAAGTGTTGAATTCATTAAGAAAAATTATCCATCTGTTGAACTTATTGAAAATTATTCAAATGAAGGTTTTGGGAAAGCTAATAATATGGGAATTAAAAGAGCATGTGAACAGGGAGCTGATTACTATTTCTTATTAAATCAAGATGCATGGGTTGAAGAAAGCACAATTGAAATTTTGATTAATAATTGTATAAAATATCCGGATTATGGAATTTTAAGTCCAATGCATATGAATGGAGAAGGAAATTTGATTGATAAAGGGTTCTTTAATTGTATAAATCCTTTAAAAAGCAGATATCTTTATTCAGCATTAAGCACACCTAGAATAAATAATGAATTAATTTATAATTTCGATTTTGTACCGGCAGCCTGTTGGCTGCTTCCCAAAAAAACTATAGAAAAAATTGGAGGTTTTAGTCCAACTTTTTATCACTATGCGGAAGATGATAATTACGTTCACAGAGTACGTTATTTTTCAATGAAAGTGGGTGTAGTGCCTTCAGTTAAAGTTTATCATGATAGGGAAGAAAGATCTCCTCATGTATATTTTGATGCATTACTAACAAAATATAAAAGAAAAGTTTTATTAAATATTTCAAATCCAATGTTAAAAGGAAATAGAAAGTTTGTTGAATACAGATTACTTTTAGCAGATCTATTTAGAGCATTTCTTTTCTTTGATAAGAAATCAATCAGACTAATATTTGATAAGTTTAAAGTTTTATTAAAAATAAATGAGAAAGATATTTTAATAAATAAAAAAGTTTCAGAAAAAGAAGGAATGAGTTTTTTGTAATGATTTTACATTTCTATAGTATAAAGCTAAAAAAATCGGGTTATTAACCCGATTTTTTGTCCTAATAATTAATTTTTTATAATTTTTTTAGTTATTACTGTTTGATTTGAAATAACGTTAACAATATAAATACCTGAAGGCTGAGTTTGTATGTCCACATAAATTTCGTTTATTCCATTGAATTTTTTAGAATAAATAATACCTCCGTTTATATTTGAAATTTCAATAGACCCTTCAGATATATTTCCTAAATTAATACTAAATAAGCCATTGTTTGGATTGGGATATACATTAATCTGAGGTTCTGTAGTTAAATAATTATTAAAAGCAAAGTTTGCTTTTTTACCACAAGCAACCAAATCAGCATTCTTAATAAAATCTTTCCACTGATCAGCTTCTGCGTAAGCACATGTATTTGCAATTAATCTTGTACTAGTTGTGTTAACAGATTTAAATACTTCTTTTCCTAATCTTGGCGGAGTTGGGTTATTGCTAATTATTTTTTCAAAAGTAGTATTTCCCATAAAAGCTGAATTACCAATATAATTAACAGTTGAAGGGATCACAATTTCTTTCATTTTGGCATAAATAAATGCTTTATCTTCAATAGTTTCCAAAGCTGGAGGTAGAGTTACACTACCCGTAAATTGTGAAAACGTTAGAGTGGAGATTTGTTTTAGGTGCTGAGGTAATATCACGTTTCCTGTAAAAAGGGTAAAACTTCCAGAGTTTGTTCCTGGATTAGATGAAAATGTATTTAATTGACAATTTTTAGAAAAATCTAAAGTTTTATTTTCAGTTAGATTTAATTTTTCGAATGCTCTCTCCTTTATTTCTGTTAATATAATTGATTTACAAAAATCAAGTCTATCTATATTAGCATAATAGAAAGTTCTATTATCAATAACTCTTAAAGCTACAGGAAGGCATACACTTCCGTTAAACTTAGAAAACATATAACTATAAATTCTAGTCAAATTTATTGGTAATATGACATGCCCGGAATAATTTGAGAAAGCTCCTGAAGCAGAATTATGATGAGAAGGAAAAGACTTTAATTTAAGATTTTTAACAAAGTTTAATGTTTTATCTGTTGTAATTTGTAGGCCTTCAAAAGCATTATCTTTAATTGTATTTAAATTAGGGGTACTGAAAAAATCCAGTTTATCGACTTTAGCAAATAAAAAAGCTCTGTTCTCAATAGTTTCCAAAGCTGCAGGTAACGTAACACTACCGGTAAATTGAGAAAACATAAGATTAGGAATTTCTTTAAGGTTAGGGGGTAAAATAACGTTTCCATTAAAAGGAGTAAAAGCTCCGGAATTTGTACCGGGATTAGGAATAAAAGAAGTTAATTTTAAATTTTTGGAGAAATCTAAAGTATTATTATTGGAAGTAATTTCTAAAGCTTCAAAAGCTCGGTCTTTAATTGTACTTAAATTAGGAGAATTAGAAAAATCAAGTTTATCAATTTTAGAGTACATAAAAGCCTTGTGCTCAATAGTTTCTAAGGCATAAGGTAAAATAACGCTACCCGTAAATTGAGAAAACATAAGATTTGAAATTTCTTTAAGATTAGTTGGTAAAATTACGTTTCCAACAAACCCTGTAAATGGACCAGCGACAGCGTTACCATAAGGCAGAAAAGAATTTAATTTTAAATTTTTAGAAAAATCTAAAGTATTGTTGGTTTTAGTTAAAGTAAGTCTTTCGAATGCAGAGTAATTAATAGTATTTAAATTAGGTGAATTAGAAAAATCAAGTTTATCAATTTTAGAGTATATAAAAGCTTTGTGCTCAATAGTTTCTAGAGCTGCAGGTAAAGTAATGCTACCGGTAAATTGAGCAAACATTAGATTTGATATTTTTTTAAGGTTAGTCGGTAAAATTACGTTTCCTACAAATCCAGTAAAAGGACCTGCAACAGAACTACCATATGGCAAAAAAGAATTTAATTTTAAATTTTTAGAAAAATCTAAAGTATTATTGGTTGTTGTTAAAGTTAGCCCTTCAAATGCAGAATAATCAATCGTATGTAAATTAGGAATATTAGAAAAATCTAGTTTATCGATTTTAGCAGCTAAGAAAGCCTTATGTTCAATAGTTTCTAATGCAGAAGGTAAAGTAATACTTCCTGAATATGAAATGAAAGTGTTGGAAGGTATTACTTTAAGAGTTGCAGGTAATGATATATGGCCTTTGAAATTAGAAAAAGCCCCTTTTGGTAGATTGTTGTCTGATAATTTTACTTTAGTTAAATCCAAATTATTAAGAGCGGACATTTCCCGTATCGTTTTAATATCTTCATTACTTATTGAACCTGTTAACTTAAGGTGAGTTATTTTACTTTTATCAGAAGTAACTAATTGGGATAAGGTTCCGGGTGATTTAACATCTAACTCTTTATAAACTTGTGCATGGCAAACTGCTCCTATTAAGAAAATAGAAAGCATAAAAAAAATAAATTTTTTCATAATAATTAATTTTATTAAAATGTATTTGAATACTTTTTTATTTGATTATGATAATATTATAATCATAAGAGGATACCCATTATTAAATTGTTAATGGGTGTAAAAAGATATTGATATGTATTAGCATAATATTTCATTTGTGTTAGTTTTAGTTAAATAAATCAGTAAATTATTAATGTGCACATATAATAATTACATTAGTATATGAAACAAAATTAATAAAAATATTTATACTTTAATCGCAAAAATAAATATAAATTTATATTTAAAACGTAAACAAACTGTTTATAGGCATACACTTATAATAATTAAAATACTTGTAATCAATAATCTAAAAGTTTGGATAAAAATATTAGCAATGAAAACATTAATTAATAAATATAAAATAAAATTAAGCATAAGAAGCTAATATTAATTAGTTGTATTTAAATTTAGAGTTTTTATTTATTAGCTATAGAAGATAAAACTTAATTTAAAAAAATTAAAAATGCAATAAATGCAATTCATATTTTGAAATAAATGATTTTAGAGAAGAGATAGTTACTAAAACTATTGTCTATACTAAGACAATAAAAACATAAATTTGAATTTTTCTAATTTTGTATGATTAAATACTAATAATTTTTTATAATCCTTTAAATAATTATAACAAAGAATTTAGAATATTTGTTTCAATATTCATCGAAATAAATTAATTTTAATTACTCATGTGCCAACCTTTAGTATCAATAATAATTCCCACTTACAATGTTGAAAGATATATTGAGCAAGCAATAGATAGTATATTAAATCAAACCTATTCAAATTTGGAAATACTTGTTATTGATGATTGTTCTACAGACAATACAGTACAAATGGTGAAGAGTAAATATTCTAAAAATCAAAAAATTAGATTATATGAAAAGTCACAAAATTTAGGTCCATCAAATTCTCGAAATATTGGAATTAAACAAGCAAAAGGAAAATATATAGCTTTGTTAGATGGAGATGATTACTACATTCAAGATAAAATAGAAAAGCAGGTTCGGGTACTGGAAAGAAATCAAGATTTAGCTCTTTGTTCTACTTTTTTGAAATGCATTGGATTAAAAAACAATGTAATAAAATTTAAAATTAATCACTCAGATATAAAAGATCAACAATTGCTAGGCTGTCCCATTGCTCATGCAGCTGTTATGTTCAGGGCAACTTTTTTAAAAGAAAATAATTTATTTTATAATGAAAATTTAAGATTTTCAGAAGATTATGAATTATTTATCAGGATGATTGAAAAAGGAGGCAAATTTTTAACAATTCCTGAAGCCCTCTATGTATATAGAATTACAGGAAACCAAGCATCATTTAAAAAATCAGATGATAAGATTTTAAAAAATGAAAAGCAATGGGAAATTTCTAAAAACTTACATTATCAAGTCTTAAGCAAATTAATAGATGAAAATTCAGAATTGTATGATAAAAAATTTGTAGACGCTTTATTAATGCATCAAGTGATAAGAAATTATGATGATCTGAAGCTATTTATAGATTGGGCAAAAAAATTAATTGAATATAATGAAAGTATAGAATGTCCATTTAGTTCAAAATTTTTAGATATCACATATAAAAAAAGTGTACTAGGATATTTTCTTGCTCAAAAGAGATTATCCTGGAATATTTTATACCAATATATATCAGTTTATCCGTATTGTGCTAAATTGGATCTAATCTATCAATTTAAATATATTATAAAATGTCTTTTATTTCTAAAACATTAAAAAAAATTATTTTCGTTCAAATCTCCATTTAAATAATTTATATCCAATATTGACCGGTAAGTTTTGAAAAAGATTTTTCTTTTTTTGATCTAATGAATAAAAAGAAGAAAAGTAATCTAGAAAAGATAATGAAGGTGCTTTTTTTAATCTTTTATAATTCTGTTTCCAATAAGCAATATCCTTTTTCATACATTTCCATTGCATGGTAAGAGTAATTTCTTTAAATGAGATAATATGCTTAAGCATATATTTTTTCCTTATTGGATTAGCTTCTTTAAAAGCTCTTGTAAAATATTCAACTATAGTTTGATGATTTTCAAAATTTCTTTTAGTTTTATTAAAAATAATAGATTCATTGTGAAGATAATAAAAATAGGTTGATTTATGTAAAAAACAAATACTGTCTAGCTTCAATGCTGTATGAAAAGACCATAACTCGTCCTGAGAGAATAAATCTTTTACAAAATAAATTTTATGTTTTCTAAAAAAGTCAACTTCAATAAGTTTATTACAAGCACTTACTGACCAAGATCCATTACAAAAATATTCAAAGATACTATCGTTTCCTTTAAGGGAAGTAAGGGAGTGATTAAAAGGAAATATTTTATATTGAGTTTTTTTGAATGTATTAATTGCGGATATTTCACCTACTGCAACAGTAGACTTCGTTTTAGTAATCAACGTTACTAATTCCTCAATACACTCGGGAACAATTTCATCATCACCATCCAAAAAAAATAAATATTTACCCCTTGCATGATCTATACCTGTGTTTCTAACTATGGAAAGCCCCTGATTGGTTTTGTGTTCTATAATTCTTATTTTTTCAGGGTGTTGAGATTGAATCTTTTTAATAACATTTAAACTATTATCTTTTCCTTTATCATCCACCAATAGTATTTCTATATTAGGATAGGTTTGATTCAATACAGAATTAATGCTGCGACCAATATATTTTTCACAATTGTAAACGGGAATAGAGACAGTAACTAATGGATATGACATAAAAATTAATTATAATCGAGCATCAACAATTTTTTTGTCTAAAAAAGATTTGCAATCGTAAATTACAGCATTATCTTTACAATACTTCTTAATATTCATTTCTTTAAATTCTTGGTGTGGTACGGCAAGAATTATTGTGTCGAATTTCATGGAATTCGGAATTTCATGAAATATATCTAAGCCATACTCATGCTTAACCTCTTTAGGGTTTGCTAAAGGATCGCAAATAGTTATATTCAAATCATATTCATCCAAACATTTAACTATATTAACCACTTTAGTATTTCTAACATCCGGACAATTTTCTTTAAATGTAATACCTAAAATTAAGATATCTGAATTGTTTATAATAATATCCTTTTTAATCATTAACTTAATTACTTCGGAAGCGATATAATAAGGCATCGAATCATTTAATCTTCTTCCTGCGAGAATAATCTCGGAATGATATCCTAATTCCATGGCTTTTTGGGCCAAATAATAGGGGTCAACGCCAATGCAATGCCCACCTACCAGGCCGGGTTTAAACGGTAAAAAATTCCATTTAGTTCCGGCAGCCTCTAACACTTCCGTCGTATCAACACCTAATAAATTAAAAATTTTTGCTAATTCATTAACAAAAGCAATATTAATATCCCGTTGAGAATTTTCAATTACTTTTGCTGATTCGGCAACTTTAATACAGCTTGTCTGATAGGTTCCTGCGGTTATAATGGAAGAATATAAATTATTTACGAATTTTGCAACCTGAGGAGTAGAACCGGAGGTTACTTTTTTAATATTTGTGAGAGTATTAATCTTATCACCGGGATTGATTCTTTCAGGAGAATATCCTGCAAAAAAATCACGATTGTATGTTAGCCCTGAAATTTTTTCAATAATAGGTACACATTCTTCTTCCGTGCATCCCGGATAAGTCGTAGATTCGTAAATAACAACATCTCCTTTTTTAATTACTTTCCCTACGGTGGTACTAGCAGAATGTAAAGGGGTTAAATCAGGTCTGTTGGATGAATCTACAGGAGTAGGTACGGTCACGATGTAAATCGTTGAATTTTTTATGTCATCCAAATCCGAAGTAGGATAAAATCCGTTTTGGTTTTCTAAATCTTTTGCGGATTTAACTATAACATTTGAAATTTGTTCTGAAGATACCTCTCGAGTAATATCTTTAGATTCAATTAATTGTTTTATTCTTTCGGTTGAAATGTCAAATCCTGTTACCTTATATTTTTTTGCAAATTCCAAAGCTAAAGGAAGTCCGACATATCCGAGACCTATTATACTTATTTTAATATTTTGAGGGGAAAAAAGCATTGTGTCGATTTTTAATTTAAATTGAATAAAAATTTCTATACCATTCAATGAAATTTTTAATTCCTTCCTTTACGGATACTTGAGGTTTATAATTAAAATTTTCAATTAAATCAGTA
Source organism: Apibacter sp. B3546 (assembly GCF_009827885.1). NCBI lineage: Bacteria > Pseudomonadati > Bacteroidota > Flavobacteriia > Flavobacteriales > Weeksellaceae > Apibacter > Apibacter sp. B3546. The sequence continues at coordinate 34,608 of NZ_WINW01000031.1, read as the reverse complement.
ACATCAGCATAGGTAGCAGGAACATCTCCGGGCTGAATAGGCAATAAATTGATTATTGCTTTTTTACCCAATTCTTCTTCTATAGTTTTAACAAAGGACATAAGTTCCACAGGTTTACTATTTCCTATATTATAAATTTTATAAGGAGCAGATGAAGACGAAGGGTCCGGATTAACAGGGTCCCAGTTTGAGTTGCCTATTGGCGGATTGTCATTAACCTTTATAATTCCTTGAACAATATCTGAAATATAGGTAAAATCACGTTGCATTTTTCCATAATTATAGACATCAATAGGTTTATTTTCTAAAATGGATTTAGTAAAGATGAATAAGGCCATATCGGGTCTACCCCACGGACCGTAAACGGTAAAAAAACGCAATCCGGTGGTTGGGATTTTAAATAAATGGCTATAGGTATGTGCCATCAGTTCATTGCATTTTTTACTGGAGGCATATAAACTTACCGGATGATCAACATTATCTTTAGTTGAAAAAGGCTGTTTTTCATTTAGGCCATATACGCTGGAACTACTGGCATAAGTTAAATGCTTGATAGAAAAATTCCTGCAACATTCTAATATGGTAAGGAATCCGGTTATATTTGAATCAATATAGGCTTGAGGATTGACTAAAGAATATCTAACCCCGGCTTGAGCAGCAAGATTAATTACTTTATCGAATTTTTCTTCTTTAAATAAATTTTCTAAATTATTTTTATCTTCAAGACCTAGTTTGATGAATGAAAGATTGGAATATTTGGAACTCTTAATCAGTTTATTATATTCAATATCGGATTTATCAAATCCACAATTTTTTAATCTTCCATATTTAATAGAGACGTCATAATAATCATTGATACTATCGAGACCAATTATCTCATCATCTCTATTTATTAAAGACATTACTAAGTGATAACCGATAAATCCGGCAATTCCTGTAACAAGGATTTTCATTCAGATTTTTTTTATAACAAAATACAAATTTAAAAATTTTTATTTTGATAGTTTGAGTGACTCATTAACTTTAAGTGGATAGTATATAAAAAATGACTAAGATATACCTTACAACAGATCATGCTCTTAAGTAATTCAGTACTAAAAAAATTTTCAAACTCATGGAATTCTTAAAATAAAGGGTCATACATACTTGGTATATAGTAGTTTATGCTTAAGATTAGTTGTCACTGATGATAAGTTTATAGTAATGCGTATGCAGTTGACGAAATAAATGCAAAAGATTAAATTTAAGATCCTTTTTTTAACGTGGAAAATTTGATTGAAAAGATGCAAAAAAAAAGAAAGTTTGGAAGTGGAATCAGAAATAAAATTTTACTGAATTCATTGCAGGTTAAATAAAATTTATCTAACTTTCAATTAGTTCGATGAAAAGGTTATGAAAGCAATAAGACACATATTCTTATTAAGTTTTATATTACTAATACTGATACATTGTAAAACAAATAAGGTAAAAGAAGTACACCAAATACATCTTAATAAAAAGATTACTGATTCAATTAAATCGGATTCACAAATTATAAATTTCATTTATCCATATAAAAAACAATTAGATTCAATAATGAATCAACCCATTAGTTATGCCAATGTAGACTTCACCAAAGCAGGATACTCCAGCAACGAAGGAAATCTATTAGCAGACTTAGTATTGGAATATGCTAAAAAGTATGCTAAAACAAACACTAAACCTGAACCCGATTTTTGTTTGTTAAACAGCGGCGGAATCAGAACTATAATTCCTAAAGGAATAGTTACTGTTGAAAATATATTTGAAGTATCGCCCTTTGAAAATGAGATGGTCCTTTTACAATTGGATGGATCTCAAATGAAAGAAATGTTTGATTATTTAAGAATTGAAAAAAAAGGACATCCGTTGGCAGGAATAAAATTAGTATATAAGAAAGATAAATTGATTTCTGCACAAATTGAAGGTAAAAATTTTGATCCAACAAAAAAATATTGGGTTGTTACCATAGATTATCTAATGAATGGCGGAGATAGAATGAATTTTTTCATGAAATCGGATGCCCAAGAAATCACTCATTTAAAATTACGAGATATTCTATTAGAACAGGTAAAAAATTACAAAGTATTGCCGGACATTAAAGATCAAAGATTAGTCTTTGAAGATTAAAAAAAATTCAAATGAAAAGAAGAGATTTTATCAAAACAGCTGCTTTAGTTGGAGGAGCTTTAAGTTTTCCCTCCCTATCATTTGCTTCCCAAATATTACATTCAGACAAAAAAATAACCATAGTACATACTAATGATCAACACAGTAGAATAGACCCTTTTCCGGCGACTTATACCAAAAATCCCAATCAAGGAGGTTTTGCCAGAAGAGCAACTTTAATAGATGCTATACGAAAACAAGAATCACAGGTATTATTATTAGATTCGGGTGATGTTTTTCAAGGAACTCCTTATTTCAATTTTTTCGGAGGTGAACTGGAGTTTAAATTAATGTCAACCATGGGATATGAAGCTTCAACTATGGGAAATCATGAATTTGATAATGGATTGGAGGGATTTAAAAAACAACTGCCACATGCTAAATTTGACTTTCTTTGTTCCAACTATGATTTTAGCAATACGCTGTTGGAAGGATTAACCAAAGATTATAAAATCATAAAAAAGGGAGGCATTAAAATAGGATTATTTGGGTTAGGCGTTGAATTAGCCGGATTGGTAGAAAAAAAGAATTATTTAGAAACTAAATATCTGGATCCTATAGAAATTGCACAAGATCGAGCAAGAATGTTAAAAAAAGAAAAAAAGTGCGATCTAGTAATTTGCCTTTCCCACATAGGATATAAATATCCTAATTTTCCCGATAAAATTTGCGATGTAAAATTGTGTCAGCAAACGTCGAATATAGACTTAATACTTGGAGGCCATACTCATACCTTTTTTAAAGAACCGGAAAAATATCTAAACAAAGAAGGCAAAGTAGTATTGCTCAATCAAGTGGGATGGGCCGGTTTATTATTAGGCAGAATTGATTTTCTCTTTACCCAAGACAATACGTTAAAAGAAATAGCTTATCAAACAATTCCCGTAAAAAATTACACCGTATAATTTCGTTTTCCAAATAATTTAGATCCAATTCTAACCATATTACTTCCGCACTTTATGGCAATTAGATAATCATCTGACATGCCCATGGATAAAATCGATAGACTATATTCATTTTGATGAGTTATATAAAAATCGTGAAGAGAAGAAAATTCTTTTTCAATTTGAGCTGTGTTATCAGTAAATGAAGCCATACCCATAAGACCAAGAATAGTAACATGTGGAAACATTTCATCCTTTTTAAGCTTAAGTATTTCAAGAGCCGACTCGAAAGTTAATCCATATTTAGATTCCTCTTGAGCTATTTTTATTTGTAATAAAACAGAAATCGGGCGATTGTTTTTTACCGCCTCTTTTTCAATAGTATCAAGCAATTCCAAACGATCCACAGAATGTATCAGATGAACAAAAGGAGCAATATATTTTACTTTATTCTTTTGTAAATGCCCAATTTGATGCCAGCGAATATTTTTAGGCAATTGATTATATTTTTCAACCAATTCTTGAACTTTATTCTCACCGAAATCGATTTGTCCACATTGATACATTTCTTCAATTTCCTTTGCAGGATGAGTTTTTGAAACGGCTATTAATTGAACATTAGAGGGTAGGGTTTCTAAAGTTGTTTGTAATAAATCTTTTATAGACATGGGTTGAAAATATATTTTTACAAAGGTTAAAAGTAATAATAAATTTTTTGATAAAATAATGGGAGAAATATAGTATATAAAAAAGAGCGGAAAATATTTTATTTTCCGCTCTTTTAAATTAATATGACTTTAAAAATAATGGATTTTGATTTATCTATTAGATTTTAAATCTTGAAAATTAAGGTCATTATTTAACACATTGTTTACTTTTTCAACAATTAACTTATTTGGTAATGAAAAATTAGATACTTGCTTAGTGTTAGTAAGAGATGAGTTAAACTCAATTTTATAGATTCCTGCATCAGCAATCCATGCAGAAGCCAGAGGATTAAAAGAAGCTAAGTCTTTGGGCTGAAGTTCAAAAAATACCACTTGAGTTTCTCCCGGTTTCAATACTCTGGTTTTAGCAAATCCCTTTAATTCTTTTGTTGGTTTATCTATATTCCCATTAGGAGTTGAGAGATACAATTGAACAACTTCTTTACCCGCAACACTTCCGGTATTTTTAACTTTAAGAGAGATTAAAAGTTTTTGATTAAATTCAGCGGAACTCAATACAGGTTCAGAATAGTCAAACTTTGTATAAGATAGACCATACCCAAATTCATAAGATGGAATAACATTAAATGTGTTAAAATATCTGTATCCCACATATATGCCTTCCTTATAAGACACGTCAGTTGGTTTTTCTGCCGGAACTCCGTCAAAATTAGAAGAAGAAGAAACATCTGTATATTTAACAGGTAGGGTTTGAGTTAATTTTCCGGATGGATTCACAGCTCCTGAAAGTACATCAGTTATAGCATAGCCGCCCTCTTGACCCGGAAGACTTGCCCAAACAATAGCGTCTACTTTATCTTTCCAGCTGGAAGTTTCAATAGCGCTTCCTGAATTTATTATCACAACCACTTTTTTATTTTGTTGATGAAATGCTTTTGATACTTCAGAAATTAAATTTTGTTCTTTTTCGGAAAGATCAAAATCATCAGGAATTTTTCTGTCTCCGGATTCACCCGCTTCTCTTCCAATAGTAATGATCGCAATATCATTTTCCTTAGCACTGTTTTGGATCGCTTTTTCCTTAATGGTCGGCTGAGTTAAAGTTGGTAAGATAGCGAGTAATTTTTTCTTTAATTCCTCAGTTTTAGCTAATTCCTCCTTAACAAATTGAGAATAGGTTTGATTTAAATTTTTATCAATCACATAACCGTTATCTTCCAATCCTTTAGGTAAAGAAATTACATATGCTTTATTTACATTTCCACTTCCTGTTCCTCCTGCTATAATATTATATGAACCACTTCCAAATAAGGCTATTTTACTTCCTTTATTTAAAGGTAAAGCCCCTTGCTCATTTTTTAATAAAACCATACCTTCTGAAGCTGCTTTTCTGCTTAAAAGTGCATGGGATTTCAAATCCGGATTATTAGTTGGTACATAACCGGCTACCCGTGGAGATTTATAGATCATTTCCAATACATTTCTCAAGCAATTATTTACATCTTCTATAGAAAGACGTTTAGTTTCAATGTATTTTTTAAGGGTTTCAAATTGTACTTGCGTACCCGGCATTAATAAATCATTTCCTGCATGTAATTGCTTTGCAAATATATCTTCCTCATAAGAATCTTTACTTATTCCATCATGGCTGGTATCACTTATAGCTGATACATCGGCATATCCGCCAAACCAGTCTGTAATTACCGCTCCTTTGAAGCCCCATTCGTGACGTAAAATGGTAGTTAATAAGTCATAACTTGCCGAAGTGTAAGTCCCGTTAATTTTATTGTAAGAAGACATAATGGTTGCCGGATTAGATTCTTTAACAGCAATTTCAAATCCGCGTAGGTAAATTTCTCGTAACGCTCTTTGAGATAGATGAACATCTAAGTCCATTCGATTATTTTCACTATTGTTTGCGGCAAAATGTTTTAAAGAAACACCCACACCGTTTTTTTGAATTCCTTGGGTGATCGCTGAAGCGAATTTACCTGCTATTAAAGGATCTTCTGAGAAATACTCGAAATTACGCCCACACAAAGGGTTGCGAATGATGTTTAACGCCGGAGCCAATTGAATATCCGAGCCATATTTTAAGGCTTCATCTCCAATAGCATTTCCTACTTCTTTAGCTAATTCTGTATCCCAAGTGGTCGAAATAAGGGCCCCTACAGGAAAACCTGTGGCATAATAAGTTCTTGTTTCTCCTTTTCTTTTATAAGAAATGCGGACACCTGCAGGACCATCGGTAAATATTACTGCAGGAACGCCCCATTTGTCAATGGGTGTAGTTGAACCTGCTGATCCGGGAATAAGATAGCTTGGTATTGTGACTCCTTTAGGGTCTATAGCTTCAAACCCTTTCAACATTTCAAATCCAACCATTCCCGTACCCAAGAGTAAATGTATTTTATCATCAACAGATAAACGAGAAATTAAATCATTAATTCTTTCATAATCCGACAGTCGAGTATCTTCATAAGGTTGTAGTTTTCCATCTTTGTTCCAATCAGAAAATCTTTGATTATTAACAACGATTTGAGGATAGGTTTGCGCCTTACTGAGGTTAAATGCGCAAAAACCGGCTAATGCATATAATACAAATCTTTTTTTCATCATATTATTTTTTTTTCTCATAAGGTACAAATTATTTATTATATATTAACATAGACATGATATAAATTAGGTGTTAAGTGTCTTGCTATTGCTATATAATATTCAATAATTGATATACAATAAGATATATATTCTGATTTTATATAATAAAAAAAGATGAAATTGATCTAAAGATGTATTCACATACAGTGGTATCTAAATAAAAAGATAATACGAACCATTTATGTAAATGCGAAAATTATCTTGATAAATGATTATTTTTGTACAAGTAAAGGTAAGCAAATGAATAAAAAAAAGGTAGAAAAATATTTTAATTTAGCTTGTTATGCAGAATGCATAAGTTGTTTCTTACTTTTTTTAGTAGCCATGCCCTTAAAATATTTTGTTCATTATACCTTATTTATGATTCCGACGGGTATGATACACGGTTTATTTTTTACCGCATATATTATATTGGCGATTTTAGTTAGAAAGCATTATAAATGGGATGATGAAGATTTTGTATTTGTATTAATGTCAGCCTTTTTCCCGTTCGCAACACTATGGGTCGAAAAAAAATTAGCTAAGATCAATCGAACATAAATTAACCAATTTTAGATTTCCGGTTGTAGAAATCAACTAATAATTTAAAGTTGTTTAAATTATTATCAATGATTTAACAGGAATACGATAGATATAAAAAAATAAAAAGCTTCTTATAAGCATAAGAAACTTTCTATTTTTTATATATGTAAAAAATTCTAATTTACAGCGTTTTGCAATTCTTCAGTAATTTCCATATTATGAAATACTTGTTGAACATCATCATCGTCTTCAAATTTTTCAAGCATTTTCAAAATAGTTTGTGCCTGTTCTAACGGAAGAGCTTTTGTATTGTTAGGTAACCTTTGTAATTCTGCACTCTTAGGCTCTATACCCAATTCTTCAAATTTATGGTTTATAGAACCAAAATCTTCAAAAGAAGAGGTTATAATCACTTCATTTTCATCTTCTTCAATTTCTTCGGCTCCTGCGTCAATCATTTCCAATTCAAAACTGTCCCAATCCATAGTAAGATTTGACTTATCTAAAGTAAAAATCCCCTTTCGATCAAAAATAAATGTAAGTTCTCCATTTTTGCCCAGATTTCCTTCAAATTTGTTAAATATAGCACGAACATTGGCTACAGTTCGGGTAGGATTATTAGTAGTACATTCTAAAAAAATGGCAATTCCTCCCGGTCCATATCCTTCATAGGTTATTTCATCGTATTGTTCTGCATCTGCCCCTGAAGCCTTTTTAATCGCTCTTTCTACATTGTCTTTAGGCATATTTACACCTTTCGCATTAAGTAAACAACGACGAAGTGCAGGGTTAGATTCAGGGTTAGGGCCACCGGCTTTTACAGCAATTGCAATTTCTTTACCAATACGGCTGAACTGTTTTGCCATTTTGTCCCATCTGGCTAATTTTGAAGCTTTTCTATATTCAAATGCGCGTCCCATAATCAAGTTTAATTTCTAAAACAAAAATAATAATTGAATGAGTTATAGAAAAATAAATTATTAATTTTTAAATCTTTTTTACATGTTTAACTATTTGATGGTTTGTTCTTTTTTTACAACTAATACAAAGATAAACTAAGAACAATTAATATATTATAATAACCGTGTAGTTAAACAGTATCCTTAACAAAGTTTAATCAAGTAATTCTTTAGGAATTTTACAAACCGGAATAGGATTAATTTTATGTTGAGCAAGTCGGTTTAATCGATCATAAATTTCGAAAACTTCACGTTCTCTTCCTGTAAAATCAGAAGCCTTATGATTTTCATGAACATTCATTGCCCATTCCAGTTCCGGATAGGAAGCTCCAATTTGGTCTTCATCAGATCGGTCATCGGTCCAAAGACCATCGGTAGGTTTCGCCTTCTGTATAGACTCAGAAACATGTAATTCTTTGGCTATTTCAAATACCTGGCTTTTTAAAAGGTCGGCAATAGGGCTGATATCAACTCCTCCATCTCCATATTTAGTAAAAAAGCCGATACCAAAATCCTCTATTTTATTACCTGTTCCACAAACCAAGAAATTGTTGAGTCCTGCATAATAATATAAGGCAGTCATACGAAGACGAGACCGAGTATTAGCTAAAGATAAATTGTTTCTTTCATGAGATTCATCCGCTTCTAAATCAGATTTTAAAGCCTCAAAAGTGTTAGTTAAATTTATAGTTTTTCCGGTAACATTTGTATAGTGTTCAGTAAGATATTTTATATGTTCTCTGGCTCGAGTAACTTGGTCTTCCGGTTGATGAATAGGCATTTCTAAAACTAAAACGGGTTTACCGGTTTGAGCAGCTAATGTAGAAACTACAGCGGAATCTATTCCTCCGGATACTCCTACAACAAATCCTTTTGCCCCACTATTTTTGAGATAATCGTTTAACCAATTAACAATATAGGAAATTACTCTGGTTGTTTTCATAATATTGTATCTTTGCGCGTAATATTATATATTTAAAAATCAAGTGTAAAGATAATGAAGATTATTAAATATCTTACAGTATTGTTATTAGTAATAAGCTGCACTCATAAAAGCAGTAAAGATGATTTGAATAAGAGGTGGAAAGTAGAGGTTAGCGAGATACAAGAACCTGTTGAAATTCATGATATAGCAAAAGATTTTTACAATTTAGATATTTCAATACCGGATTTTAGAAAAAAATATCCTTTTTATTTGAGTCAAAATACCCCGGATTCCCGATTTGAAAAAGATCGAAGGGATAGTACAGAACTCAATATTTATTCTGAAATAAAGAAAAAAGTTTCTAACGATAGAATTAAAGCTGAATTAGAGAACCTATTTAAGCATATCAAGTATTATTATCCGGAATTTAAATCTCCCGCAGTATATTTATATTCATCATTTACCTCAGATTATTTGAATCCGATTACATATATTCCACAAAATAATTATTTACTTATTGCTACAGATTGCTTTTTAGGTTTTGATAATAAATACTATAATATGATGAATATAGATAAATATATCCAGAGAACAATGAGCATGGAATATTTTTCATCAAAAACGGCAAAAGAAATAATTAAAGGAATGGCAATAGTCCCGCGAGAGACGAACAGCCAATCTTTTGTTTCACAAATGATTTATCAAGGCAAAATATTAGTTTTGGAAGATGCCTTTTTGCCTGAAGTAAAAGATTGTTATAAAATAGGATATACCCAAGACCAGATAAATTGGGCGAAAACTAACGAATATGAAATATGGAATTTCTTTATTGAAAGTAATTATGTGTTTAGTGATGATATTTCTTTATCTGATCGATTTTTATCGTTAGCGCCTTTTTCTAAATTTTATACGGAGGTAGACTCTCAAAGTCCGGGGAGAATAGGTTGTTGGACCGGATGGCAAATTTGTAGAAAGTACTTACTTGAAAATTCTCAAATAAGCCTACAAGACTTTATTAAAAATCCTAACCACGAGCAAATATTTGCCAAGTCCAAATATAAGCCCCATCCTGAGGTAGATACACACTAATATTTAAAGATACAAAACAACGTAATATTTTAATAGGAGCTAATGAAAGAAACTGAAATAAATTTTAATGTACAATTAGATGAAAACCATATACCTGAAAAAATTGTATGGGCAGCCCCGGACGGAGGAGTAATTGGAGCAGAAAGTAAAGCTATTTTATTATCCGTTTGGGATGATAAAGTTAAAGAAGCTTTAAGGATTGATTTATGGACCAAAGAAATGCCTGTTGATGATATGAAGCGGTTTTTTCATCAAGTATTGCATTCTTTAGGAGATTCTTATCAGAGAGCCACAGATGAGGAAGAAATAGCAGAAGAAATAAGAAAATTTGCAGAATATTTTGCAGATAGAAGTGGTATAAAAATGTAATATAATTTTTTAAACTGAATAAGATTTTATTTATCTTATGGGTTTTTACCAAATTCATTTAAATTATACCTTTTTAAGGTCAACTATTAACACGAAATAACAAAAAATGATACTATATAATAGAAATAGAAGATTAAGATCAACTCAAGCCGTAAGAGATTTAGTAAGAGAAACGATTTTAACTACCGATGATTTTATCATGCCGATATTTATTGCAGAAGGAGAAAATATAAAAGAAGAAATTTCTTCTATGCCGGGAATATATCGACAATCATTGGATTTAACAATTAAAGAGGTTAAAGAATTATGGTCTTTAGGAGTTAAAGCAGTGAATATTTATGTAAAAATCAATGAAAATTTAAAAGATAATACAGGCAAAGAAGCATGGAATAAAAACGGCTTAATGCAAAAATCAATCAAAGCTATTAAAGATGCTGTACCCGAAATGGTAATTATGCCGGACGTCGCTCTTGATCCTTATTCAATTTACGGACATGACGGAATTGTTGAAAATGGTAAAATTGTAAATGATGCAACCGTGGATGCATTGGTAAAAATGAGCCTAAGCCACGCAGAAGCAGGAGCTGATTTTATTGCGCCAAGCGATATGATGGATGGAAGAGTTGCAGCAATTAGAGAAGCATTAGAAGAAAATGGATTTGATGAAGTAGGTATTATGAGTTATGCAGCGAAATATGCCAGTTCGTATTACGGTCCTTTTAGAGATGCTTTGGACAGTGCTCCCGGTTTTGGAGATAAAAAAACCTACCAAATGGATTACGGTAACAGTAAAGAAGCTATCAATGAAGCATTGAAAGATATTGAAGAAGGCGCAGATATTGTTATGGTAAAGCCGGGCCTTCCTTATTTAGATATAGTCTCTAAATTAAATGAAATAGTAGATGTGCCTATTTCGGTATTTCAGGTTAGTGGTGAATATGCCATGATTAAAGCGGCTGCAAAAAATGGTTGGTTAGATAATGATAAAATTATTATTGAAAGCTTAACATGTATAAAAAGAGCAGGTGCCGGTCTTATTTCTACCTATTTTGCTAAAGAAGCAGCTAAACTATTGAATCGATAAATTGTAAGTAATAAATATTTTTATAAGAAGCCTCTTTTATTTCGATAAGAGAGGTTTTTTTATTTAAATTACTAAAATAAGTAGCTCTAAAATTGTTTGAAAATAGTATCACTAAAAACAAAAAAGCATACTTAATTATAAGTATGCTTTTTTTAATATTTATTGTCTAAATTATTTTTGTTGTTGATTTAACAAGATACCTCTATAATCGGTAATATCTGACTCTTGAACTAATGATCTTAAAAGTAAAGAAGGCATTTGTTGAGCATATTGACTCATTAAAGAGGTTTTAAGCTGTTTTTTGTCTCCAACTTGTCCTTTAGTAATCGATTTAGTTACAATTACATAAACTCCGCTTTTTCCTTCAATAGCTTTCGAGGTAACTCCTTGTTTTAACCCAAATGCAGCACCACCCACCTTAGGCTCAAATTCTCCGTTCACTGATGGATTGTCAAAACTTATTGAAGCATTGCTTTTTATAGTTTTAAATTCAGTTGCTAAGTTGTCAAGTGATTTGTTTCCTGAATTTACTTTTTCAGCAATTATCTTACCCAGCTTTTCATTCCTTACCTCAATTTCAATTTCATCTCTAACTAAAGAAGGATCTACCAACCCTTTACTAAATAAAGATGAAACTCTGGCTACAATATAACTTTGGTCACCGGTAGTGAATACTTCAGTATCACCAAGTTTTCTTTTAGAATCAAACGCCCAAGCAATAATATCAGAATCTTTATCTGTGTGTAATCCGTTCAACATAGAACCAAAACGTACTATGCCTCGTTGTTGTTGAGGTTTATAGTTAGATTTTTTAGCGAAATCAATAAATTCTCTAGATGACTTTCCTTGAATGGATTGTATGAAATTGGTTGAATGTTTACGGGCAGTTTCGATAGTTTCCTCAGAAGGTTTAATTTCTTTCGCAAGATCTGCTAATTTATAAACAATTTCATCCGGTTTCCTTTGAGATATCATTAATACCAAATATCCCTGTGGAGTTTCAATAACTTCTGCTTTATTTGTAGGAGAAGTTTCTAAAAAACGTTGTAATTTTTTATAAGGAGCAGGAAAATCTTGAGCTGTTGTTAACTTCATTTCACCATTATTGGAGGAAGCCGTCGGATCGTCTGAATATTGAGAAGCTAATTTTGCAAAATCACTAGGATTAGCATTTAATTTTGCCGCTAATTCATCCGCTTGTTTTTTTGCCTGATCCTTGTTTCTGGCAGTTTTAGGCTGTATTTGCTGAGCTCCGGTGTAACTTATTAATATATTTTTAGCAGTTACCGAATCCGTATTTTTTTTAGCTATTAATTTAGATAATACATAGTAACCATTATCTTTATAAGCATTAGAAATTTGTCCGATAGAAGCATTTTTTACCCAATTTTGTATGTTTTGAGGTAATTGCTTTTCGCTTCTGTATTGAGAGATAAAAGGTTTATCTGCAATTTGTGCGGTATTTAACTCGCTGATATATAGTGAATCATTTTTAACAGAACCAAATGCTTGAATGGTATCCCCTTCAATAATGGATTGAGACAATAAGGCATTTAACGAATGTAATGTGTTATTTTCATCGGAAGGAGTAGGTTTTGCAGAGAAATATACAAAATCTAGCGTTCTGTTTTCATCAATTTTAAATAAAGATTTATGTTTTTCAATATAAGCTTTTAAATCTTCATCTGTGACCTTAACAGGGTTTGATTTCTGATATGTATTATAATCGATTTTAACGTATTCAATATCTGCAATATTGGATTGATTTTGTGCTAAAAGTTCAATTTCCTTGTTATTGGTTAACATTCCGGAACCATAAGTCCCTAAATATTGTTTACCCATTGCTTGATAACCAAAATTCTTTTTTAAAGTCATCATAGTTTGGAAATATTCTCTGTATTGCGGAGAAGCATTTTGGCTTTCTTCCATTTTTTGGAATTCATCCTGAATCAATTTGGTATTAATATTTCCGCTTTTATCTTTGAATTGAGGATTGTTAAATAAAGGAGATGATTTGGCCATATTCCAAATCATTTTATCAGTTAAAATTAATCCGGAGGCATTAAATTTTTGCTCAATTAATTTTTGTTCAATTAACGAATTCCAAACTTGTCCCTCAAGTAAATTTTCAGGATATTGCCCTTGGTACTGAGAAGAAAGAAGACTAAGTTGACTATAATATTCCTGGCGAGAGATCGCTTCTTTGTTTACTTTTCCCAAAACATTCGGATCTTTCTTGCCAATTCTGCTCCAATCAATTCCACCTAATAAAAATAATAATAATGCTACAGCAACAAAACCTATTAATAACCCGTTTCTTTTTCTTATTTGTCCAAGAATAGCCATTTATTCGTAATTTAATTTATTTTAATTTACGAAATTACGGTTTCGACATGAAATATGAAAATAATATTTACCTTAATAGTCATTTTTAAAAATAAAAAAAACCTCGCAAGAAAAATCTTGCAAGGCTTTTAAAAATTAAATTTAAAAGTATAGACTATTTATCTATTGACCCGAGGACACGTTTCATAAATGAATTTAAAGCATTTTTTTCATCCATACCCTCTTTTATCAGCTTATTAACTTCAATAGCTCCGTACATATTAGAAAGCACTTCTCCTAAAACATCTAATTCTTCATCTTTCAAACCCGGAGCTTCCGTTAAGTTCTCTAAGGTTTCAATTGTTTCATTGATATAATCTTCATCATTATTTTCAATGAATTGAGTTAAATGTTTAATTATGGGTAACTTCATTTACTAATTCTTGTAAAGGTTCTATTTTATTTGTTTGTATTTGATTAACCAGCTTTCCGTCTTTAAAAGAAGCAAAAGTCGGCAAGTTGGTCACATTTGCTAATTTTCTGGATTCAGGAAATTTTTCCGCATCGATAATTAAAAAAGGAATGGTGCTGTTTTCTTCGCCAATTTTTTTAAATTTCGGCTTCATAATTTTACAGTTTCCACACCATGAAGCAGCATACTGAACGAGAACAATCGGAGATTCTTTGATAATTTCACTTAAATTATCTTCTTGTAATTCTTGTACCATTTTTTTGTATTTTAAATTATAATTAATGAGAAGATAAATAATCCGATACTCCTTTACGATTGGCATTCATCGCATCTTTTCCTTCTTCCCAGTTAGCCGGACATACTTCACCAAATTTTTGAACATGAGTATAGGCATCTATAAGGCGTAAATATTCTTGAACATTTCTTCCTAATGGCATGTCATTAATACTTTCATGGAAAACTTTTCCCTCTTCATCGATTAAAAAGGTTGCTCTGTATGCAACATTGGATCCTTTCAATATCACAGTTTCATAATCTTCATCATATTCGGAAGATTCAATATCTAAAATTCCTAAAATATTAGAAAGATTACGTGTTGTATCTGCTAAGATTGGATAAGTAACCCCTTCTATACCGCCATTGTCTTTAGGTGTATTTAACCAGGCAAAATGTACTTCGTTAGTATCACATGAAGCCCCTATAACTATAGTATTTCTTTTTTCAAATTCAGGTAGTGCTTGTTGAAAAGCATGAAGTTCGGTAGGACAAACGAAAGTAAAATCTTTAGGATACCAAAATAATAAAACCTTTTTATTTTTTTTAGTTGCCTCCTCAAAAATATTGATCTTTAAATCATCCCCCATGTGATCCATGGCATCTATTGAAATGTTTGGAAATTTTTTACCTACTATTGACATAATTTTATTGTTTTGTTTATCAAAATATTATTTCATTTTTTACATTTCAAAATTAGTCAATAAAACAAAGTCCCTACGTTGTGTAAGCATAATTCTTTTTTATTGAAGAATAAAAAAAAACTATATACATAAAAAAATTTCGCGATAACTTCCCGGATTTTTTATTAAGATAGTAAAAAAAAATAATTTATCCTATTAAATGATATAAACACAAAAGGATGAATTAATTAAAAGATATTGAAATCTGATAGTAATCGGTTATAAAAGACATGATTCTGCTAATTCTAATAAAGATTAAAGGCATTAAAAAATAAAAAATGAAGTGCAGAAGGGTTTTTTAATTATATATGATTAGACTTTATCAACAGCTGTTATTAGGGAATGTTTAAATATTTATGAGTTTGTAAAGAAACTTGCCATTTAGGGTTTTTCATCACATAATCAATGATTTTTGGAGTAACTTTATTCCTATTACTCCACTCAGGTTGTAAATATAAAATGGCATTATCATTTACTTTAGAAGCCTGTTCTTCCGCAAAAATAAAGTCATGATTATTATAAACAATTACTTTTAATTCATTTGCTTTTGCGTACACACTTTCGAGAGGAAGGGCTGTTTTTTTAGGAGACAGACAGATCCAATCAATATGTCCCGATAGAGGATAAGCTCCCGAAGTTTCGATATGTATTCGGCAACCCAAATTTTTTAGTCTGGACGTTAAGGGCTCTAAATTCCACATTAAAGGTTCTCCTCCGGTTAAAACAATGGTTTTCGATTGGGAAGCAGCCGTTTCGGCAATTTTATCTACAGAACTAACCGGATGAATAGAAGGATTCCAACTTTCTTTTACATCACACCAATGACATCCTACATCACAACCGCCTATTCTTATAAAGTATGCAGCCGTACCGGTATATCTACCTTCCCCTTGAATGGTGTAAAAATGCTCCATAATAGGTAATGATAGACCGGATTCTAAATCCATAGTTATACTATCTTCCATTTACTTATAATTTTTTAGCAAAAACAACTTGCAAAATTACAAAAAAGTAATTATTTATAAAGATTGCTGCCATCAATATAATTGAATACTTCCGGAGGAAGCATGGGACGAACATTTTTATGTTCTTTAATCATGGAGCGTATTAAGGTAGAAGAAATTTCAATGATGGGAGCGGAAATTTTATGAATATGTGGATGGTCCATAGTTTGTTCCTTCTGAATACTGTTAATTCGAGGATAAACAAATAATGAATGATATTTTAAAATTTGATCATAATTTTTCCATTTATGAAATGAATTCAAATTATCTTCTCCCATTAGTAAAACAAAATCATAGGATGGATATTTTTCTTTTAGTACAACCAACGTATCAATGGTATAGGAAGGTTTGGGTAAAGCAAATTCAACTGAAGAAGATCTAAAATGAGGGTATTTTTCAATGGCGAGGTTTACCATTTCCAATCTGTGATGATCTTTTAACAGAGTAGATTTATTTTTGAAAGGGTTTTGCGGAGTTACAACAAACCAGATTTGAGTAAGGCCTGAATTTTCAATGATATAATTAGCAATGATTAAATGTCCTATATGAATAGGATTAAATGATCCGAAAAATAAACCAACTTTCATTCAACAAAGTTACAAATCCTCATAAAATTTAACATCTTTAATTTGAAGTTGATAAAAAGTTTTGCCTTGCCAATAATTTTCATATAAAGTGAAAACCATATCAAAAGGATATTTTTCAAATTTAGGCAAAAGATGCCCCATTTTAAAGGCGATAGCTTCAAATGAATTTTTAATGGAATCTTGGAAAACAATAATTTTTAAATGGGAACGATCTTTACCCATAAGCGTATAATCGCCTCCAAAATGTACATTTTTGGCTAAAAATACAGGACGCAAATTAGCCGGACCAAATGGAGCAAAATAACTGATAAGTTTGAAAAAACGTTTATTTATTACGGATAGAGATATTTCTTCGTCTATTTCAATAGTAGGCGTTCTTTGACTTTCCTTAATCGTTTCTTTAACAACAGATTCAAATTTTTCTTTAAAGGGTAAAAAATTCTCTTTTTTTATCGAGAGCCCTGCAGCATACATATGACCTCCAAATTGTTCCAAATACTCAGAGGTTTTTTCCAAAGTTTTATAAATATCAAAACCGGTAACACTTCGAGCAGAAGCAACCAGGTCTTTATTTTTTCCTTCTGTAAAGACTAAAGTAGGCCTGTAATATTCTTCAATTAATCGGGAAGCTACAATTCCAATGACCCCTTTGTGCCATTTGCGATTAAAAACAATAGTGGAATAAGTACTGGTTTGACCTGTTTTTATAATTTCTTGAATGGCTTCGGAAGTGATATTGGCATCAAGCTCTCGACGTTCGTTATTAAGCTCATTAATTTGAGTATAGATCTTTCGAGCTTCAATGTCATTAGTTGTAATAAGTAGCTTTACAGCATTGCTTGCATGGCTGATTCTTCCTGCAGCATTTATTTTAGGAGCTATTCCAAATACAATATTATTAATTGAAAAAGCTTCACGAGTTTCTTTGGGTAAAAAAACCTTTAAACCTACTCTGGGTTTTTCCAACAATTGTTTCAAACCAAATGCAGCTAAAATTCGATTTTCACCGGTTATCGGTACAATATCGGCAGCGATACTGATAGCTACTAAGTCTAAGTAGGGAAATATATCTTCCTGTGGAATTTGTTTTTGAGAGG
Source organism: Apibacter sp. B3546 (assembly GCF_009827885.1). NCBI lineage: Bacteria > Pseudomonadati > Bacteroidota > Flavobacteriia > Flavobacteriales > Weeksellaceae > Apibacter > Apibacter sp. B3546. The sequence goes on along the minus strand of NZ_WINW01000031.1, from coordinate 16,822 downwards.
ATAAAGCTTGAATAAGCTTAAAGCCAACTCCACATCCGCTTAAAAATTTATAGGGATACTTGCAATCTGATCTTTGCGGATCTAAAATAGCAACCGCTTCCGGAAGAACTTCATCCGGCAAATGATGATCGCATACGATAAAATCAATGTTTTTATCTTTTGCATAAGAAATCTTATCTTTTTCTTTAATTCCGCAATCTAATGCAATTATTAAAGAAAAACCATTAGCAGCGGCAAAATCGATGCCCTGATAGGAGATGCCATATCCTTCTTCATATCTATCCGGTATATAATAATCGATATGCTTATAAAAAGAATTAAGAAAAAGATACATCATTGCCACAGAAGTAGTACCATCCACATCGTAATCTCCATAAATAAGTATTTTTTCATTAGTATTTATGGCCTTTTCGATTCTTTCTACAGCAATGTTCATGTCCTTTAGAAGAAAAGGGTCATGAAGTTGATCAAGCGAAGGTTTAAAAAAAGTTTTAGTTTCATCAAATGTAGAAACACCTCGTTTTAAAAGAAGGCTGGTAATTTCCACAGGGAATCCCAGTTCTTCAGCTAGTTTTTGGGCTTTATTTGGATCAGGTTGAGGTAAAATTAACCAACGATTTCGCATAGTTTACAAATGTATATAATTTTAGTAAATATGAGTACTTTGATTTTATCTTTTATAATTATAGAAGATTGGCTAAAAAAAGATTGAATGTTTTTATATATTTGATTAAAAATAAAATATAATGGAAAAATTAAGAATTTTATTCTTTTATGTATGGCTGTTTAGCTTATACTCTTGTAATCCGGGACCCGGAAAATTTAATGACAATTTAATGGAAAATTTAAATAGAGCAGACAGGGAATATACCACCTTTTATGCTATGGTTGAACAGCACCCTGATACCGGTGACTTTGTTTCCGTCACTAAAAAAGGAAAAGTTGCTTCTGAAGAATTGGAAAAATTGATTAACAAAATTAACGGCTATGAAGTACCCAAAGATGGGGAAGATTTAAAAAACTTATGTGAAGAGTATATCCATAATATGATTACATCGATAAAAGGATTTACTTCAAAAGAAAAATTAACAAAAGATCAATTTGAAAAAGCATTAGAAGACATGGATGTAAATGAAGTTAAATTAAATGAAATTGACGGTAAAATTGTAGAAGCCCAAAAATCATTTGCCAACAAAAGAGGGTTTGAGTTAAAGGATTCATCATCAAATAAAAGATAAATATGGATAAATTTTATTATTGTTACCAAAGTGTTAAATAGTTAAGGAATTTAATTTCTCTTAGTTTTTTACAAACACTTAAATTTATTAATTTATTACCTTTGCTTAAATCAAAAGAAAGATGATTAACAAAGAAAAATTTTTACTCAAATCTTATGAACTGGGAATAATAAAATTTGGTGAATTCACTTTAAAAAGTGGGATTCTTTCTCCTTTTTACGTTGATTTACGACCATTAGCCTCCAGTCCGGAATTACTAAGCGAATTGTCACAACTTTTATTGGCTATGCTAAAAGATTGTAGGCACGAACTTATTTGCGGTGTTCCCTATGCGGCTTTACCTATGGCTACGGCGATGTCTTTAGAATCTAAAGTGCCATTAATTATAAAAAGAAAAGAGAGTAAAAATTACGGGACGAAAAAAATGTTGGAAGGGATCTTTAAAGAAGGACAACGTTGCGTACTCGTGGAAGATGTAATAACAAGTGGGAAAAGTTTGCTTGAAACGATAGAAGAGGTAGAAAAAGAAGGACTAAAAGTAAAAGATATTGTTGTAGTATTAGATAGGCAACAAGGGGGTAAAGAATTATTGGAAAGCAAAGGATATCATGTTCACACTTTATTCAGTATTGAAAATGTAATTGATATTCTGTACAATCATGAATTTTTAAATCAATCACAGGTTGTTAAAATCAAAGACTTTCTTAAAGAAAAACCAACGGTACAATTAAGTGCTCCTCGATTAACCTATGAGGAAAAATTAGAATTACAGAATCATTCTGTTTCTAAGAAGCTGATCGAAATTGCATTATCAAAAAAAACCAATTTGATAGCTTCCTTAGATACCCATAAATCTGCAGAAATTTTAAAATTAGCGCATCAAATAGGAGATTCCATTGTAGCTGTTAAATTGCATTCAGATATAATTTCAGACTTTACTGAAAATTTTATACACGAATTGAAAGAGATTGCAGCAGCTAAAAACTTTTTATTATTCGAGGACAGAAAATTTGGAGATATTGGTAATACACAACATATGCAGTTTACCGGAGGAATTTATAAAATCTCAGAATGGGCAGATTTAATAACTTCTCATGTTATAGCCGGAGAAGAAAGCTTACAAGTATTTGGTGAAAAAACCGGAGTAGTAACTATTGCAGAAATGTCGTCAAAAGGAACTTTAACAGATGAAAACTATAAGTCAAAAGCGATCGAAATTTCAAGTAAAGTTTCCAATGTAATAGGATGTGTTGCCCAATCCAAATTACCTTCTGCTTTATTGTTATTCACTCCGGGGGTAAATTTAACAGAATCAGGAGACTCCAAAGGTCAGCAATTCAATACTCCTGAAAAAGTATTCTCCGACTATCATACAGATTTTATTATTGTCGGCAGAGGCATTTATGGAGCTAAGAATCCGGAAGAAGCTGCCAAGAAATATAAAGAAGAAGGCTGGAAAGCATATTTAAAGAATTGTTAAGATTACATTATTTAAAAATTTTGACGGAAAGAATTATAATAGGAATCGATCCCGGAACGAATGTTATGGGATTTGGGATTATTAGTGTAGTGGGTAATAAAATGAAGCTGTTGTGCATTGATGAGCTAATTCTTAAAAAGGTTGAATCTCATGCATTAAAGCTTAAAAAAATATTTGATAAAACCTTGTCGCTGATTGATACCTATCATCCGGATGAATTGGCAATTGAAGAACCCTTTTACGCTAAAAATGTGCAGTCTATGTTAAAATTAGGCAGAGCGCAAGGTGTGGCTATGGCTGCCGGCTTACTAAGAGAAATTCCTATTACAGAATATTTTCCTAAAAAAGTTAAAATGTCAATAACAGGAAACGGTAATGCATCCAAAGAACAAGTTGCAGGAATGTTAAAAACTTTATTGAATTTAAAAGATTTTCCTACTCAATATTTGGATGCTTCCGATGGACTGGCTCTGGCAGTATGCCACTTTTTAAACAGTAGAACTCCCTCATCGGCAAATACTTCAAAATCATATTCGGGGTGGGATTCCTTTGTAAAAAATAATCCAAAAAGAGTGGGCAGTTGATAGGGCCGTGAAATGAAAAAATCGATTGAAAGGTTTTTAATCAATACTCAATTGTGGGTTTCTTTCATGATTTCTTTATTATGTCTATTTTTTGGAAGTTTAAACCACTCCGTAAATTACAACAGAATTGCAATAATTTTTTTTTCTGCCTTAGCTGCTTATAATTTTATTTGCTTTCAAAATACTTGGTCGCGAAATATCTTAAAAAAACTTTCTTTTCATATTTCAATCATCAGTTTAATACTTGTGGCTTTTATAGTATGTAAGGAAAAAGATTTACTACAATTTTTTCATATTGCATTTATTGGAAGTATTGTAATCATGTATAATTCGGACTTTATAAAGATTCCATTTAGAAACATTCCTTTATTAAAAATTTTTATTATATCATTTGCATGGGCCTATGCGATTCTATATATAGGAAATACGGGTAATCGTAATACTCTCTCAGAATTTTTAATTCTGTATACTTTTATCATAGGTATAACTCTGCCTTTTGATATTTGCGACATGAAAAAAGATGTTATTTGTACAATACCCAACTATTTAGGAATACGAAAAAGCAAAGGTATTGCTTGTATATGTTTATTTCTATCTGCACTAGTTTTTGCTTTGACTTTTTATAAGCAAGGCGATTTAATCTATGTGACAGCATGGGAAGTGGTGTGTATAATCAGTATGGGTATGGTAGTATTTATGGGAAAAACACATCAATTTTTTTACACCCGTTTTTGGATGGAAGCTTGTTCTGCCTTACCCATAATTATTATATGGTTGCAAAAAATAAGAGTCGTTTTATAAAATAAAACGACTCTTGCACTCATTAAAAGTTGTTATGAGTTTTAACGGAATCTGTCTACAGATTTTATGAGCTTTTCATCCTTATTGATGTACTTATTTGCCATGGCAAGCAGAATAATCAGCAGGACCGGGACGAGTAGCTCAACACCTTTCTCAGGAAGTATAGTACTTCCTCCAGATGAATTTAGCAAATCATAAACCATAAAACCGATCAACAATACGTTTATAATTATATTTATATAATTAATTTTTCTTTGAACATTTCTGCTTTTAAAGCAGAATAGGGAAATAAAAGCTAACAATCCGATGAGGAACAAAAGGAACATATCTGTTAAATCATTAGGAATGAAATCGGTTATATAACCGACAGCAAATCCCAGTATACCGGCTAATGATAGATAAATACTTTGAATTCTTTGGATCAAAATTTCGCTTTTTTGAACAGCAAATGTATAAAAAATTAGCGTTTTAATAAAATATTTTGTAATATTGCTGAATAATCTACTAAAGATTAGTGCATTATTTTTCATAAAGTTACCACTTTATTCTTTTATAAAATAATCAAAATCAATATTTTACGTAATTTTCGAGTAATTTTAAAATCATACTAAACATAACTTATGTTTGAGGAACAAAAGCTTAAAGCAATGAAAGTGGCTGATTTGCAGTCTATTGCTAATGAATTAAAAATTAAAAGTTCAGGATTAAAAAAATCAGAATTAATTGAATTAATTTTAGCTCATCAAAACAAACAAACACACCACAATGAGTCGGAAAAACCCACCGATGAAGAGCCTATAATAACGGAAAAAAGACAAAGAAAAAGAATACCTGCTAAACAACAGCAGAGAGATATTTTATTTTCTAAAGAGGAAGTGGTTGAAAATAAAAGTTCCCAAGATGATGATTCACTAATAGATGATGACGTTCAAAAAGAAGGTTCGGAAAATGATGAAGATTTTAAAATTGATATTCCGGTTTACAGAAAGCCGCAAGTTATATTAAGAAAAAGTGCAGACAGCACTCATTTTCAAAAAACTACAGTTTCTAAGGATGATAAAAAGCTTTTTGATGAAGAGCCTAAAACCAATTATCAAAGCCCGAAGAAAAACAATACTAAGGAATATGCTAATAGACCACATACCAATGGTAATAAATATCGTTCCTCCGATTATGAATTTGAGGGTATTATAAAAACAGAAGGAGTTTTAGAGATCACTCAGGACGGATATGGTTTTTTACGTTCTTCTGACTTTAATTACCTTTCATCTCCCGATGATGTATATGTATCTCCTTCCCAAATTAAGCTTTTCGGACTTAAGACCGGAGATACTGTTACCGGAGAAGTTCGTCCACCGAAAGAAGGTGAAAAATTTTTCCCTTTAGTTAAGATTATCGAAATAAACGGAAGAGATCCTTTATTTGTTAGAGATCGAGTATCATTCGAGCATTTAACTCCCTTATTTCCTGAAGAAAAATTTAAATTAGCAGGTAAAGGAGCTACTTTGTCAACTCGTGTGGTAGATTTATTCTCACCTATTGGAAAAGGACAAAGAGGGATGATCGTTGCTCAGCCTAAAACAGGTAAAACAATTTTACTGAAAGATATTGCCAATGTAATTTCCATAAATCATCCGGAAGTTTACATGATTGTATTATTGATTGACGAGCGTCCGGAAGAGGTAACCGACATGCAAAGAAGCGTCAAAGGAGAAGTAATTGCTTCAACTTTTGATGAATCAGCTGAAAAACATGTAAAAGTTGCTAATATTGTTCTGTCTAAAGCACAAAGAATGGTGGAATGTGGACACGATGTAGTAATATTGTTAGATTCCATTACCCGTTTGGCTCGTGCTTATAATACGGTTTCTCCGGCATCCGGTAAAGTACTTTCCGGAGGGGTAGATGCCAATGCACTTCATAAACCTAAACGTTTCTTTGGAGCAGCAAGAAATATTGAAGGAGGAGGTTCTCTTACCATTATTGCAACGGCATTAATAGATACCGGATCTAAAATGGATGAGGTAATTTTTGAGGAATTTAAAGGTACCGGTAATATGGAGCTTCAACTGGATCGAAAAATTGCCAATAAACGTATTTATCCGGCTATTGATTTGGTTTCGTCTTCAACACGTCGTGACGATTTATTATTAGACCCGGTTTCTCAACAAAGAATGTGGATATTAAGGAATCATTTGGCAGATATGAATCCATTGGAAGCTATGGAGTTCTTAAAAATGAGATTAGACCGATCTCTTTCCAATGAAGAATTCTTATTAACGATGAATCAATAAAATAGATAATAAAAATATATAGTATAGATAAAAAGGCTGTTAAATTAACAGCCTTTTTTATTGATAAAAATCTAAAACTAGGATATTTATATTTGAAATTTGAAAAAGTTTTTTTAAATGAAATGTGTGATACAAATATAAGCTAAAATTAATTATTTCATGAATTTGGAACGACTTCTCATTTGAGGGTTGATCATATTGCTTCTCGAAACATTTACTCTTTTCATTTGTTCTTTCATCATTTTAATTTGATCTCCCAACATGTTGGAAGTATCTAATTTTTTAGCTTCAGTTAAAAAACGTTCTGCCTCATTTTTATTACCTCTCATCATAGCTCCTGCCGCCAAATTTAGTGTAGCCAATGCGCGATCGTGTTTAAAACTTAAACCGTAATCCAAAGCTGTTTTCATATACGATTCGGCCTTAGCAGCATTGCCTTGAGCCTCAGTAATCCCCATAAGATAGTTATAATATCCGTATTGTTTTCTTACTAATTGACTTTTCACATTAGTAATTTTATCCAACCAGGAACGAGCACCTACAAGATCTTGTTTTCTCAGTTTCCAAAAAGCCAATAAAATATATTCATTTCTGAAAAATAATAAAATAGGCACGGCAGAAAGAATAACCAATAGAATTCCTAATCCTATTTGACGATTAAACATCAAATAAATGCCCAATCCGATTATGAGGGCTGCAATAACAAGTTTTATATATTTATTCATGGTAAAGTCTTCAAATTTCGACAAAGGTAACAATAAGTGTTGAAAAAATAAGGATTAATAAGAATGTGAAAAGTACTTTTAGTGAAAATAGCACAAAAAAAATAAGTTAACCTATAAACCAGTTATTTAATCTTATTTATTTGTATATCCGAAATTTTTTAAATCCCGATCATTGGATCTCCAATCTTTTTTTACTTTGACATAAAGGTTGAGGAAAATCTTTTTATTAAAAAATTTTTCTAAGTCTAGCCGAGCTTCTGTCCCTACCTTTTGAATTTTTTGTCCTTTATGACCGATAAGAATGCCTTTTTGTGTATTTCTTTCTACATAAATAGTCGATTCAATACGGATAATATGATCTTCTTCTTTAAAGCTTTCGGTAACGACTTCTACAGAATAAGGAATCTCTTTTTGATAATTGAGCAATATTTTTTCTCGAACGGTCTCGTTCACAAAAAAACGTTCCGATAAGGTGGTAAATTGTTCTTTATCATAATAAGGAGGCATTTCCGGCAATAAACTTTTAATTTTTGGAAGAATTAATTCGGTATTGAGAGAATGTAAGGCAGATATAGGAAGAATTTCTGCATTTGGTAATTGGTTATGCCAAAATGCAACGCTTTCTGATATAGTTGAAGCATCTTTAGCTTTATCAACTTTATTTAGTAATACAATAACAGGTATTTTTACCGAATTTAATTTTTTAACTAAAAATTCAGAAGGATTTTTTTCTTCGCCAAATTCTGTGATAAATAAAATCAAATCAGCATCTTCAAAAGACTCTTTTACAAAATCATTCATTTTTTCCTGCAACTCATAAGCAGGATTTTGTATGATTCCGGGGGTATCGGAAAATATAATTTGTGTATTTTCATCGTTCCAAATTCCATATACTCGATGACGAGTAGTTTGTACTTTTGGAGTTACAATGGATAGCTTTTCTCCTATTAATTGATTTATCAAAGTGGATTTTCCTACATTGGGTTTTCCTACAATGCTGACAAATCCTGAGTGGTGTGACATGAAATTAATTTTTTGATAAAATTATAAAGTTATTTAGTATTGGAACGATATTTTTTATTCAAGGCTTGTAAAATAGCCCAAGTTTCAGCATCTACATTGCCATCAGCTTTTTCAGGTCTGAAATGCCATTGAAATGCACGGATAGTTAGAAATGTATTTTTGTCCCATTCTCCGGTTAAATCTATTTTATAACCGTATTTTTTAAGTGCTTTCTGAAATTCCAACGGAGAACTGTAAGGGTAGGTATCCGGAATATATTGAGTCAAATAATACTCTTTGTCATACTCCTCATACCAAGCTCCAATTCCATACTGAGTATATAACTCTTTCCAAGGAAACATAGGCCCGGGATCTTGTTTTCTTAACGGGGCTATATCGCTGTGCCCCACAACATTCACAGGGTCAATCTCGTAACGATTAATAATGTTTTTGGATAAAGTCGCAACTTTCTTAATCTGATATTTTGGAAAATAAGTAAATATTAATGAATCTTTTATTTTAGTGTATCCTTTATTTACTATTTCAATACCTATGGAGGTATCATTTAAATTCTCTGTTCCATTCCATGAGCTCACTCCCGCATGCCAGGCTCTTTTGTCCTCACTAACTAAGATATCAATGGTATCGTTCGGCTGGTCTGTGATTAAATAATGAGCGCTTACTTGCCCTTTTTTAGCCAATATCTTAACAGAGGTTGGATAATCTGAAACTGTATAGTGCAAAACCAAAAATTTAATTCTTTCATTAAATGCAACGGAAGGGAAATTTTTTTGAGAAATAACATATTCCGGAAGGTTGGCTTCGGTTATGATGTGATATTTAGGATTAGCATGGGTTATATATACAGTATCTCTAATAACCTTGCTATCAACGATAATCTTTTTTTGTGATCCACAGCTTACTAAGAAGAAGAGTGTACAACACAAAATGTTGAATTTTATTATTTGTATCATTTATTTTATTATATAATAACAAAGTTAAAAAACAGTAAAATAATTATAAGTCAAAAATTTTAAAAAAATACTTGCATAAGTAAAATCTTACACTTACTTTTGCACTCCAAATTAGTTGGAATTCGGACTAAATTTGGAGAGTTGCCGGAGTGGTTAACGGAGCAGTTTGCTAAACTGTCGACAGGAAACTGTCGCGTGGGTTCGAATCCCACACTCTCCGCATTAACACACAAGGTATATTCGGGGTGTAGCGCAGGTGGTAGCGCATCTGGTTTGGGACCAGAGGGTCGCAGGTTCGAGTCCTGTCACCCCGACATTATTAAAATCCGAAAGGAGGTCGCGTAGCTCAGCTGGATAGAGCATCTGCCTTCTAAGCAGACGGTCAAAGGTTCGAATCCTTTCGCGATCACAATATAGTTATAAAGATTTTCAATTTTTTGAAAGTCTTTTTTATTTTCTACAAAGTACTTAATGAAACTCTCTTTTTTTAGTTTGTTTTTTGTTTTTTGCTTTTCAATTATTATTATATAGTCAGAAAATAGAAGAAATAATTGTTTTAATTTCCTCCAAAATCCAATTCCTTTGTTTATTTAATTAATAGGCATGCTTTTTATCTTAAAAAGAGATATATTTTTTAAGAAAAAAATAATCATGAAAATAAATGATTAACTTATACTGGATAACTTTTTAGATTAGTGAAATCTAAAATTATAAGTTTTTCCAACGTAAATCTAAAAGGAGATTAAATGAGTTTGTGCACAAGATAAAAAATGAATCAAAATATGTATATTTGAACTGGCTCATTTATATTAATAAAATATGTCTAATAAAAATCATTTTTCAGAAACCTTTGATGATGGAACTAAGGCAAAATTAGAAATCTTTCGCAATTATTTTAATGAATGGCTACCTGTATTCATTTCGTCAGAAAAAAATAATTATTGGAAAAATATTTTTATATATGATTTTTTTTCGGGTGAAGGAATGGATTGTGATAATAACTATGGGAGCCCTTTAATAATTTTAGATGTATTGAATCGATCTGATAATGTACTTAAAACATCTGTCAAAATAAATGTTATTCTAAATGATATGAATAAGAAAAGATATAACATTTTAGAGAAAAATGTTAGTAACTTTAAATATGATAAAGAAAAAATAAAGGTTAGAATATTTAATAAATCGTTTAAGGATTTATTTTTAGAATTATATCCAAAAATGATTAAAAATAAAGAATTGCCTAGATTAATGTTTTTAGACCAGTTTGGGATTAAGGAAATTACTGAAGATATATTTAAAAAATTAGTAAGCTTTAAAAGAACTGATTTTATATTTTTTATTTCATCATCATTTATTAATAGGTTTAGTGGTCAAAATGAATTTCAAAATTACATTAAAATTACAAAGAAGGAATTTGAAAAATCTAAACCTTTCCATTGTCATAAGGTAGTTTTTGAATATTATAAATCTTTAATTGACACAGATTATATGTTAGCTCCTTTTTCAATAAAAAAAGGAAAAAATATTTATGGATTAATTTTTGGTTCTAACCATTCATATGGCATTGAAAAATTTTTAAAGGTCGCATGGAAGATTAATCCTAATACTGGAGATGCTAATTTTAATATAGACGAAGAAAAAATAATAGATGGACAATTTTCAATGTTTGAGGAAGATAATACAATAAAAAAATTAGGATTATTAGAAAAAGAAATAAAAAAAGAAATTTTTGTTAATAAAGAAAAATCATTACATAGAATATATTTAAAAACTTTAGAATTTGGCTGTCTGCCTAAACATTGTAATGAAATATTAAGAAAACTAGTAAAAGAAAATAAAATTGAACCGGTTAAGACTGTTAGTGATGGCATACATAAATTAGTAAAAAAACCGATAGAAATCAAAACAAAATAAAGTGAAACGGTCAAAAATAGAATGGACAGATGCCACTTGGAATCCTTCAACGGGATGTAATAAAATAACAGCAGGTTGTAAATTCTGCTACGCTGAGGCAATGGCAAAAAGGTTACAAGCTATGGGAACACCAGGTTATGAAGATGGTTTTAAATTTACATTAATGCCTGAAAGGCTGGAAGTACCCAAAAATATAAAAAAGCCCACTAAATTTTTTGTAAATTCTATGAGTGATTTATTTCATGAAAAAATGACCATAGAATTTTTGGATAAAGTTTTTAAAGTAATTGACGAAACGCCTCAACATCAATATCAGATTCTAACTAAAAGAGAAAAGAGATTAGAGGAATATTTTAAGGATAAAAAAGTCCCTGATAATGTTTGGCTTGGAGTTACAGTTGAATACGCTAAGACTAAACATAGAATAGATGTTCTAAGAAAAATTGATGCAAAAATTAGATTTTTATCAATAGAACCATTGATTGGGGCGATGGGAGATTTAGATTTGACTGGAATTCATTGGGTTATTGTTGGAGGAGAAAGTGGGGTAAAAGCTAGACCCATGAAGCCTATATGGGCTATAGATATTCAGAATCAATGTGATAATCAAAATGTTGCTTTCTTTTTTAAACAATGGGGTACTTGGGGGGAAGATGGAATAAGAAGAAGTAAAAAAGCTAATGGTAGAATTTTACTAGGAAAAGAGTGGAATGAAGAGCCTGAATATGAAATTAAAGATTTTGATATACTAAAAAATAAATTAATATAATATTTATCAGAATTTCTGATATTAAAGATTAAAACTTTTAAGGTAAAATAATTTTTTTAATGAAATAAGAGTAATTTATGGTTAATTACTGGAAATCAGAATGTATTCCCCATAAGTATTAGACTTACGAAATATATTATCTCTATTATTAAAGATCTGTTCAAACATGCAATGTAATTTACAACAAATTTAGTTTTTAAAATTTAAAAATTCATCTATACTTTATCGTATTTTTTATAAATGTATTTGAGAGTAACAAATTACTTAAATTTAAGCTAAATTAAATAGTATATGTTGTCTAAAAATATTTAAGAATAACTTGAATAAAAAAAATCATTTCTTAGATAATCTTAATTAAAAGATTAATGTAAATTTACCTTCTTAATAAATAATACTGTGAGTTAATTTTTTTACATTAAATTATTAATATGAATAAAAATTTATATAAATCTCTTTTAAACTTTTTAGGAGCTTTAACAATTGTTTGTACTATAGCAAGTTGTGAATGTGACAGAGATAAAAAAGAAGAGCTAATAAAACAACAGGCAGAAAAAGAAAAATTAGAAAAAGAACAATCGGTTGAAGTAGATAAAATTGGTACAGTCATTCAAGGTACTTTAGATCCTGCAACAGGAAATTTTATATATGAAACCGGGGATATATTTACCATAAAACTTCCGAACGGAGAAGAAATTTTCGAAGTAGGAAACAATTCAACCGAGGCCAAATTGTTTAATTTTCTAAAAGATTCAACTCTAAATGTAAGTGAGGATAAAACCAAAGGCTGGATTACATTAGATCGAGTATATTTTGATACAGGTAAAACCACTTTAACTACAGAATCAGGAAAACAAATAAAAAATTTAGCTCAAATTTTAAAAGCGTTTCCTAAAGCTAAAGTTAAAATTGGAGGTTATACAGATACTACCGGATCAGAAGAAACTAATAAAAAAGTTTCAGAAGATAGAGCAAAAATCGTTCAAGAAGAATTAATCAAATCAGGGGTACAAACAGAAAGAATATTATCTGAAGGATATGGATCACAGCATCCGGTTTGTGAAGCTAATGATACACCTGAATGTAAGGCACAAAACAGAAGAGTAGATATACGCGTACTTGAAAAATAGAATTCAATTACTCACAGTATTGTTTATTTATATCCCCAAGTCACTTCGTACAAATTTAATTTCGTCGTAAGAAACGTCATCTCCCAATGACTCCTTAATAAGTTTTAATTCTTTAGTATTTAACTCAGCTAATTTTTTTTCAATCAAAACATACTTTTCCTCAGAGATGAAATCATATACAGATACTTTATTTTTAGAAATCAATTTAGCTACATGATTGCTAATGGTAGAAACTGTCAAATTTCTAACTTTGGCTACCTCTGTAAGATTTTTTCCTTCTTGCAAAAGCTGTAAAGTTAAATCAACTGTGTCTTCTTTTTTATTGGCTTTTGAAAAAGTTTCGGAATCAGAAGTAAAAACATATTCTTTATATGTAATTCGTTGATCAATAAGATTCGTGGAAAGTATATATTTTGTTTTAATTTTGATATCATTTTCAAATTCACAAATGAATTTTATATATTGAGAAATTCTTGATTTATTTTTATAATCAAGATAATGAGTTTGCAAAGGTTTCCAAACTCTAAGAAAAAGCTCATCAGCAAAATATTCCACAGCATCTTTAGCCCTAATTTCAATAGTTCGCCATATTTCCTCTTTATTGATAATTGTTGATGAATTAAAACGAGAAAGAATATTTCGTTGAAATTTTTGATTGATTAACAAAAGAGAATGTAAGCATTCATCAATAGAAGTAATTAAATCCAAAACCTGTTGTTTTTCAGGAATAGATTTTTCAATAGTCATTTTGCGCCAATCCTGAATCCTATGAGTTAAAGAAAGAACCGATAAAGATTTAAAAAGAGTTTCAAGTCCAAAATTATATTTCTCTTCATTAAGAGTATTTTCTAACTCATGCACATTCCACATTTGATTTTGAAATTCATTTATCTTAGAATCTTGAATAATATTATGATTTCTTATAACAGATTTTAAAATAATTCCATCTAAAGTTCGGCACCTGCTTAAGGCAACATAAACCTGGCCGGAAGCAAAAGATTTTCCTGCATCAACAATAACTTTATCAAAAGTTAGCCCTTGACTTTTATGGATGGTTACAGCCCAAGCAAGTCGAATGGGAAATTGAGAAAACGATCCCAAAACTTCTTCCGTAATCTTGCCCGTTTCAGGATCAACACTATATTTTATATTTTTCCAAACTTCATGTTCCAATAAAAAGGATTCTTTTTGATTTTCAAATCGAACATAAATTTCAAAATCCTCAATTTTTTCAATAATGCCGATTTTTCCGTTAAAATACCTTCTGTTGCCGGAGCTGTCATTTCGAATGAACATGATTTGAGTGCCCTCTTTTAATACCAATTCCATATCAGTGGGATATGAGGTTTCAGGAAATACACCATCTACAATAGCCTCAAAAAACTTAATAGGTTTATTGAGTTTTCTTAATTCATTCTCATTAATGGAAGTAGCAATAGAATTATGAGTTGTCAAAGTTATATAACCGGATTCCTTCGGAATAAAATCAGGATCATATCTTTCATGAAGTAATTCAAAATCAATAGAATCAAAATCCTGGTATCGAATAGCATTCAATAAATTTATAAAAACAGGATCATCTTGCCTGTATACTTTTTTGAATTCAATACATACCGGAGGATTATTTTGCAAAACTAAAGCATCAAAGAAAAAAAGGCTTTTATAATAATTCTTTAAAAGATTCCATTGTTCCTCTTTTATTACAGGAGGCAATTGATACATGTCTCCAATCATAAGTATTTGTACACCTCCAAAAGGAGCTGCATTTTTTCTTGTGTATTGCAAAGACCAGTTAATAGCATCAAGAATATCCGCACGCAACATGGAAACTTCATCGATAATTAATAATTCAACCTCCGAAAATAATTTTCTCTTATCTTTATTATACCTAAAATGTTGATGAAGTTCTAATTTAGTGATAGCAATATTCCGATCAATCCATCCGTCATTAACAGGAATAAAACTTGTAAGAGGAAACCCGAATAAAGAATGTATAGTAACCCCTCCCGCATTAATAGCTGCTACTCCCGTGGGAGCAACGATAATAGTGTTTTTTCTAGTAGAATTTTTCAATTCCTTTAAAAAAGTGGTTTTACCCGTACCCGCCTTTCCGGTTATAAAAATGTTTTTGTTAGTATAGTTGGCTAAATCAAAAGCTAATTTCTGTTCAATATTGACTGCAGTGGATGGGTTTTCCATTTACTTTTAGGTTTTAATACAAATATATACTAAAAGTTTAAAAAAATAAATATAAAAAAGTAAACAAAATAGAGGATTTTAATTCTAAAATTAAAAAATAATTTAAAAAGAGTAAAATGTATAAAAAAATATTCAAAAAAATATAATTTGATTACTTATACTATATATAAAAGATTGTTCATCTAAGAATGTTACTAAACTATACTATTAAAAAAACAAAATGTCATGAACAATAAATGTAAATAATTACGATATATAATTATAAATTTTACTTTTGTTAAAGACTTAATCAAGTAATAAGATGAAAAGTAAAATTATTGAAGGGTTTTCTAAACTAAATAAAGAACAAAAAATTAACTGGCTAAACCAACAATACGGAGGAGGTTCAGGAGATTTAAAAAATATATTAGAACAGTATTGGAATCACAACGATGATTTGCAAAAACTACATGACGAATTTACAGAAAACACTATAAGCAATTTTTACCTTCCCTATGGGATAGCTCCCAATTTTTTAATAAATGATGAAATATATGCCTTGCCCATGGCTATAGAAGAAAGCTCAGTAGTAGCGGCTGCCTCCAAATCGGCTAAATTTTGGTTAGATAAAGGAGGTTTTAAAACGAAACTTTTAGGAAACACTAAATTAGGACATATACACTTCATATATAAAGGAGAAGGGAGTAAATTATTACAATGGTTTAACACCTATTTAAAAGAAGAACTCATTAAACAATCGAAGGATCTCACTAAGAATATGCAGATGAGAGGAGGAGGAATTGTGAATATAGAGTTAATAGATAAATCCAAAGAGCTTGAAAACTACTATCAGATAAAAGGTTCTTTTAATACACAAGATAGTATGGGAGCAAACTTTATAAATTCATGCCTTGAACAATTTTCAAAAACATTTAAAACTGAATTTCAAAAATCCAATATATTTAATGAAGAAGAAAAGAACAGCCTGCAGATTATTATGTCTATACTTTCCAATTATACCCCCGATTGTATGGCGAGAGCGGAAGTAAGCTGTAAAATAAAAGACTTAAAGGACGACAGCGGAATGCCTCCGGAGGAATTTGCCTGGAAGTTTAAACAAGCAGTTGAAATAGCAGAAGTAGAACCTTATAGAGCAGCTACTCACAATAAAGGAATTATGAATGGAGTTGATTCAGTAGTAATAGCCACAGGAAATGATTTTAGAGCAGTTGAGGCATGTGCACATACCTTTGCCTCACATAAAGGAAAATACACCAGTTTAACTCATTGTGAAATTAAAAACGATCAATTTCGTTTTTGGCTTGATCTGCCTATATCCTTAGGAATAGTTGGAGGCTTAACGAAGCTTCATCCATTAGTGATAGCATCCTTACAAATATTAAATAATCCCTCAGCAGAAAAACTTATGCAAATTGTAGCAGTTGCTGGACTGGCTCAAAATTTTGCTGCAATACGATCATTAATTACAACAGGAATTCAAAAAGGACATATGAAAATGCATCTTACCAATATAATAAATCAATTAGGAGCAACGGAAAAAGAAAAGAAGGAAATACTCAATATATTTAAAGAAAAAACAATATCACATCATTTAGTAGCTGCAGAACTGGAAAGACTCCGTACAGAACAATAATGTTAAATAAAAGATACATTAAAAAGTATTAATAGTAAAGCGTACTATCTACCTATATATATAAAAAAAGTACTTGAATAAA
>NZ_WINW01000030.1:0-51166 GCF_009827885.1 Apibacter sp. B3546 | reverse complement strand
AAATAGTTGAAAAAATAACCAAATAAAAAAAACTTTCTAAGGTATAGAAAGTTTTTTTTTTACTGAACAATATATTTATCCAACGCTTTTATCCAACACTACCTTCTAATGAAATTTCCAGTAATTTTTTTGCTTCTACTGCAAATTCCATAGGAAGCTTATCAAGTACTTCTCTACTAAATCCATTAACAATTAAAGCTATTGCAGTTTCAGTGTCAATACCTCGCTGATTGCAATAAAAAATCTGATCTTCACCTATTTTGGAGGTTGTGGCTTCATGTTCCATTTGAGCAGATTTATTTTTTATTTCAATATAGGGAAAGGTATGAGCTCCACAATTATTACCCATCAGCAAAGAATCACATTGAGAGAAATTTCTTGCATTATCTGCTTGAGGTAAAACTTTAACTAATCCTCGATAGCTGTTTTGTGATTTACCTGCAGAAATTCCTTTTGATATGATTGTTGATCGTGTATTTTTTCCAATATGGATCATTTTTGTTCCTGTATCTGCCTGTTGAAAATTATTAGTTACTGCTATTGAATAAAATTCTCCAATTGAATTATCCCCTTTCAAAATACAGGATGGATATTTCCATGTTACAGCAGAACCCGTTTCAACTTGTGTCCAAGAAATTTTAGCATTTTTTTCGCAAAGAGCTCTTTTAGTTACGAAGTTATAAATACCTCCTTTACCATCCTTATCTCCCGGATACCAATTTTGTACGGTTGAATATTTTATTTCTGCTCCGTCTAAAGCGATTAATTCAACCACTGCTGCATGTAATTGATTTTCGTCTCTTTGAGGTGCTGTACATCCTTCCAAATAGGAAACATAGCTTCCTTCATCGGCTATTAGAAGTGTTCTTTCAAATTGACCGGTTCCGGATTGATTAATTCTAAAATAGGTAGAAAGTTCCATCGGACATTTCACTCCTTTTGGTATATAGCAAAACGAACCATCTGAAAAAACTGCCGAATTTAAAGCAGAATAAAAATTATCGCTTTTAGGCACTACTTTTCCTAAATATTTTCTAACTAAATCCGGATGATTTTGAATGGCTTCGCTAATAGAACAAAAAATAATTCCTTTTTCAGCCAATGTTTCTGTGAAGGTTGTTTTAACTGAAACACTATCTATTACCGCATCTACTGCTACTCCTGTTAATCTTTTTTGTTCTTCTAACGGAATGCCTAGTTTGTCAAAAGTATTCAATAATTCCGGGTCTACTTCTTCTAAACTCGTTAATTCTTTTTTCTGTTTAGGTGCCGCATAATATTTTATACTATTGAAATCAGGCTCTTTAAAAGTAACATTAGCCCAATGAGGAGCTTTCATTTCTTTCCATAATTTAAAAGAGTCTAATCTCCATTCCAACATCCATTCCGGTTCATTCTTTCTTTTGGAAATTTCACGAACTATATCTTCATTTAATCCGGTAGGGAAATCTTCATATTCCAAATCCGTGGTCCAACCATATTCATAATCTTTTTGTTCAAGGTCTAACCGTAATTCTTCTTCTGTATATTTTGCTCTGCTCATTTTATCAATTGATTTGATTCGAAGACAGCTCAGCTATCTTTATTAAACTTAGATTGGTTCTATGTGCAAAAATACTGAGTTTATCAAACATTATAAATACACATTGATAGATTTTTTAAATAATGGAATTTTAAATTTTAAACTAGAGATGGATTTTTAATAATAGAATAAAATCAAGTATTTTATTAAGCTATATTAATTAAAAAAAATATTTAATAAAAATATAAATATTTAAAATTAAAATTATAAATTAAGCATGTATTAGACTAATTATAAACTTTTTAAAATAAATATATAGTAAATTATAATAAATATTTCATAAAACTACTAATAAGTATCTTTTTATAATTTTTGAATCATTTTTTTATACATTAGCCGAAAATAAATTTTTATATGAAGAAAATAATTTTATCTTTATTTATTGTTAATACAATTACTTTTCAATCTTGTAAAAACGACCAAAAAACAACTGAAAATCAACAAATAACGGAATCCAATTCAAATATAATAAAGGAAGAACCTATTGACTTATCTACAGACACTGTAAGTGAAATTTTAAACCAAGACATTCCTAAATTTTCAGACGCTAAAATACAAAAGTTTTTGGTAGATTATAAATCGTATATTGATCAATATATTAATGCTGCCGATGCAAAAGATATTAATAAATTAACAGAGCTTACCAAGAAAAATCAAAAATTAATTATTACTAGAAAAATTATAAGTGAAGAATTGTCTTCAAACCCTAAAGAATTAAATAAATTTAATGATTTCGTAAGAAAGTTAGATAGCATGGCTGCTGAAGTAATGAAGAAATAAGTGTAAGTAATTAATAGCTATAAAAAAACCTTCTTTTTAAAAAGAAGGTTTTTTTATATACTTTTTTATTCTTTTAAACAGCAAAACTTTCACCGCACCCACAGGTTCTTTGAGCATTGGGATTGTTAAAAACAAAACCTTTTCCATTTAAACCTCCGGAGTACTCTAACGTAGTTCCTACTAAATAAAGAAAGGATTTTTTATCAACCAATATCTTAATTCCTTTATCTTCAAAGACTTTATCTTCAGGGTTTTGATTGTGATCGAAATTCAGCTTATATGACAATCCCGAACACCCCCCGCTTGCTACTCCTACTCTTACGAAATCTTTAGTACTGTCAAAACCACTTTCTTTCATCAATTCAATGATTTTTTTTTCTGCTTCTTGCGATACCTTTATCATACTATTAAACAAATAAATAGGTTTACACTAATACAAAATTACAAATAATAATTCTTACTCATTTTACACTACATATAAGTAATTGTAATAATGACATCAATTAAAATTTTGATTTAACCAGAATTCCATAATTTCTAAGCATTCTTCAGGTGCTTCTAATGCTCCCATATGTCCGGTAGAAATCTCAAAAATAGAAAGATGTTCTGTACCTTCTAATTTATTTATTAATTCGGCATTTTTAATTGCAGTATCATATTTACCCAAAATGAGTAAGATGGGTTTGTCTAAATTCCTTAAAACATCTGTCCTGTCTTTACGTAACCTCATGCCTTTTAAAGCAGCTGATATCCCTGTTAAAGAAGCATGTTTAGCCCAAGAAATTGCTGTTTTTATTTCTGATTGCATAAGGGGAACATTTTCAGGAGCAAATAAATTAGGAATTGATAAACGGAAAAATTCTTTTGGATTTTTAACTACTACTTCGGCAGCTTTTAATCTTTGTTCTTTTTTTATTTCATCATCCGGTAATGTGGTAGAATAAAATAAACCCAATCCGGAAACTTTATACTTATATAAATCTGCAAAGGCCAATGCTACATATCCTCCCATCGAATGGCCTATAATTATTACATCATCTATTTTCAAATGCTCCAAAACATTGTTTACTTTTTTGGCCATATCTTCCATTCTGTTGACTTCATTTGTTTTTTTAGAAGATCTTCCATGACCCGGTAAATCAATGGCTATAACTCTGTATTTCTTGGATAAATTATTTTGAAAAAACCTCCACATTCTTGAATTTTCTAAGAAACCGTGTAAAAAAACTATAACTTTACCTTTTCCTTTATCTCTGTAGTATAGCATACTGTTATAAGCATTAATAAATACAAAAGTACAATTTTTTACAAAGCAACTTAAGAATCCTTTGTTTTCAATTTTTATATCAGTATTTATACCATTTTTAATTTTAATTTACTATTTTTACCATTAAAAATATCCTGAGTAGCCTTTAATGATCTACTTTTGATTGATTGTTTTTACAGATTTTTTAATAAAATATATATAATATAAAAGATATGAAAATTATTAAATTAGCATTGCTATCTTCTATTGGCTTATTAGCAATGTCTTGTGTAAGTAGAAAAGAATTTGAACAGGCAAAAGCTAATTATGAATCTTGTCTAGAAAGAAATGTTGAAAAAGATCGTTCGATCACTTCTTTAAAAGAGAGAAACAAATCTTTGGAAGAACAAATGAATTTGATACGTAAACAAAATGACGTATTACAACAAAATTTAGCCGACTGTATGGCTACCGGAAAAGCCGGAACTGTTAATATAGACAAATTAATTAGTCAAATTAATGAATCTAATGCGTATATTAAACGTTTGACAGAAGCTCGTGCAAAAAATGACTCTTTAAATCTTGCTTTATCTAATAAATTAAAACGTTCTTTAGATAATTTAAATGACAGTGATGTAGACGTTCAAGTTCAAAAAGGAGTAGTATTCATCTCATTATCAGATAAAATGCTTTATAAATCCGGTAGTTATGATGTGCTTCCAACTGCAGAAAATGTTTTGGAAAAGGTAGCTAAAATTATCAATGATTACAAAGATTATGATGTTCAAGTTCAGGGATATACTGACAATGATCAATTTAAAAATTCTGCTGCAGGTTGTATAAGAGATAACTGGGATTTGAGTGCCATGAGAGCAACCTCAGTTGTTAAAATGTTACAAACTAAATTCGGAGTGGATCCTGCCAGATTACTTGCCGGAGGTCACGGAGAATATCAACCAAAAGTTCCTAATACAAATCCTGAAAATAAAGCAGTTAACAGAAGAACTGAAATTGTAATTCTTCCTAAACTAGATCAATTTATGCAATTAATGGATCAAAAAGTAAAATAAAATACTTTTCTTTGATTTACAATATATGAGGATCCTTTTTGGGATCCTTTTCTTTTTATTAAAAACCCGGTAATATCTTTTTTTTTCGCTGAAAATTATTTTTTAATTTTGTATTCTAAACTAAAAACAGTAGATATGGAAATAGCAGGAAGAATAAAATTAATATCTGATATTCAAACATTTGATAGCGGATTCAGAAAAAGAGAAGTAGTGTTAACTACGGAAGAACAATATCCTCAGCATATTTTAATTGAGCTTTTAGGAGATCGGGTAGATATCATTAATTCTTTTAATGTAGGAGATGATGTAAGAGTATCAATTAATATCAGAGGTCGTGAATGGGTTAATCCACAAGGTGAAACTAAATATTTCAACAGCATAACCGGCTGGAGAATTGAAAAATTAATGCCTGTTTCTTCCGGAATGGGACAAGATAATCCTATGGTTCCTCCTTCCGCACATATATCTCCTGCACCATCTGCTCCAAGTATGCAAGAAGAAGAGGATGATGATTTACCGTTTTAATAAAATACTCATATATTTAAAAATTATTCAAGCACCGCTAAAAAAGGTGCTTTTTTTATACGTATGTACCGGTTAACACAAAAATTAGAATTTCCCGATATCTCTTTGGCTGATGAAAGCGGACTTCTTGCCATAGGTGGAGATTTAACACCGGAAAGATTACTTCTGGCATACAAATCGGGGATTTTTCCTTGGTATAATCCTAAGGAGATTATACAATGGTGGTCTCCGGATCCCAGATTTGTACTCTATCCAAAAAATTTAAAAATTTCTAAATCAACTAAGAAATTACTGAATCAAGAGTATTTTGAATTTACGGAAAACCAATGTTTTCCGGAAGTAATTAAACAATGTGCTTCCATTAAAAGAACAGGTCAAGCAGGTACTTGGATTACCGAAGAAATGTTCCATGCTTATTGTAACTTGCATGAAAGGGGATTGGCAAAAAGTGTTGAGGTTTGGAAAAACCATGATTTGGTGGGAGGATTTTACGGTATAGATTTACATACCGTATTTTGCGGAGAAAGTATGTTTTCAAAAATCAGTAATGCTTCAAAATGCGGATTTACCTATTTCATCCAAAAATATTCTCATCAATATAAAATTATTGATTGTCAAATTTATTCTTCTTATCTGGAACAACTTGGAGCCGTTGAAATCTCACGGGAAAAATTCGAAACCTACTTAGAATGCGAGGCCATTAAAAATTTGGATTTCAATTTATAAATGCCTATTTTAGCGCACTAAAAACATATTCAGACACATGTCAAAACATAAAGGAAAGCACAATTACGCAACTAAAGAAATTTTAGATTCTTTAAATACTTCTGCCTTAGATGGTGAAAAATTCTTACAAAAGTATGCAAAACCGATAGGTATTTTTTTTGCTATTGTAATTATCGCAGTTTTAGGATATGTTATTTATGATAATTATGTAGTAACTCCAAAAAATATTGAGGCCTCCGATTTACTGGTAGACGCTCAAAATTTATATGATGAAGGAAAATCAGATCAGGCATTAGGTGGAAAATCCAGCGGAGTTTCCGGTTTTATTGACATCGCTGAAGAATATGGATCTACAAAAGCAGGAAAATTTGCTCATTTATATGCCGGAATAGCCGAATTTAAAAAAGGAAACTATCAAAATGCATTGGACCATTTTAACCAATTTGATACTTCTGACAAAGATTTAAAAGCCGTTAAATATGGCGCTATTGCTGATACTTATGCCGAACTTAATAACACAGATGAAGCACTAAATTATATGACTAAAGCTGCTAATGAAAGTTCAAATGCAGCCACTGTTTATCAATTCAGTAAAAAAGCCGGTATATTGGCTATGTCTTTAAACCAAAACGAAAAAGCCTTAGAATTTTTTCAAAATATTAAAGATAAATTTCCGGATGTAGATGCTTCAGGAGAAGTAGACGCATATATCGAAAGACTTAAATACGCAACAGGAAAACAATAATGGCAACAACAAACTTATCTATCTATAATAAAGAAAATTTACCCAATGCCGGAGCCTATCGTTTCGGTATTGTTATTTCAGATTGGAATTCTGAAGTTACTTATAACTTACACAAAGGAGCTGTTGATACTTTACTTAATTTAGGTGCTAAAGAATCTGATATTGATTCTATATTCGTACCCGGATCTGTTGAATTAGTATACGGGGCAACCAAACTATGTAACACAAAGCTTTATGATGCAGTTATTGTAATAGGATGCGTTATAAGAGGCGAAACGGCTCATTTTGATTATGTATGTAAAACTGTTACGGATGGTGTTACGTATTTAAATACACACATGGATACACCGGTGGTATTTTGCGTACTTACGGATGATCATGTACAACAGTCTTTAGATCGTAGTGGTGGAAAATTAGGAAATAAAGGGGTAGAAGCCGGAGTAGTTGCAGTACGAATGGCTGAGTTAAAGAATAAGTAATTTTATTACTTATTCTCTATAGGCTTTAATTTCGTTTATTATCTCTTCAGCGCCCATTTTTTTAGCTTTCAAGGCAAGTATTCTTCCTTTTTCAAATGATTCTGAAATTGGAAAACTTTCATCTAGAAGTACTTTTTTAGTCCCGTCTAAAGAAACTATTCCTGCCTTAAAATATACTTGGTCATTTTTAATTTTGGCTAAAGCTCCTATGGGCGCTGTACAGCCTCCTTCAATGCTATTTAAAAAATCCCTTTCAATATTTATACAGATTTGAGTGTCCTTATGATTAATTTTTCTTACCAATTCTGTTAATTCTCTGTTTTTTTCTAAAGAGGTAATGCCAACTACACCTTGTGCAGGAGCCGGAATAATAAAATCCAATACTTCATAATCCAAAGGTAAACCCAATCTCTTTATTCCTGCAAGTGAAAAAATAGTTCCATCAAAACCTTCTGAATCTAATTTTGATAATCTGGTTTGTACATTTCCGCGTATATTTCCAAATGTTACTTCTGGATATTTTGCTTTCCAAAAGGCTCTCCTTCTTAAACTGCCTGTTCCTAAATATAAATTTTCATAAGAATTTAGTTTTTCTATTTTATTCGGATTTCTAACTAATACATCTGCTTCATAATCCCTTTCTAGAACCGCTGATAAATGTATTCCTTCCGGTAATAAGGTGGGTACATCCTTTAGACTGTGTACAGCAACATCTATCTTATCATTTAAAAGTGCAATATCCAAATCTCTTGTAAAAACACCAATAATATCCATTTGATACAAAGGTTGTGTGAGATCCTTATCTCCATGTGAAGTAATGGGTACAATTACAGCTTGGAAACCTAATTCCTTAATTTTCTTTTGCACTTTTAACGCTTGCCACATTGCTAATGGGCTGTTTCGTGTGCCAATACGAATAGGGCTCATAAATATTTTATAATTTATATTCTTGCAGTTGAAACATTTCCGTAAATAAATTTATGGTGTCATCTGCTTTTTCAGGGTTAGTAATAAGATAGTTAGCTAGTCTGTCGGTAATTTTTTGTACTAAACGATTTGATAATTCTGTTTGTTCTTCTGAAACTACCATCTGATCTTTTTTTAGTGTTTTCAATTGATTTTCTTTAATTTTCTCTAAATCTGATTTGAAAGCGTGAATGATCGGCGCATATTTTCTATTTTCAGACCAAATTATAAATTCATTTATCATTTCATCTATAATCCCTTCTGCTATAGGAATTTCTTTATTTCTTAGTTCCAGTGTTTCGTTGATTTTTTGGGACAAATCATCAACATTTATTAAAGTTATATGATTGTATTCTTTTACAGATAAACAAACATTGGAAGGGATAGATAAATCAATTAAAGTTATGGGTTGATTAGAGTGTAAATCTTTTTTTGTAATTATAGGTTTCGATGCCCCGGTCGCTACAATAACAATATCTGAATTAATAACCTGTTCCTGCATTTGCTCATAGTTTACCACCTTTAGATTGAATGTTTGGGCTACTTCTTGCGCTTTAGAAAAGGTTCTGTTAAGTACTGTTATGTTAGGAATATTGATATGTTTTATTAAATTTTCACAAGTGTTTTTACCAATTTTTCCTGTACCTATCAAGGTAATTTTTTTATCTGATAGTTGCGTGAAATGAGTTAAAATATAATGTACTGCTGCATAAGACATAGACGTAACTCCTGTACTTATTGCAGTTGTATACTTAATTTTTTTTGAGATTTGAATGCCTGTGTTTAGTAATCTTTCCAAAAAAGCATTAGTGCAACTATGTTTTTTAAATCTTTTAAACCATGTTTTTATTTGAGATATGATTTCAAAATCACCTATAATTTGACTTTCTAAACCGGCTGAAACTCTTAAAAAATGTTTAATGGCTTCTTCTCTTCTATAAAGGGTTATATACTTTCTAAATTCAGCAGAATCTACTTTTATTTGCTTGCAAAATATATCAATTACATAATCCGGGTTTTCTGTTTGAAAATATAATTCTGTACGGTTACATGTGGATAATATGAAAATATGAGTATCCGACAGGGAGTTAATTTTGTTGGAAAACTCTTCCACAAATTCAGGAAAAAAACTAAATTTTCCTCTAATTTCTGTATCTGCCTTTACAAAGCTCAAACTTATTGCATAAAAGTTTTTAATATTATTAGGCTGAAGCTTTTTCATATATTTTGTTGAAGCAAATTTATGAGTCCATGTATGGAGAAAATACCTATATTTATAAAAAAATACCTCTAAAAGTAAATTTTTACAATTTTAGAACTAATCTAAATAGTTAATTAACATGATAAATATCATGATTTTGTGGTTTTAAATTGATAGATAAAGAATTTGTTAATGGATTTAAAAAATACCTTTAAAAGTAGAATTAGAGAAAACAAAATTGGTTCGGATATTTATATGGCTCAGATAGATAATTATACTATTCTGACTGATACTATTTCCAAACCTGTTGGCAAACGGTTTGTGCAATTTTATCTTTGTACTAAAGGAAGAGCCTCTTTTCATTTTAAAAATGAATCTTTACGTGTTATGAATGAAGGGAATTCCTTACTTCTTTTTCATCCTGAAATAGATATTCCTATTAATATCAGTTTATCGAAAAAATCAAAACTGGTCATTTTTGTAATAGCTATTCAAAAACTGGAAGATATTTTTTCTAAACATAAAGATAAACTTCCTTTACTCATTCAAAACAATTACACAAAATTTTATCATGAAAAACCTTTAAGCATTCAAGAAAAGTTAATTATTTCACAACTGGAAGATTTTACCTTGGATCAAGAATTTGAAAATCATTATTTGACATTGAAATTACATGAATTCTTACTTTATTATTTTTCTTCAAATACCTCTACTTCTTCATACCATTTACCTATAAAAGATGAGAAATTCATTCGTAAGATTTATGAAATAAAAGAGTTCTTAATGGAGAATATAGCTTCTCCACCTACTTTAAAAAAACTTTCTGAAACTACTAATTTAAGTGAGTATAAAATTAAAGAAGGTTTTAAAAAAATATACGGAAAATCTATTTCTCATTTTATACTGGATACAAAATTAGAAATCGGTAAAGAAAAATTAAACTTGAAAGTTAAACAGGTGAAGGAAATCGCTTATGATTTAGGATATGAAAATCCCAGTCATTTTATAGAGGCTTTTAAGAAAAAATATGGAATTACTCCCAAGCAATGGATGATGAAATAACAATATTTTCATAACTGGTATACACGTTTATTTTAAAATTTTTTTCTCTTTATTTGGATATAAATTTTTTCTAACAAATCGTAATCACGATTTTTATATGTGACGATAATTTAAATTTTCTCCAAATAATTCAATCCAAATACATAATAAATTACTATATACTTATAAGACTTATTTTTATTTGCATTTTCAAAACAAATAGAAATTTTATTTCTCTATAACATCAACCTAATTTAAAATTTAGTATTTTTAGATTATAATTTATATGCTTTAATGAAACAAAAGGAAAAAGTAGAGTACATAATAACGGAGTTAAACAAGCTCTATCCAAACCCTGTTGCTCCATTAGTCTATCAAGATGTATTTACTTTATTAATTTCCGTTTTACTTTCTGCTCAAACAACGGATAAGAAGGTTAATGAAGTTACACCTGCTCTCTACAAAGTTGCTCCCAATGCTTTTAAAATGGCTGAATTGCCTGAGTGGGAAATCAAAGAATATATAAAAGAAATAGGTTTATCGAATACTAAATCCAAAAATATCCATAAACTTTCTACTATTTTGGTAGAAAAATATAACGGTGAAGTTCCGGAAAATTTTGAGGAATTAGAAGCCTTACCCGGCGTGGGTCATAAAACGGCTTCCGTTGTCATGAGCCAAGGTTTTGGACACCCGGCATTTCCTGTTGATACACACATTCACAGACTTATGAAATTATGGAAATTAACCAACGGAAAAAATGTTGAACAAACAGAAAAAGATGCTAAACGGTTATTTCCTAAAGAATTATGGAATATCTTACACATTCAAATTATTTTTTACGGTCGGGAATATTCTCCGGCTAGAGGCTGGAATCTAGAAAAAGATTTTATAACCAAATATTTATTAGAAAATTAGTTAATTAAAATTATGAAAAATATTGTTCTTGTTGCAGGGGCTTTATATGGTTTAATTTCCATTATTTTAGGAGCATTCGGTGCTCATGCTTTTAAAAAAATGCTTTCAGCTGAAAAATTAGTAAGCTTTGAAACGGGTGTTAAATATCAAATGTATCATGCATTGGCTCTTTTAATTATTGGATTTTCTCTATCGTTTAGCTCGGGTTTGGAAAAATGGGCCGGATGGGGAATGATTATAGGTACATTTCTATTTTCTTTCAGTATTTATCTATTAGCTTTTTCTGATTATTGGAATATCAATTTACGTTTTTTAGGCCCTGTAACTCCCATTGGGGGAACATTTATGATCATAGGGTGGGCTTGTTTATTATTTTATTTTATTAAAAGTAATTAAATGCTCTTTTAAAAACGTTCTAACTTTTACTATTACAAATTCATACGACAACATCAAGTAAAATTTAGACGAGTCATTTTTTAATTCATTTTGATAAAAGTCTTCGTATAGCCTGGGAGAAAAGTCGTGTAAATGAACACTTTGATGTAAATTAGTATTTTCATAACAGGCAATATCTTTTCTACTGATATAAGGAGGATAAATGGTGAAAGTAGGTTTTTGCAGAGCTTTTGCCGTAATTACAAATCTACTGCTATTTCCAATAAATAAAGTGCAATTTTGCATAAAAGCGGCATACTCACGTATTGTTTTTCCTACCGGCTGAACAAATACTTTGGTATTAGAATTTAGTAAAGATAGCAGCTCGTTTACTTGTTTATACTGCGAAGGCAAATAGGTAAATAATAAATCGGCTCTATAATTTGCCCAAATAAAATCTATAAGTTTTGCCATATTACCCACCGTCCAAGTATTATGTATGTTTGAACCCAAAACACCCAACATAATTACCGGTCGTTTAAAATGTATGCCCGCATTTATCATTTTTTCTTTAGCGTCCTCAATTTCATCTTCTGCTAGATATATTTTAGCTAACGGATCGATAGGTATAGGATTATCTTTTAGAAATTCTTGTAAGATTACTAAACGATCTTCCAATAAAGTACACGTTTGAGTAATTGGTTCTTCTACTTTAGAGACGGTTTTATCATAAAATTTATCCAATAAAGGATTGAAAAAACTGTATTTTTTCTTTGCTTTTGAAAATAGGGTTAGCAAGATACTGTTAAAATTCTGCGACATATCAATAAGTATGTCGTATTTTTCACTTCTTACTAACTGGATATATTTATATACGAAAAGTACGGAACGTATATGCTCCGTATCTATAGCTATTATACGGTCAATATTAGGATTTCTCTGTATAACTCCAATATATTTTTTATAACAAAGAAAATCTATCTTAATATCCGGATAGATTTTCTTTAGATTATTAGGAATTACACTGGAGAGTAATACTTCTCCCACATTGTTATATTGTATTAATAGCGCTTTCACTATATGATTAATATCTAAACAGATACGTTATGCTCTCTAAGAGCATCATTTAACGATGTTTTCTTGTCTGTACTTTCTTTTCTAGTTCCTATAATTAAGGCACAATTTACGTTATATTCTCCTGCAGGGAATTTTTTAGTTATAGACCCGGGAATTACTACTGAACGTGGAGGCACATATCCTCTGTATTCTTTAGGTTCGCTTCCTGAAACATCAATTATTTTAGTAGAAGAAGTTAAGGTAACGTTTGCTCCTAAAACCGCTTCATCATCAACATGTACACCCTCTACAACAATACAACGTGAACCAATAAAGCAATTATTTCCAATAATAACCGGTGCCGCTTGTAAAGGTTCTAAAACACCACCAATACCAACACCTCCGCTTAAATGTACATTTTTACCAATTTGAGCACAACTTCCTACGGTTGCCCAAGTATCTACCATAGTACCTTCATCTACATAAGCACCTATATTAACATAAGAAGGCATTAAGATCGCACCGCTGGAAATATATGCTCCTTTTCTTGCAACTGCATGAGGTACTACACGAACTCCTTTTTCTGCATATCCTGTTTTTAAAGGAATTTTATCATGATACTCAAAAATACCTACTTCATAGGTTTCCATTTTTTGTATAGGGAAATATAATACTACCGCTTTTTTAACCCACTCATTTACTTGCCATTTTCCATCTTCTAACGGCTGTGCTACTCTTAGTTTTCCTGAGTCTAACAATTCAATTACTTCTTGAATTGCTTTTTGATATTCTTTATCCGATAATAATGCACGGTCATTCCAAACTTTTTCAATAGTTTGTTGTAAATCTTTCATATTTTTTGTTTATACAACAAATTTAACAATTTTTATAATTGTTTTTTACGTTTATTTACATGTATACACACATATTTTAGAAATATAATAAGAATAAAATTTATTATTAGGTGAATTGTTATTCATTTTTAATAAAATAAACAGTAATGTATAAACATAATTAGCCGGTAAATATTAAAAATTTATAATGGATATTGATTTTAAGTTTGGGAAAATTGGGCTTCGTAAAGTTTTCTATAATACCCTTTTCGTTGTAACAAGGAATTATGGTTTCCTATTTCAACTATTTTCCCATGATCTAATACGATAATTTTGTCCGCATTCTGTATGGTAGCTAAACGATGAGCAATAATAATGGAAGTTCGATTTTTAGTAATCTTATCGGTAGCTTTTTGTATTAATTCCTCTGATTTAGTGTCTATAGAAGAAGTTGCTTCATCTAACACCAGAATAGAAGGGTTATATAAATAAGCCCGTAAAAAGGAAATCAATTGTCGTTGACCTAAAGAGATGGAAGCTCCCCGTTCACTTACTTCATAGCCGTAACCATTGGGAAGGCTCATTATAAAATCATCTATTTGAATTTCTTTTGCAGCTTTCCGTACTTCTTCTAAGGTTATATCTTTATTTCCAAAAGTGATATTTTCTAAAATGGTATCATTAAATAAAAATACATCTTGTAATACAACAGCGATGTGCGACCGTAAATTGTGCAATTCATATGATTTTATATCCGTTCCGTCTATATATATATGTCCTCCCGAAATTTCATAAAAACGGCTTAATAAATTTATAATAGTTGATTTTCCTGCTCCGGTAGCTCCAACAATTGCTACTTTTTCTCCACCGGAAACCGTAAATGAAAGATCTTTAAGAACACTTTCTCCTTTTACGTATGAAAATGACACATGGTCAAAAATGATATCTCCTTTAATGTTGTCTTTTTTTACAGTTCCTTTATTTGATATTTCATGATTGGAATCCAAAACGGTAAAAACTCGTTCCGCTCCAACAATACCTCTTTGAATGGTATTAAAGCGATCTGCTATTTGCCTCATGGGCCTTACCAGCATGTTCACATAGGAAGTAGTAAAAGCTATAACTACACCCGGTGATATATTGTGTGCCGTTAATGCATTATAACCTGCATACCATATCATGACACCAATGGCAATACCAGTAATAATATCAACAGCAGGAAAGAAAAGTGAAAAATAGAAAACTGTTTTAAGATAGGCTTTTTCTAATTTTTGATTAATTTGAAAAAACTTTTTATATTCTTTTTTCTGTTGATTAAATACTTGAACGATGGTCATTCCTGACAGCCTCTCTTGAACAAAGCTGTTTTGATTGGCTGTTTGATTTCTTTCTTCTGAAAAAGCTTTTTTTATGGCTTTTTGAAATATTCGAGTTATAATAGTCATTATCGGGAAGATGAACAATGCTATGGTTGCTAATTCCCAATTAATCCAATACATCGTTACTACCACAAAAATTATACGAAGAATATCTCCTAAAACCATTAAAATTCCATCGGTATAAATAGTTGAAATAGTTTCGATATCGGATACAGAGCGAGTGACTAACACTCCTAAAGGCGTTTTATCGAAAAAAGAAGATTTAAAATAAATGAGCTTTTTGTATAATTTTATACGTAAGCTACGAATTACATTTTGAGCAACAAAGTTAGAAGCATAAACTAAAAAAAATTGTAAAACAACTTCAGTCAACATTAATAAAAAAATAAGCAAAAGGGAATGATATAAATTTGAAAAATTTTTATTTTTAATAATATCAACATCTATTGCATGACTTATTACAACCGGACGGAAAGAGGAAACATATGCTAACGCTAATGCTATAAAAATTGTAGAATAAAACCATACAGGATATTTACTTCCCAATTCCATTAATCGAGAAAGTGCTTGACCTGCTTTTACGTTTTTTTCTTTTTTATGTTTCATAATATATGTCCTGAGGATAGTTAACTTTCACTAAAGTAAGACCTTTAGCAGGTGCTGAAGTGGAAGCAAATTTACGGTCTTTTTTTTCAATTATGTTTCTAAATTCCTTTTCATCAATTTTTCCTCTGCCAACATCCATGAGAGTTCCTGCAATTGCTCTAACCATATTTCTCAAAAATCTATTGGCAGCGATGGTAAATACTAATTCATCTTCATATTGTTGCCATTCTGCTTGGTAAATATAGCAATCATTCGTTTTATTATCCGAATGTAGTTTTGAAAAACTGGTAAAATCTTTATATTCAAATAATACTTTTGCAGCTTTGTTCATTTTATCTACATCAAACTGATAGAAAAGAAATTGAGCATGGAATTGCTGTTTAAAAGGATTTTTCAGGGTAGAAATTCTATACTTATAAATTCTTTCCGTTGCATCGAAACGTGCATGTGCTGAGTCTTTAACTCGGAATATTGCTTTTATGGAAATATCCGAAGGCAATAAAGAATTTAGTTTTCTCACCAATTGATCCGGCAATTCTTTTTCCCAATCAAAATGAGCATACATTTCAGCTGCATGAACTCCCGTATCGGTTCTTCCTGCTCCAATTGTTTTTATTTCTTTTCTAAGTAATCGACTTAATGCCGATTCTAATTTTTCTTGTACTGATATATGTTTTGGCTGTCTCTGATACCCGTAATACTGAGTACCATCGTATGAAAATTGAATGAAATAACGCAATTTTATTGTAAATTTACTACAAAAATAGTGAGAAAAATATTATTGCTTTCCGATACCCATTCTTATATTGATGATCGTATATTGGAATATGCTTCCCAAGCAGACGAGGTTTGGCATGCAGGTGATATTGGTGATATAAAGGTTTCCGAAACTTTAAAAAAAACGGTTCCGGTATTTAAAGCGGTCTATGGAAATATTGATGGAACAGAAATTCGTAAAGAATTCCCTCTTAATCTACGTTTTTTTTGTGAGAAAGTGGATGTATGGATGACCCATATTGGCGGTTATCCGGGTAAATATGCACCAATCATACGCGAAGAAATAAAATTGAATCCTCCTAAACTTTTTATTTGCGGTCATTCACATATTTTAAAAGTTATGAATGATAAAAAACTACATTTACTTCATATGAATCCGGGTGCTATAGGAATCTATGGATTTCATAAAGTAAGGACTATGTTACGATTTGAAATAAATCAGGAAACTATACAGAATTTAGAAGTTATTGAATTTACTAGATGATTTGTTTTTATGTTTTCCACTAAGTAATAATATATAGACTTAGCGTCCCTTTTATACAGTAAAATTCAAAAAATTTTAAAATTTAATCTTTAGCAATTCTAATAATACTCGCCTGAATATTTCTTCAATTTAATTTATTTTTTTCCTAAATAATTATTAAATTTATAAATATTAACTAATATTAATATTATTATTTAAATCATAATATATTAATGATACTCTATATGCTGATTTAAAATAACGAATTTTGTTGTTACATTTAGGCAAATTTTTTGATTACGATTAAATATTTTACAGTATTTAACGTAACATAATTAATATCAAATGATACTAATGTTTAAAAATTATTCTGCCAAATTCAGTATATGATAAGATCTGTTATTCGTTTATCTTTAATGATGCTCCCTTTATTAGGTGTTGCTCAATCAAAAGTTGTAGTAGCTTTTAAAGTTATAGATAAAGAAAAAAATTCCTGTGTTGATGTTAACGTAAAGAAAAACTTTACATTCCAATATGAAAATAGTTCCGGTTATAAAGACCTAAAAAGTTTAGTTTCTACAAAGTGTTTTAATAGTTATGCAATAACTAAAATTTCTGGTAATTTTCGAATTTATATTTCAGTACCTGAATATGAATCACAATATCTTGATTTCACTATTACCAAACAAAGTAAAGATACCCTATATTTAGGTGAGGTTTATCTAACACGTACATATCCCGAAATTAGTGAAGAAATTCAGAAACCTTCCCAATCTGCTGAAAAAGAAATTGAGGGAGTAACAGTGACCGGGGCACGTAAGAAATTTATTAAATTAGAAGCTAACAAGACAACTTATACGATAAAGGATAATGATTTACTTTCCGGCGGAAGTGCACAAGAAACTTTAACAAAACTTCCGGGGGTAATCAAGGGATATGGTGGAAATCTTACCGTAAATGGTAAGTCCATGACTATTTATATTGATGATATCCCGACAGGTCTATCGGGTGGAGACTTAGAAAATTTATTACAAAGTTTACCATCAAATGCTATTGAAAAAATTGAAATTATATCTAACCCGGGAGCTTCTTACGATGCTAAAACAGGGGGTGGTATTATAAATATTATTACGAATGGTCGGGCATTGCGAGGAATAAACGGATCTGCTTCTTTAAATTACCAATTTAACAAGAACAACCGCGTATCTCCTTCCATTAGTTTAAATAGTCGTTTAAAAAGTGTATCCTTACAATTAAATAGTGGTTATAATTATAGGGAAAACGATAAAACTACCTATTATAAAAGGGAATTTACTTCTTTCACTCCTTCCATTATTTTTGATCAAAAGAATATTGAAAATAAATATAATCGTTTTTATTATTTCAGACCTTCTTCAAATATTCGCCTTAACAAAAACAGTAATTTATTGATCAATTATAACTTAAGTTATACTGATAACAGTAATCATTATACAGGTGAATCTTTGAGCTCTAACGATATTGAACCAATTAATCTTTTAAATAATTCAAAATATTCGGAAGATAACACCAATTATGAATTAACCACAAAATATAAGGTTAAATTAGATACGTTAGGAAACTTGTTTGATATAACGGCATCTTATAAACACTTTAACAAAAATTCAACAAATAACAGTATTCAAAATAATGAGGGTGTTTATAAATATTCTGTAAATGATATTGATTATAAATCCGATTATTTTCAAGTGAATCCTAATTTTGAATTTTCTTTTAATAAGGTAGGAATAAAAATGAATACCGGTGGAAAGTATTCTCATACTAAATATACCAGTAACGGAAAATATAATCTTTTAAATACTTCTTCTTCTATACTGGAAAATCCGGATTATAATTCATTCAGGGATTTTATATACGATGAAAATCAATATGCTTTATATGGAGAGCTAAGCAAAAAATTTGAAAAGTTGGATTTGACTGCAGGGGTTCGTTATGAAAATTTAGAATTTAAAAATAAAGTAAAAACTACTGATCAAAGTATTAAATATACGTTTGAAAAGTTTTTCCCATCTTTTAGTTTACTATATAAATTTAATCCTACGCTGGATTTTAATGCTACCTACAGAAAGAGTATGATGCCTCCTTCCTATTCTAATATGGATCCGAATTTAACCAACTATTTTGACGAATTCAATACTTCGGAAGGAAACTTACATCTTAAACCGGATTATTACGATAACTATGAAGTTTCTTTAAGTGCATGGAGATATTTGAAAATCTCTTTCAACTATACGTATTCTAAAAATATAAATATGCTGTATTACGAGACTGAAGACAATTCATTAACCGTAAATCAAACTACTCGTACATTTCACGGCATGAAAAACTATAACGTATGGGTTGGTATTCCTATTCCATTTAAATTGGTTACCATGGGTAAAAAATTCTTTGACGAGCCTATGAATATGGATAAAATGAATTTCATTTACCTTTACGGGATGTATAATTACTACAAAGTAAACGATTATCCATATTTAGATAAAGTAAAACCTATGTGGTTTTATGTAATATATGCTCAATTAATCCTTCCAAAAGATTTTAAATTAACCACTTTCTTTTTATCTAGTACAGATAAGGGATATTTTGAAATTTACAAATCCTATAAACCTTTCCGTTATTCTAATATAGAACTTTCAAGATCCTTTAGTAACAAAACTATTAAGGCTTCTTTAGGTATTCAAAATATATTGGGTCCTACTAAGTTTAATTCTGATATTAATAACTTTAATTTAAGAACCAATTATTACAGTAGAGACAGCGATCAATTGTTCTATATTAAACTATCTTACAGTTTTGATAAAAACCGTAATATTAAAAAGGAAAATACAATTATTGAAGAAGATACTAATTCAAATTCTAACAAATTGTTACCTTCCGGTCCGTTAAAATAAATACTCAATTTTATATAAATCAATAAAGGCTGATAATTTAAATATTATCAGCCTTTAATTTTTACTTTTTTTATATGAATATTAGTCTTCTTTCTTTACCATCTCAATATGCTCAATATGATCTTCAAAATAAATCTCTCCTTCAGTTTCAAATCCAAATTTTTTATAAAATGGAACTGCATAATATTGAGCACCGATTCTTATCGGTTGTTTACCATGAAGTGTAAATAATGACTCTATGGATTTTTCCATTAAAATTTTTCCTAAACCGGTAGAACGATATTCCTTACAAACTATAATTCTTCCAATGGAAGCTTCATTAAAGGAAACTTTTTCAGGAAAAATCCTGGAATAAGCAACTAATTGTTCCCCTTTATACACTAATAAATGATGCGCTTTATAATCTTTATAGTCCAAATCCTGGTATAAACATTTTTGCTCGACTATAAATACTTCATTTCTTAATCGTAATAAGTTATACAATTCGTCTAAAGTAAGTTGATCAAATTTTTTTAAAACATAATCATAGGGATGAGTGCTACTCTTGGGCATCTTTCATAAATTTTTCTACTTTTTCAACCATTTTTTTTGATCCACAAACAAATGGTGTTCTTTCATGCAATTCAACAGGATTTAAATCTAATATTCGTGTAAAACCATCACTGGCACTTCCTCCTGCTTGTTCCGCAAGGAATGCCATAGGATTACATTCATATAACAATCGTAATTTGCCTTTAGGGGCTTGTGAATAGGAAGGATATAGGTAAATGCCTCCTTTCAACATATTTCTATGAAAATCGGAAACTAAAGATCCGATATAACGGGAAGTATACGGTCTATTTTCTTTTTCTTCTTGACAATATTTTATATAATTCTTAATTCCTTGAGGAAATTTAAGATAATTTCCTTCATTTACGGAATATATTTTTCCATCTTCAGGTATTTTAATATTAGGATGTGAAAGATAAAACACTCCCAAAGCCGGATCTAAAGTAAAACCATTTACACCGTTACCTGTTGTATATACTAACATTGTTGATGAACCGTACACTATATATCCGGCTGCTACCTGTTTATTTCCCGGTTGTAAAAAATCTTCCAATGTTACCGGTCCATCTTCCGATATTCTTCTATAAATAGAAAAAATAGTTCCTACATTAACATTTACATCGATATTGGAAGATCCGTCTAATGGATCAATTAATACCACATATTTACTATTATGTGAATTATCTTTAGAATTTATACTGATGAAGTCTTCATTTTCTTCGGAAGCAATTCCACAAACTACCTCTCTATTTTTTAAGGCTCCAATAAATACATCATTGGCAAACACATCTAATTTTTGTTGCTCTTCACCTTGTATATTCTGATTTCCAATTGCTCCAATAATATCAACGAGCCCAGCTTTATTAACTTGCTGATTAACAACTTTACTGGCTAATCTTATTGCTCCTAAAAGGCGTGACAACTCTCCTGAAGAATATTTAAAATCTGCCTGTTTATCAATTATAAATTCGCCTAAAGTCTGTGAGCTCTTCGATTTCATATTTTATATATTTAGTTTTTTGAATGTTCCAAATATATTGATTTTTGGTTGTACTTTATAAGTAATATGCAGATTTGTCATATATTTGCTGAAGGTCTTTTAATATTTAAAATACTTATTGTACTGTTTATCATTATAATATAAATTTTAAGTCTATTAATACGTGAATTCCCGATGTGTAAAAATTCTTTTTTCACAAGATTTATTTACGGGAAAATGTGTTTTTTATATATTGAAAATATATAACTATCATTTATGAAAGTTTATAAATTTGGAGGTGTTTCAGTACAAAATGAAAAAAATGTACGTGCTATTTTAAAAGTTTTAAACCAAACCGGATACAAATCAACCATTATTGTTGTCTCGGCCATGGGTAAAACGACTAACGCATTAGAAGATGTTATTCAAGCATACTTTCATAATAATGATACTTATAAACTATTAATAGACAGAATAGAGGAGGAGCATTTAGAAATAGTTAAAAAATTATTTTCTAATTATACGGAAGTTTATAACGATATTAAGAATATTTTTAAAAATTTGCGATCTTTACTAACTAACAATACATCCGATAATTTTAATTTCTTATACGATCAAACGGTAAGTTTTGGTGAAATTATTTCATCTAGAATTTTAAGCTCTTTTTTAAATTATTCAGGAATTACCAATACTTGGATTGATAGTAGAAATTATTTAAAAACTGATGATAATTATAGAGAAGGGACTATAGATTGGGAACGTACGCAAAAACAATTTGAAAATTTTGATACTTCTCAAACATATGTTACTCAAGGTTTTTTAGCTTCGAATTCCGGCAATTTTACTGTAACTCTGGGAAGGGAAGGTTCAGATTATTCTGCTGCCATAATTGCCTATTGTTTACATGCTGAAGGTGTTACCATTTGGAAAGATGTTCCGGGAATTATGACCGGAGATCCTGACTACTATGAAAACGCTCAATTATTAAAATCTCTTTCCTATGAAGAGGCTATGGATATGTCATTTTTTGGAGCATCCATCCTTCATCCGAAAACCATTTTTCCTTTGTATAAAGGTGAGATTCCACTGAACATTCGTTCTTTTTTAGAACTTGAAAATCATGGAACTTATATTACGAAAGGAGTTAAGGGAGATCCCAGCGTCTCTTGTTTCATACGAAAATTAAATGTACATTTGCTTACTATTTCTTCCATTTATT
This sequence comes from Apibacter sp. B3546, assembly GCF_009827885.1. Lineage (NCBI taxonomy): Bacteria > Pseudomonadati > Bacteroidota > Flavobacteriia > Flavobacteriales > Weeksellaceae > Apibacter > Apibacter sp. B3546. The sequence continues at coordinate 28,721 of NZ_WINW01000030.1, read as the reverse complement.
TTACTTATAATCTGGAAGATACTCTTTGTATACTCTTCAAACAACTTACTGAACTGAATATTAAAACTAACATGATCAAGGTTTCTGCTTGTTCAGTTTCACTGGTTATTGAAGACAAATTTAATTCAATTAACATTTTACTGAATATACTCGCAAATTCTTTTAATGTAACATTAGAAGAAAATGTGCGTCTATTTACGATAACGAATAGTTCACAAAAAATACGAAATAATTTTAAAAAAGGAAAAACAGTTTTATTAGAACAATTGGTAAAACAAACTTACCAAGCAATTGTAAAAGAATAACAATATGAGTTTAGTCACCTTAGAGGATATACAAAATACTTTAAACCTAAAGAAATTTGGTTTTATTGGAAAGGGTATAGCATGGACCCTTATGAATGTTTCAAAACTTGGTCATATAAATAAATTCTGTACTGAAAATAAAGATTTACCTACCAATGAATTTCTTACTGCAGTTTTAAAACATTTAAAAATTAACTACGAAATTCATGAGGAAGATTTAAAAAGAATTCCTGAAAAAGGACCTTTTATAATCGTTTCCAATCACCCTCTAGGAGGATTAGATGGCATAATTTTAATGAAAATTGTTTCAGAAATTCGTCCGGATTTTAAAATAATGACTAATTTTTTATTGCAAAAAATTGAACCTTTAAAAAAAGTTATTATTCCTGTTAATCCTTTTGAAACCAGAAAAGATACTTTTGACAGTAAAAAAGGTTTTATTGAAACCTTGCGTATCTTGAAAGATAATCATTGTGTTATCATTTTCCCGGCCGGTGAAGTTTCTCATTATTACCCGGATACCAAAGAATATCAAGACAGAGAATGGGTAGAAAGTGCCTTAAAACTTTTGAAAAAAGCTAAAGTACCCGTAATTCCTGTATATTTTCATGCGAGAAACAGTAAGTTGTTTTATAAAATGTATAATATTCATCCGGATTTACAGACTGCGATGCTGCCTAGAGAATTGGTTAGAAAAAGAAAAGCGCCTATTAAAATACGAATCGGTAAACCTATTTCAGTTAAACAGCAAGATGAATATACAGATATCAAGTCTTACGGTAATTTTTTAAGGAATAAGGTATATATGCTTAAATCATTCTATACTACCGTTAAGAATCCATTTAAAAATATAAAGTTTCTTTCAGTATCAGCAATGACTAAGTCTGCTAATTCCAATGAAGTTAAGCCTATTATTAAAGAGACACCTCATGAATTAATCTTAAAAGAAGTTGAGCTTTTAAAAGAAATTGATTGTGAACTATTTTCCAATTCTCAATATGAAGTCTATTTAGCTAAACCTGAAAAAATACCTAATATCTTACGTGAAATTGGCCGTTTAAGAGAAATTTGTTTTCGCGAAGTGGGAGAGGGAACCAATGAACCTTTTGATCTGGATGAATTCGATCAAATTTATCATCACTTATTTTTATGGGATAAAGAAAATAAACTTATCGCGGGTGCTTATCGAATGGGAATGGGAAAAGAGATTTATGAAAAATACGGAATAAAAGGTTTTTATACTGCTTCTCTTTTCGAATATGATTCGGAAGTACATCCTTTCTTTAAAAAAATCATTGAGATGGGTAGGGCGTTTATTTCCAGTGAATATCAAAAAAAACCTATGCCCTTATTACTTTTATGGAGAGGGATTGTACATGTTTGCTTAAGAAATCCACATTATAAATACCTGGTGGGAGGTGTAAGTATAAGCAATCAATTTTCCAACTTTTCAAAATCGATAATGGTTGAATTTATGCGTTCTCATTATTTTGATTCTTATGTTGCTCAATATGTACATTCAAAAAATGAATTTAAAGTTCATCTGAAATCTAATGAAAAAGATTTATTCTTTGATGCTGCGGATAATGATCTTAATAAATTTGACAAGTTAATAGATGAACTTGAGCCCGATTTAAGACTTCCCGTATTGATCAAAAAATATTTAAAACAAAACGCCCGTGTTATTGCTTTTAACGTCGATCCTAAGTTTAATGATGCCATTGACGGATTGATGTATATTAGAATAAGTGATATTCCGGATAGTACTATTAATCCGGTGTTAGAGGAGTTAGATTCTATGGACAAAAAAAACCAAAAGGAAGAAAAATAAACAATTGTTAACAAGTTTATAACTATTCAATTGAAACAAGATTACTAATTGCTTTTATTAAAGTACTCTATACTTAGATTTTCAACACCTTACTAATGTTGAACTTTTTATAAAAATTTAATCTACTATTTTAAAAAGGTAAATAGCTATTATTTACCTTTTTTTATTTCTATACTAGGATTATTTCACATTCTTCCATCCTTTACTAATATTGAGCCTGTCTACAAGCTTATTTAAAGGCTTTTTCTATGTTTTCTTTTATAATAATTATCCCAATAGATAACTGTTCATAAATTGAAAATACCATAAATTAAAATTAGAATAGTTATATCATATTATCATAAAATGCTTATTGGTTGTATGTAAAACTAAGCATTAATAATGTAAAAATAAATTTTTACATTATTAATTTGATTTTATTTAAATAAATAAATATAATTAATGTTAGAGCTGTTTATAATTTATAATTTTAAAATATAATTTTTTAACTACAGAAATGTTTTAAACTTCTAAACTATACTTATAAATTTTAACCTAATATAATATATTAACTATCAATATTTTACAAAATAATACATATATAAGTAATTAATTATGAATTAATTAATAAATATGTTAATAACTTAATTTATTTCAAAAATTCCTTCAATTATATAATTGACTGTAAATCAATAAAATTATATAATTATTATTAAAAATTATTTTTATTAACTCATAAATTTTCAATAAGTTAAAACAATATTAACAATTTAAATAAATTATTGTTAACATTTTTAAACAAAAAATTTTGCTTCAAGAGTTACAATTTCCATTTATAAAGATTTAAGATTTTTGCAAATATTTATAAAACTTTTTAAAAATGAATTTTACCTTCCTTTTGATAAGTTTAATAACAGTTACTTTTTTAAACAGTCACTTTATTAATAACTTCTAAAAATTGTTGATAAGTGATTTAGTTTATTGATTTATACTTATTTATTTTCAATAAATTTTGTTAATATCATATTTAGAAATATTAATAACTCACTATTTCAAAGTTATTAACATATTAACAGGTCTATTATTACTATTACTTTAAATTTTATTTAATTAATTAAAAAAAGATATATAAATAATGATTAATTGTGGAAAAAATTCAGGTTTCAAAATTTCTCTTTTCGTTTTTATGAAGGTATATTTGTAAGAAAAATAAGTAAAAATTATGAAAACAGTTAATGATTTCAATTTCAACGGAAAAAAAGCATTAATTAGAGTTGATTTTAATGTTCCTCAAGATGAAAATCTTAAGGTTACTGATAATACAAGAATTGTTTCTGCTAAGCCAACTATAGATAAAATATTGAAAGATGGAGGTTCTGTAATATTAATGACGCATTTAGGCAGACCTAAAGGTCAGGTTACAGATAAATATTCTTTAAAACATATTGTTGATGAGGTATCAAAAGTTTTAGGTGTTCCTGTTAAGTTCGTTGATGAATGTGTAGGGCCTAAAGCCGAAAAAGCTGCAGCAGAATTAAAACCCGGTGAAGTTTTATTGTTAGAAAATTTACGTTTTCACAATGAAGAGGAGAAAGGAGATGAAGGATTTGCTAAAGAATTAGCTAAGTTAGGTGATATTTATGTAAATGATGCATTCGGAACTGCACATCGCGCTCATGCATCTACTGCTATTATTGCTAAATTCTTCCCTTCTAACAAATGTTTTGGTCTGTTGATGGCCAAAGAGCTTGATGCTATTCAAAAAGTCCTTAAAACAGGCGAAAAACCTGTTACGGCTATATTAGGAGGTTCTAAAGTTTCTTCTAAAATTACTATTATAGAAAACATCCTTCCGGTTGTTGATAACTTAATAATCGGAGGAGGAATGACCTATACTTTTATTAAAGCTCAAGGAGGTAAGATCGGAAACTCTATTTGTGAAGATGATAAACAAGAATTAGCACTAGATATACTTAAAAAAGCAAAAGAAAAAGGTGTAAAGGTATATCTTCCGGAAGATTCTGTTATAGGTGATGATTTTTCAAATGATGCAAATAGAAAAGTAGTCGATACTAATGATATTCCTGATGGATGGGAAGGTTTGGATGTTGGACCTAAAACTATTAAAACATTTTCTGATGTTATTTTAGCTTCTAAAACCATATTATGGAACGGACCTTTAGGAGTATTTGAAATGCCAAATTTTGCCGTTGGTACGAAAGCTATTGGAGATGCTATTGGTGAAGCCACTAAGAATGGAGCTTTCTCTTTAGTTGGAGGAGGTGACAGTGTAGCATTTGTTAAACAAAATAATTATACTGACAAAGTTAGTTACGTTTCTACCGGGGGAGGAGCTATGCTTGAATCATTAGAAGGTAGAGAATTACCCGGAGTAGCAGCTATTTTAAACGATTAGTATTAAAATCTAGAATTATACAATTCATATTAAGAAGCTTGATATTTCAAGCTTCTTTTTTTATATGCTAGTAACTATTCAAAGTAACTTTAATTTTATTATTGCTATAATAAAATTTTAATACATAAAATGTCTAAAAAAAACTATATTTTTTGTATAAATAAATTTATATTTTTGATAATATAAAATATAATATTTAGTAATTTATATCAAAAAGTTCTATTTTTATAGTTTTATTTAATAAATATTTAAACTTTTAAATATCTACTATTACAAATTATCCTCTTTTAAACTTAACTTACTTGTTAATTTAATAATAAAAATTTTGTGAAAATTTTATTTTTTTAAAATATAAATAACAGATGAATAATTACCATCATTCATTCCTTTTAAGTTTGATAAGGCAGCAATGAATGGAAATCTAAAAATTCCTAAAGGATTATTCATATAATTTTCACTGATTAAAGAAATATAGAAACTATCAAAGGGTAGGGGATAAGTATGAATTACTTCAAACTTATGATTATTAAAAAAATCGATAGCTCCTTTTTTAGAATAATGAAATATATGTCGAGGTACATCCCAGGCAGCCCAAAATTCTCTATAAAATTTGGCATCAAAAGATTTGTAATTTGGAACTGCTATTACTATATATCCAACATTTTTTAATTTTAATCTTAATTTTGACAGGATTTCTTCCGGATTAGGGATGTGTTCTAATACATGCCAAAGTGTAATGATATCTAAAGAATTATTTTCAACAGAATCTAAAGAAGTAGTTATATGATTTTCACCAATTTTAGATTTAGCAGTTTCTGCTGCTTTTATATTAGGTTCAAAACCTAGAATTGAAAAATTTTTATCTTTTATGAATTTTAAAAATGTTCCATCTCCACAACCATAGTCTAATAATGTTCCGGACGTTTTGTATTTATTAATAATCTTTAATTTATATTTTTCATTCAATTTTTGAATTAATAAATATATTTTTGATTTTAAAGACTGATCTTTCGAATGGGATAAATATTTTTCACTTTCATAATATTTTGAAAGATCCTCAGGTATTTGGGTAGTTTTTAAAATATCGGTATATTCAGATTTTTGAATTTCAAAAATTTCATTAGATAAGAAGTGATCTTTAATTTTCATTTTCAATTTTATATATATAATATCATATAGTAAAATATTTAGGATTATAAATAAATGTTCCACGTGGAACATTTATTTATAACTTTATATTATCTACCCATGTAAATTAATAAAACATTTATATCGGATGGAGATACGCCACTTATTCTACTGGCTTGACCTATAGTCTCAGGTTTGAATTTCATTAATTTTTGTTTAGCTTCAGTAGAAATACTATTTAATTTTGAATAGTCAAAATTTGAAGGAATTTTTATATTTTCTAATCTATTTAATTTTTCAACATTTTCAAGTTCTTTGTCAATATATCCCTTATATTTAATTTTAATTTCTACTTGTTCAAGTACCTCATCCGAAAAATGATTTGATTTGATATAATCATTTATAGAGGATATGTTTTCCAAGTCTTTTAAGTATATATTAGGTCTAACCAATATACTATCAGCTTTTAAAGTTTGAGAAATAGGTGTTGAATTTTTTTGTAGTAAAATTGGATTAGTTTCTTCTTTGGTTATGGATGTTGATTTTATAAATTCTATACAATTATTCGTTTGCTTGATTTTCTTATCTAAATTTTGCATTCTTTCAGATGATGCTAAACCAAGTGTATAACTTAATGGCGTTAATCGTTCATCGGCATTATCCTGTCTTAAACTCATTCTATATTCTGCACGTGAGGTAAACATTCGATAAGGTTCTTCGGTTCCTTTGGTAATAAGATCATCAATTAATACCCCAATATACGCTTCATTCCTCTTAAGTACAAACGGCTCTTTATTTTGAATTTTAAGTGATGCATTAATACCGGCCATCAATCCTTGAGCTGCTGCCTCTTCATAACCCGTTGTACCATTAATTTGTCCCGCAAAATATAAATGATTAATATTTTTTGTTTCTAATGTATTTTTTAATTGAGTAGGAGGTAAGTAGTCATATTCAATGGCGTAACCCGGTCTGAAAAATTTAGCTTTTTCAAATCCGGGGATTAGTTGTAAAGCTTTAATTTGAATATCATCCGGTAAAGATGTACTAAATCCGTTGATGTAAAATTCAACAGTTTGCCAGCCTTCCGGTTCAGCAAATATTTGATGTCTTTCTCTATCTGCAAATCTGTTAATTTTGTCTTCAATCGAAGGACAATATCTTGGACCTGTACTTTTAATTGTTCCATTAAATAAAGGAGATCTTTCAAATCCTTCACGTAAAACTTCATGAACTTTTACATTAGTATAGGTAATATAACAACTTCTTTGTTTGTCGAGTTTAGGTGTATTAGTATAGGAAAATTTTTGTGGATTAGTATCTCCTTTTTGTTCTTCCATTTTTGAGAAATCTATGCTTCTACCATCTACCCTGGGAGGTGTTCCTGTTTTCATTCTACCGGCCTCAAATCCTAATTTAACTAGATTTTCAGTGATTCCAAATGCTGCTTTTTCACCCATTCTACCTCCGCCGAACTGTTTGTTTCCAATATGGATTAAACCATTTAGAAAAGTTCCATTAGTTAATATTACAGCTTTTGAATAAATAACAGCTCCCATATAGGTTTTAACACCAATAATTTGATCATTTTCTGTTAATAACTCAACAACCATGTCTTGAAAGAAATCAAGATTTGGAATGCTTTCTAATTGTAATCGCCATTCTTCCGAAAATCTCATTCGATCGGATTGCGCTCTTGGACTCCACATGGCAGGTCCCTTAGATAAATTAAGCATCTTAAATTGAATCATAGTTTTATCAGTAACGATACCTGATAATCCGCCCAAAGCATCGATTTCTCTAACTATTTGTCCTTTTGCAATACCTCCCATAGCCGGATTGCAAGACATTTGACCAATAGTCTGAAGATTCATGGTAATTAGTAGTGTTTTTGAACCTAAATTGGCAGCAGCAGCGGCAGCTTCTGAACCTGCATGTCCACCACCTACAACAATAACATCGTATTTTTCTAATATCATTTTAACAGATGTTTCACGTGAAACAAAATTTTTTTATAATTAATTTTTAATAATTTTTATATAAGTCTATATAAGTATTTTCCTTTTTTCTCATAAGTTCAATATCCTTTTCCAATTTATCTTTGTACCCGATGATATGCAGAACTCCATGAACTAAAACACGGTTTAATTCATGATCAAAATCTTCATTATTAATTACTGCATTTTCTTTAACTCTGTCTGTGGAAATGAATATATCACCCGAAATTAATTGGTTTTCTTTATAATCAAACGTAATTATATCCGTGTAATAATCATGATTTAAATATTGAATATTAATCTCTAATAATTGTTCATCAGAGCAAAAAATATAATTTATATCTCCTACACGGCAGGCTTCTTGTTCTATAACTTCTTTTAACCACTTTTTTCTTTTTAATTTATTTTTTAAAATAAAATCATTATTTGAAAAATAATTTATCATTTTTTGTTAATTTGTACTTAGCTAAATTAATATTTAAATTCTGAAATTTTAATATAATAAAATTCTTCATACTATTTACTAATACTATTAAATTTTATAATAACTTTTACATTTAATACCAAGTATACTTTCTGTATAAATTAAGAGAAAATGTTTATAATGAATAAAAATTTTTTAAATAAAGTAATTTTACATAAATAGGATTGAAAAAAATGGTAGTTAACTATTTTGTTAAAACCAATATCCTAAACCAACACTAAATACACCTTTGTTTTGATTGGTAGAAAATGTGTATAATAAGTTAATAGGTCCAAAAGGACTGTCATATCCATATCCCACTCCATAACTAAAATATTTGTATTTAAAATATCTTATATCGTTAAATTCATCTTCAACATTAGCCATGTCTGCATAAATTTTCACATAATGATTTTTTAAGATTTTATAGTTTAAAGAAGAATATAATGAGAATAGTTGATCCCCGGATTTATAGGCAAATGGTAATCCTAAAAATTTACTGAAATTTAAGAAATCTTGTTCAAAATAACCACCGTTAAAATATTTGTATTGTAAAGAAGGCGTATTAAAAGATACTCCTAAAAAATGTTGATTTTCTAAAGCCAATCGATTACCGAAAGGGACTGAATAACTTAATTGAGTTTTAATTGTGGAAAATTTTTCAAAATTAGGAGCATTAGAATAAAATATATATTTAGCAGAGGCATCAAGTTTAAAACCTTTAAAAGGAAAGTTGGAGTTATCTCTCGTATCGGCCTTTATATAAAAATAAGGATTATAAAAAAAACTCTCGTCCTTATTAAAATTTTTGTGATCTACTTCATTAATTCGATCGTAGGAAAAGGGTGAGATGCGCATATAACTATATTCTATACCGGTACCAACGGCATATTTTTCATTTAAGGTAGACTGTAGATAAAGTTGTTGATTAAAGTATCGAATACGATTAAATGAATATTCACTTCTTTTTATATCGGAATAATTAAAATTAAAAGAATTAAAAGTTGTATTAGATCCAATACTTGGTAATATTCCATTATCAATATAATAATTTATATTAGTTCTGAAATTATTTCCAAAAATTACATCAATGGATAAATTGGAATTATTTAATATGAGTTTGTTTAAAGTAACATTAGCTAAAAGAGAAGTTTTATATACATCATCGTAATGAATTCCAAATTTTATGGAATTATTATCTTTTTTATCCAGATATAAGTTAACTTGTTGATTTTCATCAAAATTTTCGGAAGAAAGCTCATAAAAAACCCGATTATAATTTCCCGTAGAATATAAGGCAGAAATTCCTTTATCTAATTTAGTAATAGAGGTATTTTGAGGTAATTTCAAACCTAATTTTCTTTTTATATAAACAGAATCTTTAGAAGAATTACCAATAATGGAAAGTTTAGTAATAAATAAATTTCTTTCGGAAGGTAGTTCCTGTATTCTCGGTCTATTGATAGTATCAAAACCTTGTAATTTTGCAATTTTTAATAGCTCAGGAAACGCCTTTTCTCCGGCTAGTTTTCCTTTATACAAAATGGAATCCTTTTTATCAAAATCGGTTACCTCATAATTCTTTACATCTGGTCGAATTAGTAAATCTACATAACTTCGTTCGAAATCCGTTTTAATATTAATACGATAGCTAATAATTTGACTAATAATATTTAATATTGATTTGATTTCATTCGCTTTTTGTAAACCATTACCTAAATCAACTCCAATTATGATATCCATGCCTTTATCTCGTAACGCTCGGGAAGGAAAATTATTAACAATTCCACCGTCAATTAAAGTTTTATCATCAATTTTAACCGGTTCTATAAGAGAAGGATAAGCACCACTGGCCAAAACACTGAGAGGAAGAAAACCTTTTTCCATTTGCTCTTCGTCACCGGTTTCTAAATTTGTTGCTATGCATAAGAAAGGTATCGGTAGTTTAGAATAATCATGAATATCATGAACATTGTACAATAAATTAGTTAAAAGCATTAAAGGTCCTTGTCCCTTACTTAAAGCTGATGGAAAAACTACTTTAAAATTGGAAATAGGTAATGTTAAAATATATTTTTCTCTGTAAGATTTATCAAAAAAAGGAATAAAATTTCGATTTCTGTCCTGTAAAAAAAGTTCGTTAAAATCAATGCTTTTAATGATATTTCTCATTTCTTTAGGTGAATATCCTGCAGCATATAATGAACCTACTATGGCACCCATACTGGTTCCGCTTATATAATCAATTTTAATTCCTGCTTTTTCAATAGCCTCGATAACTTCCACATGAGCGAACCCTTTAGCACCTCCGCCACTAAGAACTAAACCTACTTTGGGTCTACGATTTAAAGAATCCTGAATTGATATAAAAGTTGAATCTCTATTTATACCGTAAAATAAATTTCCTATTAGTAAAATAAAAAATAATAAGTATTTTTTACAAAATTTCATAATAGCAAATATATTAAAAACATGTAATTTATATAAGTAATAATAAAATAGAAAGAATTGGTAAGTTTTTTTTAGATTTACTTAAAAATATACTTAGTATTACATTTATTTTTTAAAATCTATTTTAAAAGGAAAGATGGTACTATTCATAAATAATGAATTTAAAATTTATAACTATTAATTGAGATATAGTGATTAAAACAAATAATTAAATAATATTAAAAATAGATTTAACTATATATATTTTACTTATATAAATGGAAGAAATAAAGAAAATTAAAATTCTTTTTAGAATCCGATCCATGGAAACCGGAGGTGTTCAAAAAGTCTTACTAAATATTTTAAATCATTTAGATAAGAATATTTTTGATGTTACTTTATTGTTGAATCTATATCAAGGAGAATTAATTAAAGAAATACCGGAATCCATTAAAGTTCAATATATAGGAAAAGGAAGAGAATTTATGAATTCAAATTCTTTTATAAAAAAATTTCAATTAATCACTAGGGCTGCAAAATTAAAATTGTATTCAAAATTTCCTCGATTACTATATAAAAATCTAAAACTCTATGATCAAGATGTTGAAGTAGCTTTTTTCCATTATAATTACGATGATGTTTTAAACAGTCCTAATCTAAAATCCAAAAAAATAGGTTGGATGCATGGTGATATAAAAAATATTACCATAAATGGAAATAAAGAGAAATTTGTAGCGAAATTTTTGAGATTTAATATCATGGTTTATGTTTCACAACAAACTATGGAAAGTGCAAAAAGTTTTAATGATCAGATAGCTGCAAATGCTAAGATTATTTATAATCCAATAGAGGTTGATGATATCATAGCTAAATCCAAGCTGAAACCAACTATAAAAATCAGTTCACACAAAAATGATTCAATACAATCATTTATATCAGTTGGAAGAATAAAACCGGGTAAAGGCTATCAACTTTTAATTGAAGCTCATAAAAAGCTAATTGATGATGGATTATATCATAAAATATATATCGTTGGAGAGGGAGAATATAAAGAAGAATTACTAAAAAAAGTAAAAGAATATCGTATAGAAGAAACATTTATATTTTTGGGAGAATATAGTAATCCCTACCCGTTGATTAAAGAAGCAGATTATTTTATCCTTCCTTCATTTTCAGAAGCGTATCCTTTAGTTATTGCGGAAAGCCTTATATTGGAAAAGCCGATTATAACTACCGATGTTGGAGGAATTAGAGAAATGATGGTAGACCAAGAAAACGGTATATTCATTCCAAGTAATAATGAACAAGCCCTATATGAAGCAATGAAAACCCTGTTGTATGACCCAAAAAAAGTGCAATTCTTTATCGAAAATAATAAAAATTGTAAAGAAATTTTCTCACCAGTTCCTATATATAAAGAAATAGAAAAGCTGTTAACAAAGTAAAAAAATCAATGAATGGAAAAAAATTCCGTAATAACAGTAATAACACCCACTTATAATAGGGCTCATACGCTCGATAGAGTCTATGAATCACTAAAAAAACAATCATTCAAACAATTTATGTGGATAATTATGGATGATGGTTCTACGGATTCGACCAGTCAGTTGGTGCAAAAATATATAGATGAAAATAGTATTCCTATAGAATACTATAAAGGAAAAAATCGTCATAAATTTATTACCGTATTTGAAGGAATTAAGAAGGTAAAAACACCTTATTTTGTAATTATCGATTCAGATGATAGTTGGCCTGAAAATTCATTTGAAATATTGTATGAAGAAGTTTGCAGTATTGAAAACCAAGATCAATATATTGGAGTAATTGGACATTCAGCAGATACGGAAGGAAATTTAGTAGGAAGTTATTTCCCTGAAAACGGATTTATAGGTTCTATTTTAGAAATGCGGTATAAGTACAAAGTAAAGGGAGATAAAAATGGTATTTTTATAACAAAGAGTTATCAAAGAGAATTGGATAAATTTGATTATTTAATTTATGAAAATAAAGGCTATATTCCTCAAAGTGTTTTCTTTACCATTTACGATGCAAAAGGGTTAAAAACAAAATTTATTAATAAGATAATTCGTACTTATCATAAAGACGATAACGATTCAGAATCGGTTTCCAATACCCGTTGGAAGGGCAAAAATATTTTCGGATTAAGAGAGGGATATAAAGCCATGCTAAACAATTATAGCTATCAGTTATTTTCATATCCTAAAACTATGCTTAGAAATTTAATCGGATTTCAATTTTATTCCTTTTTAAATAAAAAATCTTTAGCGTCAAATATTACAGACATTACTAATCCTTTAATTAAGACTATGAGTGTTTTAACATTGCCATTTAGCTATATATATTATTTTATAAATAAAAGATAGCTGTAATAAAAAAATGAAAAAGTTATTGTTTATAACCTATTCACTAGGTAAATCCGGAGGAGTACAAACCGTTTTAACTAATTTAATGAATGAACTATGTACTAAGTTCGATATAACGGTTTTATGTTTGGATGGAAATGAGGAATTTCTATACGATTTAAACCCTAAAATTAAGTCAGTGGTTTTAAATTCTTTTGGAAATACAAAATCATTTAAGGCAATGGTTCTAATTAACAAATACTTTTCGTGGTTGCCAAAGAAACAAAACATTAAAAATTATATTTATCAATACGGGGTATATTGCCTATTAAAAAAATGGTTAAAAAAAAACCATCAGAATTATGATACCATAGTTTCTTGCAGATATACCCTTTCAAGCATGTTGTCCACCATGAAAGGAATAAATAAGAAAACATGGGCGTGGGAACACATAAACTATAAGATGGGAGGTTTTTTTTGGAATACCCTTATGCGACCATATTACAAGAATTTAAAAGGAATTATTTATATAAATAAAGAATCCGAGGGACATTATAAAAAGATAAATCCTAACAGCTATTTAATTTATAACCTCATAGGTGATCCTTTTGAGAATATGCCATTTATATGTTGTGAAGAAAAAGAAAATACCATTTTATTTGTCGGACGGCTACACCCTGAAAAAAATATAAGGCAACTGGTGGAAATATATTCTAATTTAAAAGAAAAAGAAGGGTGGAATTTTAAAATAATCGGAGAAGGATCTGAAAAAAGTTATTTAGAAAATTATGTAAAAGATCATCCTCATTCACATATAGAGATATTGGGAAATAAGACAAAAGAAGAGGTGTGTAACTATATGATGAAAAGTAAAATTTTAGTACTAGCATCAGAATCTGAGGCTTTTGGTCTGGTACTGGTTGAATCTATGTTTTGTAGTAATATTTTGATTTCTTATGATTGTGAATTTGGTCCTGCTTCAATAGTAAATAATAATAATGGTTTTCTAATAAAGCATCATGATAAAGAAGATTTTACAAATAAGCTTCAATTATTAATAACTGATGAAGAGTTGTTAAAAAAATTAAATATATCTTCTTATGAAGAATCTAAAAAATGGAAAAAGGAAAACATTATTTCAACATGGAAAATTCTTTTAGATAAAAATTAACTAAAGTTAAAAATGGAAAATAAGAAATTATTATACTATGTTCAATGTTTAAGAGGTTTAGCATCATTGCTTGTATGTGGATTTCATACACGTTATTGGATTAATTTAAATGATAGTAGTAAGTTAGGAGATTTTTTATTTGCAAAAGGTTTGTATGGAGTAGAATTATTTTTTATCATTAGTGGATTTATAATGATATATACCACAAAAGATAATTTTTTACAAAGTCAATATAAGTATTCAAAATTATTTATAAAGAAAAGAATAATTAGAATTGCTCCTTTGTATACTATATTAACAATTGTTTGGTATATTATATTTATTGATTCTTTTAACTGGAATGTATTTATTAAAATTATAAAATCCATAATGTTTATTCCGTATAATGAATTCCCTATTTTATATTTAGGATGGTCTTTAAACTATGAAATGTTTTTTTACTTGATATTTGCAATAAGCTTATTATTTGGGCATTATAAATATATAGTTTTGCTTATATTTTTTATGATATTTATAAGTTTACAACATTTTAAATATCAAAATAGTTATATGAATATGATTTCCAGCTTTCAGCTAAATTACTTTTTAGTAGGAGTTTTATTAGGATTATTTAGAAAAAAAATTATAATAAATAATTCTCAAATTTCATTAACATTGTTTACAGTATCAATGTTTATATTGATTTTATTTTTATTCAATTATGTTAAAATAAATAATAAAATAGGATTATTGCTTTTTTTTACATTCATCGTATATAGCGTAATTAATTTTGATTTTTCTCAAATAAAAATAAATCTAAATGCGCTTTATTTCTTAGGAAATATATCGTATTCTTTATATTTATTTCATCCATTTATTCCAAATTTATTGAAGGAGCATTTTGATATTTTTCCGGGAATATTTAAAATTTATTTATTAAATTATTTTTTCTACATTTTAATGATGTTAAGCATAATATTATTTTCATATATACTTTATCATCTAATTGAAAAAAAACTTTCAAATGAATTAAAAAATTTTTTAAAGTTAAGATGAAAAAAAAGAAAATACTTATTAGAATAGGATCCTTACGTCATGGAGGAGCTGAAAAAGTTTTAGTAACATTTTTAAAAAATTTACCCGAAAATAAATATGAAATAGATCTGTTATTAAATCTTAAATCAGGAAAATATTTAAAAGACGTTCCCTCTTGGGTCTCAGTATATCATCTACATAAAGGAGAAATGATAACAACAAACAAACCTTGGGAAATACCCGTTAAAGCTTTTAGAAGATCCTATGAAGAACTGTTGAAATTATTTCCTATAGCACTTTATAAATTTATTTTAAAAAAACAACATTATGATATAGAGCTTATTGCCAATCACAGACTGTTGGAAGAAGTTTTAAAAAGTCCAATAAAAACCTCAAAAAAGGTAGTTTGGGTTCATAATGATTTGTTCAGCATATCAGAATATACAACCAAAAAATTAAGTAATTTTTTTAAAGCAGATAAAATTTGGGTAATATCTGAAAAGATTAGATCCGGTTTCGAAAAATTAGCCACAACCCGAGAGGACAGAGAAAAACTAATTAGAATTTATAATCCAATTGATTCTCAAGAAATTATAAAAAAATCAGAAGAAGATATTAACTTTACTTTTACGAAAGAAAAGAATGAAAAAATTTTTGTAGCTGTAGGTACAGTTTTTCCACAGAAAGGTTTTGACCGACTTATAAAAATGCATAAAAGGCTTTTACAAGAAGGATATAAACATAAAATTTATATAGTAGGAGACGGGTATGATTTTAAAAATATACATACACTAGTTAAATCATTGAATTTGGATGATACAGTAAAAATGGTGGGTTATCAAGAAAATCCCTATCCATTTTTTAAAAATGCTGATTATTTTATTTTATCCTCACGATATGAAGGATATCCAACCGTTTTATTTGAAGCATTAACATTGAAAAAGCCGATAATAGCTACGGATGTTTCCGGAGTCAGCGAAATATTGCAAGAAGGAAAATTAGGAAAAATCGTTGAAAATTCTGAAGAAGGGATTTATACCGGAATGAAACAATTTTTAACACAACCCGAAATCACCCAAAAATATGTACAAGAAATGAACGACAAGGAATTACCCTTTACATTAGAGAATGCTGTATCCCGATTAACAACTATTTTAGACAATTTATAAAATGTCAAACTCTTTAATACAAAAAGATTATTTCAGAATATACGGAAAATGGCCGGGGAAATTTTTAGGCAAGGCTCTAATAAATCCCAATTTTCGGTATATATATTTTTTAAGAAAAGCATCCGTATATCCAAAAAAATCGATATTAGGAACTTTATATCGATTGATTTTATATCATTACCAAACTAAATATGGATTTCAAATATATCCGGAAACACAAATTGGAGAAGGCTTTTACCTCGGTCATTGGGGAACAGTTATTATAAATCCCAAAGTAAAAATTGGCAAAAACTGCAATATAGCTCCCGGAGTTACCATAGGAAAAACGAACAGAGGCAAAAAAGCAGGAGTACCTGTTATAGGAGATGAAGTATGGATAGGTACTAATGCAGTACTTGTAGGCAATATAAAAATAGGAAATAATGTTTTGATCGCGCCCAATGCCTATGTTACGGAAGATATTCCCGATAATTCAATTGTAATTGGAAATGTAGCTCAAATACAACCCAATGAAAAAGCAACCGAAGGATATATTAACAATAAAGTGTAAATGAAAACTATACTATTTATACTTCCGGATTTAAATATGGGCGGGGCAGAAAGAATAATTACTTTGCTTATAAATAATTTGGATAAAAATAAATTTACTCCAAAGCTCCTTCTAATGAGAAAAGAAGGATATTATCTTGAGCTTTTAGATAAAAATATTGAAATCATAGATATAAAAACGTCTCGAATAAGAAATGCATTTTTTCCCATAATTAAGGTATTTAGAACATTAAAACCCGATATCGTTTTTGGCGGATGGGGTGAAGTATCGGCCTATTTAGCACCCATAATACCCTTTTTTCCGAAAATACGTTTTATAGCAAGAGAAACCAATATAGTTTCCCAACATGTAACCCGGCCGGAAATAAGATTTTTTTATCGTTTTTACAATAATTTTGATACCGTCATTGCACAGAGTGATGATATGAAATATGATCTTATAAACAACCTAAAAATACTTGAGAAAAAGATTATAAAAATCAATAATCCGGTGGATGTAGATGCAGTTGAAGCAAAATCACTCGAATCTATGAATTTTCCATTTTTCGAAGGCTATAAAAATGTAGTGGCTATCGGCAATCTTTCCTATCGTAAAGGCTTTGACAATCTATTAAAAGTTTTTTCATACCTAAAAAATGAAAATATATTTTTATATATCATAGGAGAGGGTGACGATAAAGAAAAATTGATAGAATTAAAAGATTCTTTACAAATTAAGAATGTAAAATTTTTAGGAAAAATAACTAATCCCTATCCATATTTAAAAAATGCAGATTTATTTATCCTCTCTTCCAGATATGAAGGTTTTCCCAATGTAATGTTAGAAGCAGGAGCTACCGGAACATTTTCATTAGCAAATAATTGTAAAGGGGGAATCAATGAAATAATTGAAGAAAATGTCAATGGAAGAATTATTTCCATTGAAGATCATAAAAATTTTGCAGAGGAGATAAAAATAACATTAAATAAGAAATACGATAAAAATCGTATAAAAAATTCCATAATAAATAGATTTTCAAAAGATAAGATCATACACCAATATGAAAAAATTTTGGAAGCTAATAAAAACTAAATTTGGCGAATAAAGCCCGTTAACATAAAGTAAAACTCCTTAAAAATAAATTTTCTGTAAATTTGAACTAACTTTGATTTTTTTTAATCAATTAACTAGATGAAATATTATGCAGCTCAACATAAAAAATGAAACATCAAAGCTGAAAGTGGTTGTTCTGGGTCAACCCTGTTCTATGGGAAAAACACCGGAACAAAATGAAACTTATGATGCAAAGTCTTATGAAAATGTAAAAAACAACAGTTACCCTATAGAAGAAGACGTAATACACGAAATGAAGGAATTTAAAAAAGCCCTTCAAAAATATGATGTTACGGTTTTATCTCCCGAAATTTTAAAAGATTATAACCAAGTATTTGCAAGAGATGTAGCCTTTGTTATAGAAGATAAGATCATTATATCTAATATGATTGCAGATCGAGCAGAAGAACTCTATGCTTATAAGGAAATATTCAAATCCATATATTTTCAGAATATTTATAATCTTCCTAAAAAAGCAAAAGTTGAAGGAGGGGATATTATACCTCACAACGATGTTGTTTTTTGCGGAGCTTATGAAGGAAAAGACTTTGCGAATATTAAAACAGCGAGAACAAACCAATATGCTATAGATTACTTAAAAGATTTATTTCCTAATAAAACCTTTATAAATTTACCGTTAAAAAAAGATGATAAAAACCCGAGAAACGGAATTTTACATCTCGATTGCACCTTTATGCCTGTTGGAAAAGATAAAGCTATTCTTTACAAAGGAGGTTTTGCAAATGAAAAAGACTATCATTTCTTACTTGATTTTTTTGGCACAAATAATGTCTTTGAAGTAACGGACGAAGAATTGTATTACATGAATACTAATGTATTTTCCATTTCACCGGAAGTGGTTATTTCGGAAAATAAATTTGAAAGACTTAATAATTTTATGGAAAACGAATGGAATATAAAAGTAGAAAAAGTTCCATACCATGAAATATCAAAAATGGGAGGCCTTCTAAGATGTTCCACTTTACCTTTAATACGTACAAATGAGTAATAAGCAGATAACAAATACCGTATTGATGATAGAACCCGTTTCCTTTGGGTATAATTATCAAACAGCAAAAAATAATTTCTTCCAACAAAACGATTCGGTTTCTGTAGAATCTATTCAAGAAAAAGCAAAGGAAGAATTCAGAAATATGGTTGAAAAACTTAGAAAATTCGGAATAAATGTTTTGGTTGTTAAAGATACGGAGCAACCGCATACACCGGATTCAATTTTTCCAAATAACTGGATTTCTTTCCATTCAGACGGTAAAGTAGTGCTTTATCCTATGTATGCTGAAAATAGAAGAGTAGAAAGAAGAGAAGATATATTGGATAGTATAGAGAAGGAAGGATTTATAATTAATGAAATAATAGATTACAGCCAGGCTGAAGAGGAAGATATTTTTTTAGAAGGAACCGGAAGCATGGTATTGGATCGTACTAATGAAATCGCCTATGCTGCCATTTCAGAAAGAACCAACGAAGAGCTTTTTATAGAGTTTTGTGAAGATTTGGAATTCTCACCTGTAGTTTTTCATTCTACACAAGAAAAAAATGGTAAAAGATACCCGGTGTATCATACCAATGTAATGATGAGCGTAGCAGAAGATTTCGCCATAATTTGTAAAGAATCCATCCAAGATGTAAAAGAAAGAAAACTAGTAATAGACTTTTTACAAACTACGAAAAAGGAGGTAATTATCATTTCAGAAGAACAAATGAATCATTTTTTAGGAAATACCTTACAACTGGAAAACGATAAAAAAGAAAGATTTTTAGTAATGTCCAATACAGCCTATCAATCCTTGAATGCAGGTCAAATAAATGCCATAAATAAATACAGTCAAATATTAGTATTTGATATTCCCACAATTGAAAAATATGGCGGCGGTGGCGTACGATGTATGTTAGCAGAAATATTTTTACCTAAAGCAGAAAGTTAAAAATCGGCTTTTACTATTAAATAATTTTGTAAATTAATGAAATCCCGTTATATTTGCACCTCGAATTAATTGGCGAGGTAGCTCAGGTGGTTAGAGCGTTGGATTCATAACCCAAAGGTCGGCAGTTCAAGTCTGCTCCTCGCTACAAAATTATAACCCTCATATAGAATTATGAGGGTTTTTTATTTAAAATACTTTCGATTTTCTGAACAATAAAACATTCACTGATATTTTTTGTTATGTTTACACCTTTAAAGTTTCATCATCAGCAAAAAACAGTAGCACATTCTTTTAAAATAGAAGTAATAAAAAATTATTGATACACTTTACCCTCACATCTCCAAGGAAAACTTAAAATAGTATCTTTTTTATGAATATAAAAAACTAATTCCCCTTTTCGTTTAATTAAAGTATCTCCTACAGACATATTATCGCTAAATGTTGACCACCAACGTCCATTAGCTTTACAATGACAGGGTTTTCCCGTATTCATATCCACTCCATATAAATCTAAATAAGCTTGACTTGTTGAGGGCTCTTTCTCTAAGATCATAATGCATTCTTCATCTCTATGTAAATCAGCATTTTTTTCACAATCAATTTTTAAACAAGAACGTAATAGACTAATTCCCAATAATAAAATAATTATCTTTTTCATTATCTTTTTATTTATTGTTAAACCAATTACTTAACTGACGAATACCATTGCTTAATCTAAAAGTTTCGGATTTAGAAACAGCAACACCCGCGCCAAATCCTACTCTGGCATTTATTCCAATTGTTCGTACTCCAGATTCATCTTTAATTAATTTCCCATTCTTATAAACTGCAGACGTTGAATAAACACCTCCCATCAAAAAGGAACCTCCCCAGCTAACATCCGTTCCGGAAAGACCTTTTAAAACATCTTTATTATCCCCATAGTTATCATGAAAAGCAAATTGAGCCCCGGTTTTTACCCCCGGTTTGCTCGGTTTTATTCCCAGACCACCTCCAGTTCCCACAACTAAAGCCGCATCACCGTTGGCTACTGCAATTCCAATACTTAAGCTTGCTTCTCCAAAGATTCCTTGAAAAGAAAATCCCTAGCTGAAACTAAATGCATCCGGCTTATTAGGGCTATATCTTCCATATTGACCACTTGCTACTGCATTAAGGTATGCACCGGATATATAATCCGGTAAAAAGTAATTATTACCTACCATTTCAATAGGTTCAATATCGGTATAATTAATTTGGTTTCCACCAATACTTTGTTGCCGCTGTATTTTTTGAGAAAAGATAGGAGTTGAGGGAAAAAGAAATAAAAAAAAATAAACAACAAATGGTGTTGATCTTATATAAAAATAAATATAATTCATAGTATGATCAGTTTTAAATTTTATTTAAAAATATATATTATTAATATAAAATAAACTTTTTTTTGATTTTTATTTGTTAATGTGATTTTTATCATTACTTTTCACTCATGATTATTATATGAATTGTATTAACATTTTATGTGTATATTTGACCAATTTTTATAAAAGTATAGATGCTTTTAACCTTTGGGAATGCTGGTAAATAAAGTTAAATTTTTATTTATATGAAGTTGGAGATTTTTATAAATTTTAAGAACATTTAAATTTATAATTAACAGTCGGATCTATATGTTTATAAACAGATCATTATATTTTAAATTGCATTTATTATACAAATAGTTTATTATTAAATAATTTTATTTTTTTATGGAAAGGAATAAATCTTTAGATTCCGCTAAGTTCATTTTAATATTTTTTGTTGTATTAGCACATACCTGTGAATATGATTTATTTACATCTAAAATCAAACTTTTGATTTACATTTTTTCTTCAACCTT
The DNA here is from genome assembly GCF_009827885.1 of Apibacter sp. B3546. Lineage (NCBI taxonomy): Bacteria > Pseudomonadati > Bacteroidota > Flavobacteriia > Flavobacteriales > Weeksellaceae > Apibacter > Apibacter sp. B3546. The sequence continues at coordinate 7,009 of NZ_WINW01000030.1, read as the reverse complement.
TACAATACCCTTATTTATAATCATTTCAGGTTATTTCTCAAAAAATTTAACATGGGATAAGTTTAAAAAATTCTTCTTAGGCTTTGTTTTAGTATATTATTTATTTCAGCTTTTTTATTCAATCCCCTCCATGGCTGCCGGGCATTTCAATATCGTACGATATATACTATTACCCATAGGTCCTCTCTGGTATCTTGCGGGATTAATACTTTGGAGATATTTTATAATACTAATAAAAAAGTTTAATATACCGGCATGGGCAAGCTTACTAATTTCAACGGTTATTTCGTTATCTGTTGGATTCATAAAAATAGATCCTATATTACATCCTGATTATGTTTCTGCACTAAGAATCTTGGTTTTTATACCCCATTTTTTTGTAGGATATTATGCCCCACAAGATATATGGTCTAGAATAAAAAATATTAAAAAAATATATTCCGTATTATTTTTCACGATTTTTGGTATCTGGGTTTGTTTATATGGAACAAGCTATCATGCATTCACCACATTTGGTGGATATTCCTATAGTGTATTTCCTACCATTACCGATGGATTGATTCAAAGGTTGATTTTTCTTGTTTTTGCCATATTCAGTTCTGCAGCATTTTTTAATATTATTCCGGATACCTTCTATAAATTTGGTTCCGCTAGTTTGGGCATCCTTTTATTACATATTATGATCGTATATCCTGTATATTGGGGGATAGTTACAAAACATTTCAGTCATATACCACTTGTAGTTGATATTTTAGCAGCTATAACAATTACTTTAGTATGTTTGTTTTTAACTAAGCTAAAAATTATACAATTAATAATGAATCCGTTGAAATTAATTGAAATGATGTTTCAAAAAATAAAAAGATAATTAATAAATAAAAGATATTATAAAAAACAATCATATAAAACTATATGATTGTTTTTTTTACTTAATAGTATAAACTAACAAAAACTAATTGAAAAATAATTAATTAAAAAATTAAATGGGTGAATTTCACTTTCTTTATACTCAATTAAGTATATGGAGATAAATTAAATATAATCAGTTAAATAATTTATTTTATAATAAGACTATCAATATGTTTAACAAATCATTTATTCATTTTTCTTTTTAATATGAACCAGTTTATTAAATAATAATTGATTAAGATTAGTTTGTTTAACTGATCTGGTTTTAAAAATTAATAAAGGAAAAACAACGCCAAATGCGAGTGATAATAAAGTAAACCCCGTACGAGTAGCTTTTTCAAGCATTTCTACTAAATAATTAAATTGCAGTGGTTCCCCTTCTTTTAAAGTCATAACCTCGATCAAAGAAATCATAAACTCATAGCCCATTTTACCGGGAATAATATTAATGACAGCGGGAATCGTAAATACAATAGGAGGGGTGTGTACTCTATGAGCGAAATAAACGCCTGATATACCTACTAAGCTGGCAGCGGCAAAACTTGAAAATACGATTTGATTTACAAAATAATGTAATAAAACAGCTCGGCAGCTAAATCCCATAGCTCCTAACAAAGCTACCACCCACATCGAACGGTAAGGCGTTCTAAATATAACGGCAAAGCCTATGGATACCCACATAGACCAAAATATTTTTTCCCAAATAGTTACATTCTCACAAACGGTAAAAAAATTAATTAAATCCATATCCAAATAAAAATAATGATAAAAATAGGCCCATAGCGATAACAAAAATTAACATTGATCCGTGTATTCCCCTGGCAATACCTTGTGTAACATATCCTTCTAAAATATCTATGAAAGAATTAATTAAAGGCACACCCGGTATTAAAAATAAAACACTGGCAGCAAAAGCACTTTTAAGATCAAGGCCGGTGATTAATCTAAAAATATTCACAACAGATACGGCAGTAAAAGAAGCAATAGTAAAAATTATAAAAATGTTGAATTTTTTTTTAGTTAAAAATTGTCTGGAAAGGATTCCAAAAACAGTCGCAAGGAAAGTAATAAAAAACTCAATCCAACTACCATTAAGAATCCTGCATAAACTGGCTCCGGCAAGACCTACAAAAAACCAAATGGCGGGTTTCGGGTAATGATTAATTTTCTTTATAGAATTAAATTGTTCATTTACGGCATTCACATCCATTTGTTCATGAATCACTCTCCATGATAATATGCTGATTTCAGAAACAATTTCAAAATTTACTCCAATATGAGGTATAGCACGAACTATAGTATGCATAACATGAGTTTTCTTATCTCTCACACTAAGTACAACGCCTGATAACGAAAAAAATAAATCAGCTTCATAACCAAGAGCCCCGGCTATTCTTTGCGTATTTTTTAATGTTCGCGAAGTATTAGCACCATTCATGATAAGGCTTATAGCAATATCTGAAATAACTTCACTTACAAATTTTATTTCAATTGAAGTATCAGTCATAAAGAAGTATTAATTAACAGGTGTAAAATTATAACAAGGAAGTAGAGTTTTGAGATAAAATAACGTAAACCTGATAACAATCACATAAAAGGGACATAATTTAGATAGGCAAGTAAAATATGACTAAAATATTAGTAAATTTGTTACTTATGTTGAATGTAAATTATATAAATATATGAAATCTCATTGGCTGCTATTTATTTTATTAATTACATTGGTTTCATGTCAAACCAATAATCTATCAGTAGATTATGATTCAGGATATAATTTTTCTACAGTAAAAACCTATAATTATTATGCAGATAATAAAGTAAAACTTAATAATAAAATAGACAGTACAAATTTTATGAAAAACCTGGATGCGGTGTTGCTTTCCAAAGGTTTAATAAAAGATGTTGATAACCCCGATGTTTATGTAGCCGTGGAAGTTTATACCCAACTTACACACCCTGCCAATAGTTCGGTCAATTTAGGAATTGGAGGAGGAAGTGGTTGGTTTGGATTAGGTACTAATGTAGATATACCCATAAAAAATAATAGTAAAATTGTTAATTATTCGTTTAAAGTCGATTTTGATGATGCAAAAACCAAGAATTTAGTTTGGACATCAAAAGTTGTAGATTCTAAACCTTTTAATACCTCTACCGCTTCTAGAGCTTCCTTTTATAATTCATCAATTAATTTGTTGTTTAAGAAATATCCGCCTAAGAAAATTAGAAAATCCAAACCAAGCAAAACGAACTATTACAATTAGTTTAAATTTAATGATACATCACCCTATATAAATATATAGGTCTAGTACAAAGAATTATATTAAGGTTAATATATAGCTTTCTTAAGTAAGTTAGTATGATGCTTTAACATATAAAAATTATAAAGCATGTTTAAGTCTTTAGTAAATGTTTAAACGTTTAAACGATAGATTAAGAAAGATAAAATATTTATATTTTTTAACTAGATATCTTTTTAAAGTTAAAGAATCATTTTTTCTAATTAACAATATTTAAATTTAAGAATTCATTTTCGTTTACATTTAATAAAATTATTTTTGAATCATTTGAAAAAATAAGATATATAATTTTTGTACTATCAATCTCTATACCTATAAAAATATTATCATTCTTTAATATGATATAACTCATTTCAAATAAAATCATTTAATCGATTAAATGATATAATTTTACTGCATGAAACCACAAACATAAATGTAATATGAATACAAAATATCTATATTGGATTACTTTCGTTGCAGTAAACGGAGGTCTATTATTTGGTTTAAATATGGCAGGAATTGCCGGAGCCAATGATCTCATAAAGCAAGATTTCAGTTTAAGCGATAGCGGATTAGGTACGGTTGCCAGTTTTTTAATGATTGGTTGCTTAATTGGAGCTTTTTTCACTGGTAGCATTGCTGAAAAATACGGTCGTAAAAATGTTATGATCATTACAGCAATTATATATATAATTTCATCTTTAGGTTGTGCTTTTGCAACCAGCTTTATAGGATTAACTATTTTCAGGGTTCTTTCCGGTTTTGCTGTAGGAGCTACTTCAGTAGTAGGCCCCATGTATATTTCAGAAATCTCCCCGGCCAATAAAAGAGGAACGTTGGTATCATTCAATCAATTTGCAATAACCATCGGTATCTTTTTAGCCTATGTTTTTGATTATTTCTTGATTAATTTAGGTCATGAAAGTTGGAGGTATATGTTGGGAATCCCGGCCCTATTCGGGATCATTTTTTTACTATATTTAGTATTCTCATTTCCGGAAAGTCCGCGCTGGCTATTGGCTAAGGGAAAAAAAGACGAAGCCGTAGAAATTCTTAATAAAATAGGAGGAGATAGTTATGTGAAAAACGAACTTCCTGAAATGGAAAAATCCATAAATGCTGAAAAGAACAAAGAAAAAGCCAGCAGTAAAGAATTATTTAACGGAAAGACTGGCAAAATAGTTGCAATAGGAACCCTTATAGCAGCATTCCAGCAGATTACCGGCATAAATGCTGTATTAATATTTGCACCGGATATTTTCCGTTCTGCCGGAGTAGGTGGAGATACAGCTTTACTTCAATCCATGATCGTGGGAATTGTAAATGTATTAATGACTATAGTTGCCTTGAAATTAGTGGATTCTAAAGGTCGTAAAACTCTTTTATTATGGGGCGCTTTTGGAATGGCTGTTTCTTTAGGATATTTGACATATGCTTTCTTGCAACCTGAAAAAAATAGTGTGGGAGTTTTAATAGCCTTATTAGGATATATTTCCTTTTTTGCTGCATCCTTTGCTCCGGTAATGTGGGTAATTATATCAGAAATTTATCCTAATAGAATCAAAGGATTAGCAATGTCTTTTTCAACTGCTGTTAGCTGGGGTTGTACATTTTTAACTGTATATTTTGCACCAATTATACGAGCAAATTTAGGAGACAGTGCATTATTTGGAATTTTTGGAATATTTACTGTAATTGCCTTTATTTTTGTTAAATTTTGGATTCCGGAAACCAAAGGAAAATCTTTAGAACAAATTGAAAAAGAATTAGGGCTTATTGACTAAGCTATAAAATACAATTACTATGAAAAGAGTTTCAATTAAAGATGTTGCTTTAAAAGCAGGGGTTTCGACTGCGTTGGTTTCATATGTTTTGAACGGTCGTCATACCGATAGAATAAGTAAACTAACAGCAGAAAAAATAAAAAATGCAGCTAAAGAACTGAATTACCGACCCAATAGCATAGCGCGAAGTCTTAAAGCCAAAAAAACTCATACCATTGCCTTGTTGGTTGCAGATATTGCCAACCCGTTTGCTTCTCAAATAGCAAGGATTATTGAAGATGAGATAAGCAGCAAAGGATATGTAATATTAATTGGAAGTTCCGATGAAAACGCAGAAAAATTGCAGCAATTAATAGATATTTTTCTTACCAGACAGGTAGATGGTTTTATAATTCTACCGGTAGAAGGCTCAGAAAAGTATATATTGGATTTAGCTAAAACCAATGCTCCGATAGTTTTAATAGACAGATATTTTAATAATAATATGGAAATACCCGTAATTACTACTAATAATTACGGAGCATCCTATCAAGCCACAGAACATTTAATAAAAAAAGGAAAAAAGAACATAGGCATACTATCATTTCAAACGGAATTAATTCATATAAATGAAAGAGTAAATGGTTATAAAAGAGCTGTGTTGGATAGGGGTTTAACTATTAAATCAGAAAATATAAAATACATTAATGAAGCGGAAATAGATATAGAAGTTTCCCATGCTATAGATGAATTACTTTCAAAAGAAGAAGCCATTGATGCCTTATTTTTTGCAACAAATAAATTAGCATTGGCGGGACTTAAAAAATTAATGACGTTAACCATAAGAATACCTGAAGAATTAGCACTAATTACCTTTGATGAATCAGAAGCCTTTGACATCTTTAAAGTACCGGTGAGCCATATAAAACAACCTTTGTATGAAATATCCAAAGAAGCTGTAGAAATAATTACCGGCATGATTGAAGATAAAAATTTAAAATTCAAACCGAGAGTGTACAACTCCAAATTAATAATAAAACAATCTTCTTAATAAGATACATAATGAAAAATAATATGAATACGAAGCCCATCATTTGTTTTGGAGAAATATTATGGGATATATTCCCATCAGGAAAGAAAATAGGAGGAGCTCCATTTAATGTTGCATATCATCTTAATAAAATGGGTGTTGATGGAAGAATGATTAGTTGTGTTGGAAATGATGAATTAGGCAGAGAATTGCTTAATAAAGTACAAGAAGCAGCGATTCCGACAGAAGAATGCCAGATAAGCGATAAATACAACACAGGGACTGTAATAGCAGAAATAGATAAAAATAACGAAGCTCATTATACCATTGTAGAACCCGTAGCTTGGGACTTTATAGAATGGAAAGATGAATATGAAAATTTAGTAAAGAATTCACAAGGATTTGTATTTGGAAGTTTAGGAAGCAGAAATAATTTATCCAAAAACACTTTGTCAAAATTAATTGAAGTTGCGCCATATAAAGTTTTTGACATCAATCTACGACCCCCATATATTTCTCAAGAATCGATTATCGATTTTATGAAAAAAGCTGATTTAGTAAAGATGAATAAGGCAGAATTAAGGCTTTTGTTAGAATGGGTGGGGAAAGAATATACATCTGAAGAAGATGCCGTAAAATATATTCGTAAAACATTCTCTTTAGATGGACTAATTGTAACCAAAGGAAGTAAAGGAGCGGTATATTGTGATCAATATCAATATATATATTCAGAAGCCATACAAGTTGAAATAAAAGATACAGTCGGTAGTGGTGATTCTTTTCTGGCCGGATTTTTAGCTAAAAGAGCTCAAGGGTTCTCAAATTTAGATGCTATGAAAGAAGCAATAGCTTTGGGGGCGTTTATAACCAATCACATAGGAGCATGTCCGGTATATGATTTAGAAGAATTTCAAAAATTCAAACAGGACAAATCGATAAACAGTAACACATTTATAGAAGATCAAACAATCAATTAGCATACACTAATATTTTCTCTATATAGATAAAAAGCAGCTTAATAATATAAG
>NZ_WINW01000029.1:0-41053 GCF_009827885.1 Apibacter sp. B3546 | reverse complement strand
ATAAGTATTCAGGATTTTTATAAACAGCCCTCGCTATAAGAATTCTTTGTTTTTGCCCACCCGATAATTCTATCCCGGCATTCCCGACACGAGTGAAATAATGCATCGGTAAATTTTCTATAAAATCTTGTATTCCCGCTATTTTTGCTGCTTTTCTAAGCTTGTCTACATCATAGCTTTTTCCGGACATGGAAATATTACTTGCAATGGTATCACTAAAGATGGTTCCATTTTGAAGCACTGTTCCACATCGCTCTCTCCATTCTTCGGCATTTATATCATTCATGGAACAGGTATCTAAATATATTCCTCCTTTTTTTATAGGATAGTACGATAATAATAATTTCAACAGAGTTGTTTTACCACTACCACTGGCGCCGACAATGGCCGTTATGGAGTTTTTAGGTATTACCATATGTATATCCTTTAGTATAAAGGGATTATGGGTTCCCGGATATTTAAAGGACATATGATCAATATAAATATTTTGAATAACGCAATTTTTTATATGCTTTTTATTTTGAGAATCTTCATCAGGTATTTCATAGATTAGTTCAATTCTTTTATTGGCAATAATGGTATCTTGTGTATCACGAAGAAACATAATTAAATTTTGTAATGGTGTTGAAAGTTGTCCGATGACATAGGATATTCCCATTAAAGTTCCCAAAGACATTTGGTCCTCTATGATAAATGTTGCACAAAATGCTATGGCAATAATTTCTTTTAATTTGGAAAGTGTATCAACTCCAAAAAGCTGATAGGTATTTAAAAGTAACGATTTAATTTCCAATCGGTTTAATTTATCTTGAGTAGAAATAATTCGATCAATAATTTTTTCCTGAGCATTATTAATTTTTATCTCAGGCATATTCATTATGAATTCGTATATATTATTGCTGTTTTCTGATCTTTTTAAAAATGATGCATATTCAATTATATTTCGTTTATTAAAAAAAATAGAAAACCATAATACTGAAATTATTGACAATACCAGATATACACAAAATATGGTTATGCTAAAATATGCCAATACACAGCTAAAAACAACCACATTTAAAAAACTCAATAGTAAAGTAACCCCTTTCCAAGTAAAAAACCGTTGAATGGTTTGCTGATCTTCCAATCGTTGTAGAATTTCCGTATTTATTTGAGTGTCAAAGAAAACTATGGGTAAACGTAATATTTTTAAAAGTAATGTTTTCCGTAATTCAATACTTAATATGAAGTTTAGCTTAGTTAGCACAATTTGACTAAAAAAGTCTGAGGCAAAATTAGACATGAACAAAATAAATTGCGCTAATAAAAGATAATAAACTACTCGTAATGATTTTGAAGAAATTCCTAAATCAATAATGTTCTGAAAAGTAAAAGGAATGAACCAATTCGTCACTAATCCTATGAAAACTAAAAATATAGCAAGGAAATAGTTACGTTTATGATTTTTTAAAAACCCATACGTATATTTTATTATACTGGATTGAAACAAACTTTTATTTTTTACACTATCAATATTTATAGAGCAAAAATTTTCAGAAGGTTCTAAAAATAAAACGATCCCCTTAGTATTGTTTTCTTTCCACTCAGTTATAAAAGATTCTCTATCTAGTACTACCTTACCATAACCGGGATCTGCTAAATGATAATAAACTTGATTTTTCTTTTTAACTATTTTTTCTAAAACTACAAAATGACTTTGTTTCCAATATAAAATATAAGGCGTGGGAATTTCATCTAATTCTTCAACAGTTAATTTTAACGCATGGGCTGTTAATCCTAATTTTTCGGAGACATCCACGAGATCTTGTACAGATACTCCAATACGAGTAAATTCAAAAAAAGATTTAATATAATTAAGTGAAGTTTTTTTGCCAAAATAACTCATGATCATGGCTAGACAGGCTGCTCCGCAATCGCTGCTTTCAAGTTGATTATAAAATTGTAAACGATGCCTTTTATTTATTCGCATTCTCTAAAATTTCACTTATTTTATTTCTTATAACCTTTTCTTTTTCTGTTTCATCCCATGAATACACACAATACTCTCTATTAGCGGCCAGACTTTCCAAGGCAGTTTGAGAACACCCTCCATTACATAAAGGTAAAATTTTACATTCTAAGCATGGACGATTCTTGAACTTTGAATTCATTCGTTTATTTAAAGAGTCATTTTCCCAAAATAATTCTCCGTTTTCCGTTAAATATCCTTCCCTATTTTTAGTAGAGAAATCACGGGCCGTGCATTTAAATATATCTCCGTTATAATTGATAACAACACTATTTTTTTTATCTGCATAGCACGAATTTCGAAGGGTATCCGGGCTATATTCATGGCACGAGGTTTTTCCCCCTTTGCTATTTATTTGATTCATTTCTTCATCAGCAATATCTTGTGTCTGATCTATTTTTTTATTTTGCCATACTCTATGAAAATCGAATTTTAAAAATTGAGTTTTAATATCTTCTTCGATATCTTCAAAATCGTCATAAATTTTGTTTGCATTAAAAATATTTGAATCAGTGAAATTTATTCTAACATTCACATAGAATTTATTTTTTATCAAGTTTTTTATATTTGAAACAATTTTATCATAAGAACCTTTATTTTGACTTATATAGCGCACTTTATTATGTTCTTCTTTATGACCATCTAAAGTGATTTGTAAATTGCATCGGACGTTTTTATCCAAGAAAAAATTTATAAATTCTTGATTTGCTAAATATCCATTAGTAGTGAAAGATGTATAAGCATTTATATTTTTCTCTGTACATCTTTCTAAATAATAGTTAATTATAGGAATTACATTTTTATTAAAATATAATAAAGGTTCTCCGCCAAAAAATGAAATATTCATATTTTTTAAATCCTTATTATTGGTAATGGTATCTATCAACTTTTTGATTTTAGATAGTCCATTTTCATTTAACCTTGAACTTTTTACCAGATTTTCATAACAATACCAACATTTAAAATTGCAATTCATAGTTGGATTGATAGTTAATAAAAACAATGAATTATCTTCATCAATGCTTTTACTTATTTTTTTTATTTCATCCAGCTCATCTATCTCCTCATTAATAATAAATTTTTCTTCTACCATATAATTGAAAAACTCCGGATGGATCTCTTTTAGCTCTGATGTTTTATACATTTCCATTAATTCTTTAAGTTCAGATTGTATAAAAAGTAATCGTTGCTCAAGGGTATTATATAAAACATATTGCTCTCCATAAGGTAAGCATACATTATAATGACTATATTTCATAGAATGTATTTCCATTATATTTATTTAATTTATTTAGTTTTCTTCTATTACTAATTTTGAAAAATATAATCCATTTATTTGATTTATACTTATATTATATTGTATTTACATTAAGACGATCTTTATAATAAATCTTATTATTCGTTATATATTTATAAAAAATGATTGATAGATTAATATTTTAATAATACATAAGAAGTCATGATAATTCATTTGATTATAAACCGAGTGCTCATAGGCAAAACTTAGTTTTGTCTAACTTTGACCTTTATATTTTAACACAGCTATACGTGTATTTAAAATACATCTGTTACCCACTCTAACATATCTATAAAGCTTTATAAAATCCTCCTGACATTTTTTTAAACTTATATATAGTCCATAACAGAGTATTGCTGCTAACAATACTCTGTTAGACTAAAGTAAGATTGTTAACATTTCCATCTACCCGGACCCGTACATTTATTTATACAAATTCCTACATTCATACATCCACCCATTACATCCTTAGCATCAACTGCAGTTAATGATTTTGAAAAACCTCCTTTTAAAACTTCTCCTGACGTTTGTAATGTTTCAAATTTTTTAACGTCAACTTTTTTTGTTGTTTTCATATTTGAATAATTATTATAAATTTTAGAGTAACCTTTTTGTGTCTTGACTCATTTATGGACAACGATTGCAATCTGTATTTTTATTTAATTCTGTTCTGATCTTCTGTATTACTTCCCTCAATATTTTTTTCTTTTACTGTTGAACTTCCTAATTTATAGCTTAACGATATTCGTATTGAAGGAGATTCATAATACCCTCTATATTTAGCACTTATACCGTTATTGGTGCTTTTATTTCTAAATTGATCTGAATTAAATAGGTTAGTAACCTGTAAGGATAATTGCATTTTTTTATCCAACAGTAGAGCTTTAAAAAACATATCCATTTGTGTTAATGAATAATTGGTACTTAAAGCTCCTTGACTGCGCGGGTAATAAGAAATTATCAAGTCTGCTGATAGTGTCTTACTTTTATTAAGGATAAATGTATTATTAGCTTGTATTCTACCCATAAATCCTTCTTGAGATTTATCCGTGATCGGATAAATTTTAGATTTTAAATATAGATATCCCCCGACTAACATTAGATTACTTTGCAACCAATTCAATTTAGTATAGGTAAAAGATTGAATTATCCCTACCCCATAATTATCAAAATAATTCTCCACTTTTGTTGCTTGTATATAACTATCTTTATCCAAATAGGTAACATCGTTAAAGTTATCTTTTTGAATCATAAATTGTAAAATGGTTTGTATAATGTCTTTATAATAATAAGATAATTCAATACTGTTATTAATGACAGGTTTTAAAAAAGGGTTTCCTTCAGAATATTGATAGGGATTAGAATAATTCCTGAACGGATTAACAGAATTGTAATCCGGCCGGTCAATTCTTCTGGAATAGGTAAAAGAATAAGAATTATTCTCGTTTGCTTTATAAAGTACATATAAAGTTGGAAAAAATTTCAAATAATTATTTTTATTACGTTCATTAAGTGAAATGGAATTACCACGAGTTTGCGTATTTTCCATTCTAATCCCTAGTTGAATATCCCATTTTTTCATTTCTTTACTGGCTGAAACATAAAGAGCTTGCGAATTTTCTTTATATATAAAGTCATCTTGATGCGTTTTTTCAATTACACTCTCACCTTTTATCAGGCAATTCTTTAAACTGCTTTTCGTTTTCGTAAAAGATATTTTAGCCCCGTATTGTAAGTTTATATTTATAAAAGAAATGGGGTAATCAATATCAACCTGGCCGCTATAATTATCAATATCTAGCGATCCCTTATTTTCAACTGGGAAATAACGCGTAATTAGATCGTTGTGAGTCTCATAAGAACGGGTTAAATAATTGTATTTTTTCTCAGTATTGTAGTTAAAATAATCAAAATTCAATTTTATTTTTTTACCTAAACTATCAATGGTAAAATGTGAATACCAATTAAGTGAATTCAATCTTTTTGTAGAATTTTCATAGCTGTTAGTCCTGAGTAATGAATCTAATTTATTTTCATATGTATGGAAATTTGTTATATCCTTATATCGAGAATGCGGTTCTGAATAATTGAGCAAATATTGTATTCCTGAATTCCATTTAGAAGTTAATTGATAATCTAACAAAAATTTTGAACTGAGTGTATTTTGATAATTTTTGCCTGTTTCCTTTTCATCCCATAATTGCTCGGGATAATACACCTTACTTTTTTTTAAATTTTTGTAATTGCCGTTCGAGTAATTAGATGATAGGCCTAAGTTTATTTTATTTTTACTGTAAGTAAAGTTTGCTCCAAAATTACCTGATGCGTAATACCCTTGTTTATATGAAGACGTAAGGTTAGATGCCCAAAAATCTTTTTTGATTTTTTTTAAATTTATATTTATAAGACCTGAGTTACCTTCTGCATCATATTGTGAGGGAGGCGTAGTTATAACTTCAATATTCTTTACCTGGTCAGAAGGAATACTTTTTAAATAATTAAATAAATCATCACCATTCAAAGAAACGATCTTATCATCAATCAGCACTTTTACCGAACTTTTACCTGTAAGAAATAATTGATTATTTCGCACCTCTATTCCCGGCATAAGGTGTAAAATATCTAAAACATCCGTTCCGGCGGATCCTATGGAATTTTCAATATTATAAATCGTCCGGTCAACTTTCTTTTCAATTAACCTTTTTTTTCCGGTAACTAATATCTCCTGTAATTCGTTAGGCGTTCTTATGGATAGTATACCTAAATCAGTATCTTCTTTAAGTTCCAAGCTTTGAGCATATAAAACTTCCTCCGATTCTTTAATGATCAAGTTATAATTTCCTAGAGACAAATGATCAAAACGAAATTTACCTTCTTCTTTGACTATAACTTTTCCTACTATCGAATCTCGATTTGCCAGAATTACTTCAGCTAAATGACCGGAATTACCTTTTTCAAATTTTATTTCTCCTTTAATATGAACCTTTTGAGAAAAACTTAGGAAGAACTGAAAGAATAAAACTAATAAAATATTAATCTTCATACAAGCACATTTATATCATTATCCATAGTTTTACAAATACATTTCATAAATGATTATTAATTAAATTACTCTAATTAAAAGAAATTTTTAAATTTTGATTTCCTGATCAGATACAACCTATAAAAACAGAGAACTTATAAAATTTAATACAGATAAATATAATGAATTCATAGTAATTTTGTTTTATTTAAAACACAAATTTATATTATAATAACATTTAAATAAAACTGAATTATATCATATTATACTGCTTCCTAATAAGTACTTATTCTTGAATACAACATTTTAAAATAAAATATCAATATTTTTTAAAATATTTTTTCTCTCTACTTATTAGCCAATGGTAAACTTCTAACTTTTTAAATAGTTACTTTATCCTATAAACTAATGATTTAAATAACATTTCTTTTTTAATTTATTAACAAGTAAAACGTTTTTTTATAAAAATCTGAAATATAAAAAACAGTACTTTTGTAAAATGAAACTATTGAGTTACAACGTTAACGGAATAAGAGCCGCATTAAATAAAGGCTTACTTGATTGGTTGAAATCTGCCAATCCTGATATACTTTGCTTGCAAGAAATAAAAGCACATACTGATCAATTCGACTCGACAGTATTTGAAAGTTTGGGTTATCATTCCTACTGGTTTCCGGCAGAAAAAAAGGGATATAGCGGAGTAGCAATTTTATCTAAAGAAAAACCGGTTTCAGTGAAATATGGTTGTGATGAGCAAGAATACGATCAAGAAGGAAGAGTATTACAAGCAAATTTTGAAAACTTTTCAGTTTTAAGTGTATATGTTCCCTCTGCAACCAATATTTCTCGTTTAGGTTTTAAAATGAAATTTTGCGAATATTTATTAAATTATATTAAAAAATTAGAAAAGGATTTTAAAAACCTTATTATTAATGGCGATATAAATATTTGTCATAAAGCCATAGACATCAATGATCCGGTTCGCAATGCTAAAGTGTCAGGATTTCTTCCAGAAGAAAGAGAATGGATGGACCGTTTCTTTGAACAATGTAATTTGGTAGATACTTTACGAGTTTTTAATCATGAACCCAATCAATATTCGTGGTGGACATACCGTGTAAAAACAGCCAGAAGTAATAATAAAGGATGGCGCATCGATTACACTTTGGTTACCAAGCCTTTGGTAAAACATTTACAAAGAGCTTATATTTTAACTCAAGCAGTACACTCCGACCATGCTCCGGTAGGTATCGATTTCGACTTAAATAAAACACAAAATCTTTAATTAAATTATCTAATTATGAAAAAAGCAACTTGTATTATTTCTCTAGTAATTCTCGCCGCATCGTGTGTACCTCAATCCAGATACGATGAATTGGAAAAAAAATATTATGCTTCATTGCAAGGAGAAAGAAAAAGTCAAAAAGCAATTCAAGAAAAAGAAAACGAATTAAAATCTTTATCCGACCAATATTCATCATTACAAGAACAACAAGACGCCCTGGCTAAAAAGAAAGCGCAACTTGATGCTGAATATTCAGATCTTCAAATAGAATATGCTAAACGACTTAAAGATATGGAAGATCTTAAAGCCAAAAACGCACAAATAGTTGATCAAGTTCAAACTACGGAACAATCCAGAAAAAAAATATTAAATGAATTAGAGCAAACCCAAGGTCAACTTCAAGAAAAAATTAAAAGAATTAATGAGTTGGAAAACTTGATTTCTCAACAAAAAGAATCGGTTTCCAAATTAAAAAACAAACTTCAAATCGCTTTAAAAAATTATTCAGGAAAAGGAATTACTGTTGAAGAAAAAGATGGAAATATATACGTTTCCATGGAGAATAAACTTCTGTTTCCATCAGCAAGTTGGACGGTAGAAACAGAAGGTATAAAAGCCCTTCACGACCTTTCCGAAGTTTTATCTAAAGATAAAAGTTTAAATATAATTATTCAAGGACATACGGATTCCGATAAATATGCCGGTAGCGGAAGCATTAAAGACAATTGGGATTTATCTGTAATGCGTGCAACCGCCATAACTAAAATTCTTCAATCCGAAGGAGTATCGCCTAAGCAAATGACCGCTTCCGGTAAAAGTGAATATGCTCCTCTAGCCAGTAACTCCACAGCTACCGGAAAAGCAGCTAATAGAAGGGTTGACATTATTATAGCTCCTAATTTGAGTGAAATTACTAAAATTTTAAATGATTTATAATTTTAAGATTTTATTTTATGAGAGTGGTTATCCAAAGAGTTTTAGAATCTTCCGTGAAAGTTGATAATAAAATAGTTGGCCAAATTGATCATGGTTTGTTGATACTTTTAGGTATTGAGGAAGCAGACAACCGGGAAGATATAGATTGGTTGTCTAATAAAATTTGTAACCTTCGAATATTTAATGATGAAAATGAAATAATGAATAAATCAATTTTGGATATTGGAGGGGATATTTTATTAGTAAGCCAATTTACCCTTCATGCTTCCACAAAAAAAGGTAATAGGCCGAGTTATATAAAAGCCGCTAAACAAGAATTTGCCAATACTATGTATGAAAAATTTAAAGATCAATTATCCAACATATTATCAAAACCTGTCCAATCCGGGATATTCGGTGCAGATATGAAAGTTTCTTTACTCAATGATGGTCCGGTAACCATTCTCATAGATTCTAAAAATAAAGAATAATAAAAATAGATAGTTATTCAAATTAAAAGAGTTTTTTTTATAAACTTACACCTTTTGATTAATAATTTGAATACTTAAATAAATTGAAAACTTATCGCATAAAAAAACCTGATTATTTAAAATAATCAGGTTTTTATCCTTTTATTTAAACAGAAAGATTAAATATTTAAATTTAAATCTGTCATTTGTTGTTTATATACACCTCCAACCAGCTTGTCTCTAACAGCTTCGAAAGCATCCAAGGTTTTATCAATTTCTTCATCTGTATGTGAAGCCGTTGGTATTAAACGCAAAAGTATCATTCCTTTAGGAATAACCGGATAGACTACAACACTGGTAAAAATTTTATAATTTTCACGAATATCTTTAATTAATAAAGTAGCCTCAATAGGATCTCCCTGCATATATACAGGAGTTACACAAGTATTGGTTTTACCGATATCAAATCCTCTGGCTTTCAACCCCTCTTGAAGTTTTTTTACGTTATGCCATAGTTTATCTTTAAGTTCGGGTTTGCTTCGTAACAATTCCAATCTTTTTAACGCACCAATCACCATAGGCATCGGCAAAGATTTAGCGAAAATTTGAGATCTTAAATTGTATTTTAAATATCTGATTATTTCTTTATTAGAAGCTACAAATGCTCCAATTCCGGCCATAGATTTTGCAAATGTTGAAAAATAAACATCTATACCGTCCTGGCAGCCCTGCTCTTCTCCTGCTCCTGCTCCTGTTTTACCAAGTGTACCGAATCCGTGAGCGTCATCAACTAATAATCTAAAATTGTATTTCTTTTTCAGTTCTACAATTTCTTTTAATTTACCTTGCTCTCCTCTCATTCCGAAAACTCCCTCGGTGATAACTAAAACACCACCTCCTGATTCTGCTGCATTTTTTTCCGCTCTTTTCAGGTTTTTTTCCAAGCTTTCTATATCGTTGTGCTGATAGGTAAATCTTTTTCCAAAATGAAGTCTAACTCCATCAACTATACAAGCATGGCTATCTACATCGTAAACGATTACATCATTTTTGGAAACCAATGTATCTATAATCGATAACATTCCCTGGTATCCAAAATTTAATAAATAAGCTGATTCTTTGTTTGCAAAATTAGCCAATTGTTTTTCCAATTCTTCATGGTAATGAGTCTGACCCGACATGGCTCTCGCTCCCATTGGATAAGCCATACCATATTGAGCTGCTGCATCTGCATCTGCTTTTCGCACTTCAGGATGATTAGCCAATCCTAAATAATCATTAATGCTCCAGATGATCATGTCATTACCCTTAAATTTCATTCTTGGGCTGATTTCTCCTTCTAGAACAGGAAATATATATTCTCCTTCCCCATAGTCCGCATATTTAGCTAGTGGACCGGGATTATTTTTTATTCTTTCAAAAATATCCATTGTTACAATTTAACCAAAGTTAGTTATATTTTTTCTACAGTAGCGTGAGATTCTAACCCATTCAATTTGCTGTTAACAAAACCTTGAGATGACATCCATTCATCACTGAAAACTTTAGTCATATATCTGGAACCGTGATCCGGAAAAATTAAAACAGCCAATGAGTTATCACTAAAAGTATCTGCTATTGTACGTGCTGCTGTTAAGCTTGCTCCACTGGTATATCCTACCATCATTCCTTCTTTAAGAGCTAATTCTCTTGTAGCATAGGCACTGGGCTCATCTGATACTTTAACGTATTGATCGATAACAGAAAAATCTAAAGCACCCGGGATTAAATTTTTACCTAAGCCTTCAATTTGATAAGGTTTGATCTCGTTACGGTCTAATTCTCCTGTTTCAAAATATTTTTTTAATACTGAACCTACTGCATCTACTCCTATTACTTTAATATCAGGATTTTTTTCTTTGAGAAACTGTGCAGCTCCAGTAAGTGTTCCTCCGGTTCCTGTACATCCAATAAGATGGGTAATTTCCCCTTGCGTTTGTTCCCAAATTTCAGGTCCTGTACTTAAATAATGAGATTTTGTGTTTTCTTTATTAAAATATTGATTAATATATAAGGAATTAGGGGTATTTGCTGCTATTCTTTTGGCAACTTCATAATAGGATCTGGGATCATCTGCCGGAACATTAGCCGGACATAAATAAACTTTAGCTCCCATTGCTCTAAGAAAAGAGATTTTTTCAGGTTTTGTTTTATCGCTAACTGCTACTATACATTTATAGCCTTTTACGATACTTACCATAGCTATGGAAAAACCTGTATTTCCTGAAGTTGTTTCAACTATAGTTGCTCCTGGCTTTAATAAACCTTGTTTTTCAGCATTTTCAATAATATGAAGCGCAATTCTGTCTTTAGTTGAGTGTCCGGGATTATAGCATTCTAATTTTGCAAAAAAAGAACCTTTCATTCCTTCTGTTACTCTGTTTAAGCGAACTAACGGCGTATTGTTAATTAACTCAAGAACATTATTATAAGTTCCAGCCATCCTATCTTATTATTAATTTATATAATTAATTCAAGGGGCAAATTTATAATTTTTTTTTCTTACAAAAAATTTAACTGAATGAAATTTAACATATACAAATTGATTAAAAATTTATATCATACTTTATTAGAAAATCCGTATAAATTATTAGTAATTGTTATAGATATATTCTATAATTTTCTTATCCTGTTCTGATAATTCAATTCCCCTTCTTTTCATAGTCCTTTCTGCAACTTCAAATACCTGTTCCAATTTAAAATTAGGACTCTCTGACTTACCACCCCATGAGAAAGATTTTATTATATTAGGTGGAAAACCGGAAGTAAATATATTAGCAGAAACTCCTACTACCGTGCCGGTATTAAATTGTGTGTTTATAGCTGATTTAGAATGATCCCCCATGATCATCCCTGCAAATTGTAATCCTGACTTAATAAACTTTTGTTTTGTATAATTCCAAAGCTTAACTACTGCGTAATTATTTTTTAAGTTTGAGGAGTTGGTATCAGCCCCCAAATTACACCATTCACCTATTACCGAATTTCCTACAAAACCGTCATGTCCTTTATTTGAATATCCTAAGATTATAATATTATTAACTTCTCCGCCCACTTTGGAATACGGTCCGACTGTTGTTCCGTCATATACTTTCGCTCCCATATTTATTTTAGAACCCGTACCTAAGGCAAAGGAACCTCGAATCATCGCTCCTTCCATAATTTCAGAATTTTTTCCTAAATAAATGGGCCCTTCTTTGGTATTGAGTATTGCACATTCGGCTACGGCACCTTCTTCAACAAATAGTTGTGAAGGATCTCCTATAATTTTAACGGTATTTGATAAGGTACATGATTTTCTGCCTTGTGTAATTAATTGGAAATCATAAGTAATGGCATCCGAATTATAAGTAAATAAATCCCAAGGATATTGTATATGAAAGCTTTCAAATATTATATCCAATTTTTTTACAAAATTATTTAATTGGAAATTTTCAAGAGTAGTTTTTGCTGCTACCAACTCTTCCTGATAATAAAAAGCTTCTCCGAATTTTAAATTTTTTAATTGGTAAATAAAATCTTGATTTGGAAAATAGGCGGGATTTATAAATACGTTTTCTTCTTCAATTTGAAGAGTATATTTTTCTGAAAGATATCCTTGAGTTAGATAAGAGATTTTTTCCGTTTGAAAAATATGTTTCCATCTTTCTGCAAATGTTAATATTCCCATCCTTAATTCTGCTACCGGTCGCGTAAACGTTAAGGGTAAAAGATCGGAATACTCTTTACCATCAAAAAGAATAATATTCATAGTATATACTTTATTATTTTTTCAAATATAAAAAATTATATCATAGTTTTTATTCTTTTATTTCAGTTAAAAGTTTTAATTAGTTTACGTATAAAATAGTTAAAATACTGATTCTCTATTTTTTATAATGTCTTATTATTTATTTTTATAAAGTGTTAGCATAATGTTCTTTAAAATATTCTAATCCTTCGGATGCTCCTTTTTGTATGAATATAATATCATTGCGTAATGAGGTTCGGAACGGTTTAGGATCTATGACAAATATTTTTGAAGTAACCGGCACAAAATCAAGTAATGATGCAGCCGGATATACTTGCAGAGAGCTTCCAATGACTAAAAAAATATCGGCATTTTGAGTTATTTCAATAGCATTTTCCATTTCAGGAACCATTTCCCCAAACCATACTATATGGGGACGTAATTGTCCACCATCTTCTGCTAAGTCTCCCATATGAACATCTTGTAGCGTATCATAGATTAGTGATTCATTAGTTTCGCTTCTTACTTTTGTCAGTTCTCCGTGTAAATGAAGTATATGTGTTGATTGAGCTCTTTCGTGAAAATTGTCAACATTTTGAGTTATAATTGAAATATCAAAAATGGATTCTAATTCTTTGAGCAAATGATGCCCCCGATTCGGGTCATGTTTTTGCAACTCGGCTCTTCGCATATTATAAAAATTCTGCACTAATTCCGGGTTTTTATACCATCCTTCTATTGAGGCTACTTCTTGCACTTTATAATTTTCCCATAATCCACCTGAATCTCTGAATGTGCTTAAACCGCTTTCAGCACTCATGCCTGCTCCTGTTAATACAACTAATTTTTTTTTCATATTTTATGCACTCAATTAGTTAACTAATTATTTTTAAAAATAGGTTTTCTCCTTTTAAAATCTTATTTTAACTCATCATAAGTATTATATCCACATAGCAGAAAATTTTTAAATTCTTCTTTATCCATATAACCTGCAACCGGAAAATTTAAAATTCTATTATCCGGTGTTACTAATACGTAGAATGGTTGAGAATTGGAATTAAAGTTCTCCCTTTGAAAAGTAGACCATTTATTTCCTATTGTTTTGATTTTTCTTTTTCTTCCATCTTTTAAATGAAGGATTTGTTGCTCATTATTAGGCAATTCTTCTGAATCATCAACATATAAAGATGAAATTATGAATTTATCGTGTAAGATTTTCCAAATATCCGGTTCACTCCACACATATTCTTCCATTTTTCGGCAATTTTCACATCCATAACCAGTAAAATCAATGAGAATGGGTTTATTTTCCTTTTTTGCCGTTTCCCGTGCTTTCTCATAGTCATGAAAGATGGTCAATCCTAAAACACCATTTTTTTGGTTGTTTGGATATATGCTAATTTGCATAGGTGGAGTAAGTCCACTAAGCAATTTTAAATTAGGCTTTTCTGAAGGAAACAATCCGGGGATCATATAAATTCCAATCAGTCCAAAGAGACAAGCCCCAATTATTCTTCCTACATTGATTTTTACTTTTTTATTATCGTGAGGAAATTTAATTACACCTAATAAGTATAATACAATTGAAATACAAATAAGGATCCAAATCGCAATAAAAATTTCTCTTTTCAACAAGAAAGTTTTAGCTACTAAATCTGCTTTTGATAAAAATTTGAACGCTAAAGCTAATTCTAAAAAACCTAAAACAACTTTAACGGTATTCATCCATCCTCCTGATTTTGGCATCGTATGTAAAAATTGAGGAAACAATGCAAATATTCCAAACATTAGTGCCCAAGCTAATCCACATCCTCCAAATGCCACGGTCAATTGATTCGGGTTTTGAATTGCATTCGCCAGTATGCTTCCTAAAACAGGACCGGTGCATGAGAATGAAACGATTACCAGGGTTAAAGCCATGAAAAAAAGACCTATTATACCTCCCGATTCGGAAGCTTTATCAGATTTATTAGCCATCCATCCGGGTAACGTTATATCGTAATATCCAAAAAAACTAAAAGCAAACAGTATAAAAATCACAAAAAAGATTAGATTCAACCATACATTGGTGGCAATCTGATTAAAAATATCCGGATTTATACCACTTATAAGATGAAAGGGCAGTGTGAATAATACGAAAATTAACACTATGAAAAAAGCGTAAATCAAGGCATCTTTCTTGCCTTCTTTTTTACTTTTAGCATGTTTGGTAAAATAGGATATGGTTAATGGAATCATAGGATATACACATGGGGTTAGCAAAGCTACCAATCCTCCTAAAAAACCAAATGTAAAAATCCATATATAACCTTCTTTTTTAATTATCCTATCTCCGCAATCTTTATTTATGGGTTCAGCTATATTAAAGCCGGGTATAATGATCTGATTTTTATTGCTTTCTGCAATTGTTTTTATTGGTTGAACGGAATCTTTTATTGGAGTTGAAGGAACGGAATCTATTTTTGGTTTCGGTTGAGTCAATTGCTTAATCGTGTCTTTAAGTAAGACCGTTGACTTATCTTGATTTATTGACTTAGGGATCAATTTGAATGAAAAGGTTTCTTCATCAGGTGCTAAACATACTTTATCATTGCATATCTGATATTCAACATCTGCTTCAAATACAACCGGTTTAGAACCTAAAACCTCAACTCGTTGCCTATATTCAACTTTATTGGAATAATAAATCAAAGTTCCTTCAAATACATCGGAATATTCTTCAATTTTTTTACCAATTTCTTTAGTTGGACCAATTAATTTTATTGAGGAATTTTCGGGGTATGAAAATGAAGTTGGAATTGCATTTTCAACCTTTATATCTTTGGAATATACATGCCACCCCGATTCTAAAATTGCAGTGAATACGGCTTCATAGATATTATCTTTTTCATGTTTTATTTCCGATTTCCACTGGATAGGATTCTTAACTTGAGCATTGGCTACTAGGGCAAGAACAAAAAAAATCCAAATCAGTTTTTTCATGATAAGCTTTATGTTAGAATTATTTAGTTTATGAACCAAATGTAATAAATTTCACAAATATAATCGACTGATTTTATCTTAATTTTACTTTGGAAATCCCATCTTTTTTTTCCAAAAATGACAGTAAAATTTAAAATTTTTCTTATTTATTAAATGGTTATTATCTGATTTATAAACACTTCATGATTGAAACAATATATGATTGATTACCAAATTACAATCATTTATTCAAAATTTTTTTGGTATATCTTATCTTTAAGTGTTGAATTTAATGATTAAAACGAAGCTTTTATCTGAACACTTCCCGTATGTATGGTTTTTGAATCTTCACTTTTGCGACCATCATATATAATATTCAATGTAAAAACAGAGCTAAGTTCTCGTTGAAGGTATGCTTTCCATATCATATTTTTTCCACTTAGTAGCCCTTCCATCATCTGACTGGATACCAAGGAAAAATTATTTCCTTTTAATTCATTTTTTATATATGAAAAAGTGCCGGTAAGAGAGGTTCTTTTCTCATCATTCCAATGGCATTCAAATCCGGCTTGTTTCCATTCTAACCGTTCATTTCCTAATTTGTTTTTTTTATGTTGATACTTTAGTAAGGCTCTTAGGCTGATATTTTTTTGAATTTCATAGGTTAATGAAGGATGAAAAGCTGTTGTTTCAATGGTAAATCGTTTGGTAACAAAAAGTTGAGATCTACTTTTATCTGTGATAAAATTATTTTGAAGAGAAAAAATCCATAAATCCCATGGTTTATAATTTACTAAAGTTTGAAAATTGATACTATTTCTTTTGTCTTTTCCGGTAAATATAAATTGTGTAGAGTTATTTTCCATGAATTGAAAAGCTCCGGTCCATTTGTGTACACTGATTCGATTAAATGATAAATTTGTAGTTATATTCTGTGTCTGAGACAAGAGATCTTTATTGGAAAACGGATTAAGTTCAACGGTTTTATTTTTTTTCTTGTAAGATGAAATCGATTGAAAAGCAGATTGTAAGGTTATTCTTTTCCACCAGTCGGAATTAAGAAAACGAGAGGGATGTACATGTATGGTAAACAGTAATTTATTATTATTTGATTTTAAATAGTTTACATTGTCTGTATAAACTCGTATATATTGTGCTTGATCGCTGAATTCTGCCACTTCAAACTCATCAATTTCCTCTATTCCGTTCCCATTATAATCCGTCCATTTATATATGCCTTTTCCATCCGTCACTTTTACATATTTAAATTCTCTTTGGGCTTCCTGACCACTCGACAACTCATATTCAGAATTTAAGACTAATCCGCTTTTAAGTAAAATTTTATTCCAATGAATAGATCCTAATAAGTAATTTTCATCTTTTTGGTTTGTATATATAGCTTTACTGTAATGCACTTTACGATAATGGAAATCAATATTTAAATTATGATTTTGAGATTGTATCAATTGATTGTTTATGATCGTTCCATAGGAAGTGGTAAAATTTTTCAGTTTACCAATACGTACGGAATCATCTGTTCTGGCATAAATTTTTAATTCGGTAAAAAATTTTGCGCTATCTGTGAGTAAGGTTGCATATATTTCATTCCAGTTAAAACTGGATGAGGTATATTTTGACAGTAAATTGTTTTTAACTTTATTGGTTTCTCCTTTTAAACCGATTCCTACTTTCACCTTTCCTATTTGTTGATTAATTTCCGAAATATGCTTTATAAAATTAGAATGGATACTGTCTTGTTGTTTGGAATACAAATAACTAACATTTGTAGATATGGCTGTATTATTAGCAGCATATCCCAGGTGTATATCATTTTTGTATCCTTTATAAAAATTTTCTTCTTCTAAATAATTTAAGGTGTAATTTAACTTCCATTTTTCATATAGTCTGTTTTGCCAACCCAGACTTAATTGGTTCTGATTTATGCCGTTGAATTCTTGTGAAATATTAAAATCCCTATCGAATTCAACTTGGTTAATTCTTTCTAAGATGTGAAAGTTTTTTTGAATAAAAATATGGGATAAATTAAAATTACTATTCCAATATTTTTTATCTATATTCTTATTTAAATATAATTTGCTTGCAAATCCTTTATTTTTGCCATTTCCAATAGACGAAAACGTATTTTCATCATGATCGCTTAGTGCCAAATTAACACCCAAATTACCTTTATTAAACCTATATTCTGCATGAGTTGAAACTATTTGTGTTTTTTGAGGTGGAATCAATTGGGTTACGGGTTCATATTCCCCTTGTAATATCCCGTCAATTGGAGGAATATATTCATATACACGACCATTTACTGGAAGTGATACAATTTTATAATTTCCTTTATTAGCCCCCATATAGGTAAATGAAAGTGTATATAATTCTTCTGAGCTATCGGTTGAATATTGATAAATTAATTCTTGACCCGTATTAATTTTTTTATATAAAATTTTGTTTGGATCATATTCGGTTAATACCGCATTCGGCGCATACATTCGGTCTATTTCGTTTCCTGCTTCACGTAAAACTTCTTTTTGTTTATCTGTCAGTTCCTGATTACTAGCTTTGGTATCATTTTCAGAAAATATATTGGCACTAAAAGTAAATCTTTCTGATTGATATTTTCCACCCGTATATAGTAAAAAACGTGTATAAGTGGTGGTATTATAAATATATTCTACTACTATACGACTATTGGACGAAATATAGGTTTTAGAGGTAAATGTAAGTTCTCCCGTATTATAATTGATCGTATAATCTTGATCTTCGCCCCTTTTTAATAATGCACCGTTCATATAAACTTTTTCTGACCCTGATAATACAATTATAAAAAGTTCTCCTTGTTTTCCTTTTAATTTATAAGGCCCTTGATTCCCTTCTATTCCGGTAAATTTCATTCGATTAAATTCACCTCTGGAAAGTGAACCTAAAGCATATAAATCGGTAAATGAATTTGTACGTTTTATTCGTGTTCCAATTTGCATACCCGTAATCTTTCTCGAGAAATTGGCAAAATAATCTTGTTCTTGAATCAAATCTAAATGTCCCGCTCTTAAGTAAGAATTTTTATTAGAAAGCTCAATATAGATTTTATCATATTCATCCAATCGTTGGGTATATCCGTCGGCTTGTATAGGTATATTATGATCCGATATAGCTGCTTTTATCATAACATCTTTGCTTAAATGACCGGATAGCTCTAAATCCAATGAAGACTGAACGGAAGCACTTTGATTGGTTCCAAAAGTGATTCCTCTAATTAAGGTCCCTGAACTTGTCAAATTTTGAAAAAATTCATTATCTTTCTTTACTTTTTCAGTTATTTCATAAAGTTTTACAGGCTTATTAATTCTCACTATTAGTGACGTATCTTTAGAATAAATTATTTTTTCTTTTTTTTCAGGAAATAGGTAATAACAAATTTTTAATTCTTGACCTATCAATAAAGGATCAATTTTTATCGCATTTAGCAGCGATTGGTATGAGTATAATTTGGAGTTTATTTCTTCATTATTTTTATTCTTTATGGAAATCGGCTCAGGTATAATCGTTAGAGAATCAAGTACTACTAAGGTGTCCTTTATTACAATTTTTTTACACTTGAAATTTGGATTTTTCCAATCAATATCCTGAGCCTGGATATATAATCCCAAGCATATAGTAATTAGTATGAATATTGATCTACTTAGCAATTTTATAAATTAACGAATTTATACTTTTTTTTGATATACCCATTAATTGATAAAACTTTATTTTATTCAATAAATTTTACTCACTACAATTTAGTTTACTACTTTTAATAACATTATCTTAATCTTCAACTAAAAAATTAAAATGACTTTTCAATAATGTAAAAAATCGTAATAATTTACCCAACGGTTTAATTTTTGTATTAAACTATATAAATAATAAATAGGAATATTTATGTCAAATTTTACCGAAATAATTCAAGGAGATAAAACCGTGTTAATTGATTTTTCCGCAGAGTGGTGTCAACCCTGTAAAATGTTAGCACCAATATTGAAAGAGGTTAAAGAAAAAATTGGAGATAAAGCAACAATTATTAAAATTGATATAGATAAAAATCAAAAATTGGCAAATGCATATCATATTCAATCAGTACCCACTCTAATTATTTTTAAAAAAGGAGAAATAAAATGGAGAGAAAGCGGTGTAAGAGCAGCTCAAGAAATTATAGATTTGTTAAATCAATACTCCTAATAATTCTTAAGTATTTCGTTGATTAAATTGTATTCATATCCTTTTTGTAAGAGATAATTATATATTTTTTTCTTTTTTAAATATACTTCAGATTCCCTAATAATATTCCATTTTTTTTCAGTCAACTCCATGAGAGTTGATTTGTAATCATCCTCGTTAATTTCTTCAATCCCTTTATCTATTAAATTAGTTGGAATTCTCTTTTGCTTTAATCCTTGCTTAATTTTAATCTTCCCCCATTTTTTTTGATAAAATTTCCCTCTAGCATATGATTTAGAAAATCTTTCCTCATTCAAAAAGTTATTTTGTATCAACCATATGAGTATTTCTCCCCTCTCATCCTCATTCAAAGTTCTTAATTCTTTCAATTTTTGTTCAACCTCATAATGACAGCGATCCTGATAGACGCAATAATCTGCTAATTTTTTTTTTATTTGGGACAAATCAAGCACGACATCTTATTTATGTACTAAAATATAAAAAAGTTTCAAAATTTTTTGTATTAAGTTTATTAACCCGATTTTTTAAGTATTTTTATAACAATAATTTCTAGAACATGAAATCTTTTAAGAGCTATTTACATATATTTTTAGTTGTAGCTACTTTTTCAATTTCCTATGCGCAAAATAACAATTCTTTTAAGCCAGAAGAAATTACTGAAAAGCAAATCACAACGTTAGATAAAGACCTTATTCTTGACGATTTTCAAAAATTAGAGCTTAAAGAATTCATATTAGAAAAAACTACATATCTAAAAATTGCAATGGATGCAGGCATTGATAATCAAGAGATACGTTTTTTGATAGAAAACAACAACAGGGAAATTGATTTTAAATTAAAAGAAGTGTTATCATCTGAACAGTTTGATAAATATTTAAAACTAAAACGGGAAAATGCGATTAATTCGGATCAGAAAAAAAAGAAAAAAAGAGAAACATCTAAATAAATCTTGCTATCTAATACTATTTTGAGTAAAGTTTAGCATTGATTTCTGTAGGATATTATTTTATATTTTAAAACAAAAAAAGGCGATAAAATTGCCTTTTTTTAACCTTAATTTAATTACATAAAATTTTAAATTTTTGTAATTAAGATTTTATATAGATATACTTAATTATCCAATTTTACACACAGTTTCATAAGCCACATTGCTTATGGAAAGTGATTTTGCTACTATAGGAACTAATGAAATCCAAATTCATTTTATAGGAGGTTATTAACGTTAAGTATTAGGCCATTCATTAACATGTTTACCTGTACCCATTTTAATAGTCCTTGCTGAAATAGTAAACGTTTCAGTTAGAGAATTGGCGCCGAAAGCATCAAAATTTTCTCTGTACTTAACCACATAACCATCTGTAAATGACAATTCTTTCAAAGTATCATCAGAATCTCTTTTTACAAAGATAACTTTACCATCTTTTCTCTCAAAACTATTAGTCATCCATTCGAAGATATCAGATTCTCCTGTTGATTCTACTGTTACTTCAATTCTTCCACCTCTGGTCTGAGAAGATGGACGTCCGGTTGGATCAGTTTCTTGAGCTAAGGAATAATTAACACTCAAAATGTTGTACTTTTTACCCCCTACTTCTAATTTAGATTTAAAAGACATAATAAAAAAACTAATAATTAATAAAATATATTTATACCACAAATATAATTATATTATATAATCTTATCTCAATTCAACACGTTAATTTATTGTTAAAATACCTATTTGTTATTATTCAATTACCTATAGACTTTTAAATCTCTTGTAATAATTTATATATGTCTGCAATAAATTCCCACCTTAAATAGCTTTCTGTTGATAATAATATATATCATGGTTGGAAATATCATTAGAATCAATATATTTCTTTTAATTTCCATTTGATTTACAGACTTTTCCTGATATCTAAATTCATTAATAATCGATGTATTTTCTTTTCTAAGTTCTCAATTTTCTCTCTAAGACAATTGACAATTAAAGAATATTGGTATATCAATAATTATTACTATTAAAGTATATGAAGATATAAAAAGTATGAAAGAAATCCATCTATCTTTTTTATGTAATACTTCCATATTATAAATTTTAAATTGTTTTATTTTCCTTCCTTTCCTTAAAGAATATTCCAGTATCTTTCTTTTTTCGATGTAATTGAGTTTATATAATGTGGCAAACAATTGATCTAACGTTCGCATAAAATTTTTACCTTTTTAATAGTTTATCAACTTGCAAATGATTATATCCGGCACTAACCAGATCTGTGAACAGAACTTCAAAATCGTCTTGCGAAATGGATAATCAGGCTTAATAAATTTTGGTGAGCTTAAATATTTTGATTTTAAATAAAAATTTAATATTTATAATGATCTTAATTCAATACCAATTAATTTACTTAAACTTTAAAATACTTATAAACAATCCAGATATAATATTTACAATAAAACATATTATATCATATTTATTATACAAACCAATCAATTTTCTCATATATTTAAAAATTTTAAATGCTATCTTTAAAATTAACTTTATTATATTTTATTTATAATTATAAAATACAAAAAAATGAAAAAGAAATTTCTACTATTTAGAATTTTATTTATTACTATTAATGGATTAGTATTAATTAATAGTTGTAATAACGACAATGATATCAACCCGATATCGAATAAGAAAGAAAGTATTACAACTTTCGAAAAAAAATATATAAGGTATCTTTATCCGGAATCAAATAATGATTCAATTAAATTAATTGGATTCAAAACGGTCTATTTCAACAAAGATGAAGCACAAGAAATTAAGAATGCACAAGAATTATACAAAAAAGAATTAATTGAAATTAACAAATCAATTTATTATGCTGAAGATTATTCTTTTATTCGAGTATATTTCCCCATGAGTGATGCTATAGTAAACTATAATGGAAAAACGTATGAAGCAAGTAATCGAGGAAGCTTTATTACAGATGCGTTTGTAAATTTAAAAACTACTTCTCGGATACAAGTGATTGGAAGAAAAGCATCCGAACACATTACGGGAACAGATTTTAATAATATTGAAGGAAATCAAATATTACTTGCTGAAAAATTAGAAAAAGCAATGAAAGATCATACTACTGAAAATACCTTTGTATTTAATTTAGGAGAAAGAAGCTTTAATCATCACTCCTTAGAAAATAAAACTGTAACTGCTCGTTCCATTTCCTGTTATCAAAATCATGGAAATTTAAATTGTAGCACAGCTTTCAGTTATAATGGAAAATGTGATCGAGAATTTACAAATTGCATGGATTATAATGGATGGCCTGCAAGATGCTTTGATAAAAGCAAAATTGGTTTTATTGGTAGTGATTGCCAAAGAGCAATGGCTGCCGGAAAATGTTGGAATGAGATTATGAATCGTAATTAAAAACTTCTATTAATTATAAATCAATTAGTTTACTAAAAGATTTTGTTTAGTTAATTTGTCAAAAATATTACCATATAGATAATTTCAGATAAATTATGTGATTATTACATTACTTGTTAAATAAATTATTAAAAAAACTGTTTATTTGTATAAATCTATAATGTATCTGATCATCTAATATATTCTTTGTCACTTGAATTATCACAGTTAATATTTTCTAACTTATTATTTCTAGATTTTAATTTTTTCACTTTTTTATATATTTTCATTCATATACTTAATTCAATAAAAATCTTTTTAATTATTTAAGTTTTTAATTTCTTTAATTCGTTAGTTTAGCTATATTTTTGATATGTCTGAATGAATTTCCCTTAAAAACACTACTTTAGACGCAATAACTTTTATATAAAATCATATAATCCGAAAATTCATCTAAAACAGCCTTAAGGGTGGATTAATTTATATTGTTATTTATAACCAAATCCCCTTTATCAAACATTCTATTTTATTTTATCTTTGTATAGTATTTCTAATACAAGTTTTTTAATTATTTAAAATTTTTATTTCAAAAAATGTCCAAAAATAGCATAATAAAATGTCTTCAAATAAATTAAAACTTTTAAAATGAAACAATTCCTTTTATTATTACATGAAAACAATGAAAAACTAAAAGAATTATCTGAACAAGAAATGCAGGCATTAGCTGATGCTCATATGAAATGGGCTTCAAAATTAGCAAAAACAGGAAATTTAATTTCAGGGGATGGATTACATGAAAAAGGTGTGCTTATTATGGGTAAAGACTGTGTTATTAAAGACGGGCCATACTTGGAATCCAAAGAAATAATTGGAGGCTATTATTTATTACAAAGCGATAATCTAGAAACTATTATCGAGTTAGCTAAAGAGTGCCCGACACATTATTATGGGGGAACGACAGAAATCCGTCCAATCTTGAATATGGAAGATTATGATTCCTAATTTACCTTTTGAAGATAAAATAAATTACAGAACGTTATACGGAAAGCTTTTTTCTGTATTAGTGATTCAGTTTGGCGCTACCCATGTTTCTGAAATTGAAGATGCTATTCAAAATTCTTTTTTGAAGTATCTGAAAATCCGGGAACAAAATAATATACCAAAAAATATAGAAAATTGGCTATTTATGGTAGCTCGTAATGATTTACTAAATATAATAAAACGCAAACAAAAAGAAGATTATAATTTTTCAATAGAACTTACAGAAGATGAAAAAGTAGAACCATATGAAACCGATCTTCGTTTACAAACGATACTATTTATCTCTTCGTTAAACAGCCTATCCACACAATCTAAAATTATTTTTATACTCAAAAATATATTTGGGTTAAGCATGCTTGAAATTCGTGAATCTACTTTAATTAATCAAGAAGCTATTTATAAAAGCATTAACCGAACTAAAAAGAAACTTAATATTGATTTAAATTGCCAAAAAATCGAAATAAATTCCGTTCCGGTTAATCAAAAAACAATATCAATTGTTGAAGAAATCCTTTATGCCGTTTTCAATATTGGCTTTGATTCTTTTAATGAAAAGACTGAAAATATTGTGAATAAAGATTTATGCTTAGAATCATTTGTTTTGACAAGATTATTATATAATAAATTCAATTATACTTCAACCAGTAATTTACTCGCCGTTTTATTTTTTCACATATCAAGAATTCCTGCAAAAATTAATAATGGGAAATTAATTTCCTTTTTTAATCAAAATCGAGACAAATGGAACAAAAAATTGCTTACTATGGCCTTCCATCATATTAAAAAACCCAAAAATAGTAACAAATACTATATTGAAGCAATTATCATCAGTAAGTATATGTCTAAAAAAGATTTTAGCTTAAAAGATTGGACTGAAATATCATTTTTATATGAAATGATGCTTGAAATCTCGCAATCACCAATACTAAGACTTAATTACTCATTTTGCTTAAGCAAAATTGGAAAAACAGATAAAGCCATGAACATTCTTTCAGAAGTTCAAAATCAACTACCAGATCATCATCTATACTTTTCTTTAGTAAAAGCTATAATAACGAAAGAGTCCAATTCTAAAGAGTCACATGAAATAATTCTTACGCTTAGTAATAAAATGAAACAAAAAATAAGAAAAGAATATTTAAAAAGTTTTATTTAAAAAAGCAAAATAAATAATGATTACATTGTTTAATATTTATTTTTTTAGAACAAATAAGTTTAAGTATATACTAAAAAATCAAAATTTATATTTTTTTATACTAATTATTTCAATTTATATAGTTTTAGTATTTTATGCTATGTATATATATTGGAATATTACTCTCCGCCATGTAGATTAATCTTACAAAGATATTAGAACTAAATAGATAAAAACTAATTAACAACTAAAATTTATAAGCAAAAAATTACTATCAATTAATTTTCTTAGTTTTAAGTATACAAAACAAAAAAGAGTTACAAATTATGTAACTCTTTTTTTAGCTCCTCCTGCTGGGCTCGAACCAGCGACCCTCTGATTAACAGTCAGATGCTCTAACCGACTGAGCTAAGGAGGAATTTTGTGAGTGCAAATGTAGAAGAATTTTATATATGCTCCAAATATTTTTTAATCTTTTTTTCATCTTAAATTCTAAGTACATAAGTATCAATGAAAAAAACTTTTATTTTTTTAATATATAGCTCATATAAGATACTTTTTTTAATATAAAATAGTATTTTTGTCTCTGTCTAACTTATATAATTATTATGGACATATCTATATTGCTTGTATTCTTATTGATTTTAGTGCTCTTTATGGGAGGTTTTCTGTTTATGTTAACCCGTTTTTTTCAATCAGAAAGAGAAAGAAGAAGTTTTGAGTTGCGTCTAAAATATTCTGAAAATATTTTACCGAATAAATTACAAGCTTATGAACGTATGACTCTTTTTTTAGAAAGAATACGCCCTTCTTCTTTAATAAGACGAGTAACTCCTACGGATGATAGTAAATCTTATGAATTCACTTTAATAGAAACCATTCAAACAGAATTCGATCACAATTTAGCACAACAACTCTATATAAATCCGAATTCGTGGAAGATTATTTTATCGGCAAAGAATGCAACCCAATTGCTTATAAAAAATACTATTGAAGCTATGAAAGATTCTTCAATACAAGAAATTCAAGAGGAAATCATTAAACAATCGATGGAAGACGCTTCTCCTTCGTCTACGGCAATTTTGTATTTACAAAAAGATATTCAAGACGGAATCTAAAAAATTTTCACTATGAACATCAAATCATTGGCTGAAGAAGAAAGACCCAGAGAAAAATTATTACTGAGAGGAAAACAATCCTTATCAGACGCAGAACTTCTTGCTATAATTTTAGGTAGTGGTTCGAAATCTGAAAGCAGCATTACTCTTGCTCAACGAATTTTATCATCCGTAAATCATAATTGGAATGAATTGGCAAAGCTAACCATACGAGATTTATGCAAATTTAACGGAGTAGGTAAAGTTAAAGCAATTGAAATTATCACTTCTCTTGAAATTGGAAGACGAAAATCCTTACAGCAAGCCTTAAAAAAAGAAAAAATTTCTTCTTCGAAAGATGCCTATAATATTCTTCAACCTATTATTGGTGATTTGATGATAGAGGAATTTTGGGTAATTTATTTAAGCAGATCCAATAAAATATTAAGTAAAGAAAAAATTTCTCAAGGAGGAATAACCGGTACAATGGTTGATAATCGACTAATATTTAAACATGCTATAGAACTTAATGCAGTTTCATTAATCATATCACATAATCATCCTTCAGGAAATATTCAGCCCAGCAATTCTGATATACAAATTACCCATGAAATAAAAAAAGCAGGGAACTTATTAAATATAACTTTGATGGATCATTTAATTGTTACGCAAACCTCTTTTTTCAGTTTTGCCGATGAAAATTTACTGTGAAAGACCACTTTACCTATGATTCTTATATATGTTCCTGAAATCAATGAAAGAATTAAGTATATTTTTACTTTTATTTTCGAACAAATTTTGGGAATTTCTTTCCGGCTTACAGATTGCGTTATTCTCTTCAATAAAGAAACTTTGCCTAAATTTTCTTATTCATTTTCAATAGTAAAAAACGAAATTCATTATTCGGCTTGTAATTTATTATTTGAAACGGATATTAAAACACAAAACTTAAGGGAAGTTTTAAAAGACCCTTTTGCAACTGCTTTTTTTTTACTTTCAAGATATGAAGAATATTTGCCGTATCAAAAAGATATTCATCATCGATTCTCATACAAAGCATCATCAATTAAAAATAAGATTGATCCGTTAGTTCCATGGATTGACACCTTTGCTTATAAACTATTGAGTCAACTAAAAAAAAACTTTCCTTCACTCAATTATAAAGCTCGAAAGTTTACCTGTTTAAATACCATAGATATAGATCATGCTTGGTTATATAAAAATAAATTTTGGTTAAAAAAATGTAATGCATTAGGAAAAAATATTTTAACTTTTCGATGGAAAGATTTTCATCAACAAATTTTAGTTTTATCAGGATTAAAATCGGACCCATATTACATTTATCCTTATATACAAAAATTAAAAATACCTACCATTTATTTTATTTCTTTTGGATTAGGAAGTCAATGGGATACTAATCATGACCCTAAAAATTCAGCTTACCAAGAATTGATACTACAATTATTTAATCAAGAATATACTACTATAGGTCTTCATCCCAGTTATTTTTCCAATAAAGATTTCACAATCTTGAAAAAGGAAAAATTAGCATTGGAAAAACTTGTAAAACAAAAAATTACCATTTCCAGACAGCATTTTATAAAACTTCATTTACCCGAAACTTACAACAACTTGATCCGATTAAATATTACAGCAGATTTTTCCATGGGTTTTCAAGATCATATCGGTTTCAGAGCAGGGACTTGTACCCCTTTTTATTGGTTTGATTTGAAAAATAATCAAATTACAAAATTAAAAGTTTATCCTTTCTGCGTGATGGATGTTACGCTTAAAAATTACATGCAACTATCTATTGAGGATGCTGAAAATAAGCTACTAAATTTATTGCATGCCGTAAAAAAAGTAAACGGAACTTTTATATCTATTTTCCATAATGACAGCTTATCTAATCATGGAGAATGGAAGCTATGGAAAAACGTATATGAAAAATTGATTCGTAAAGCCTATGATCTTTAGATACAATCATAAAACCATTGATAAAACAAAATATTCCGCATGTTTGGATCAATGCCTCAATTACAGAATTTATGCAGAACTGTGGTATTTAAACATTGTTTCTCCCAATGGTTATGATATTTTGGTATTAAACGATTATGAAGCTGTAATGCCTATCCCTTATCAAAAAAAATGGGGATTTAAATTAGTTATTCAACCTATTTTTTGTCAACAATTAGGCATATTTTATAAAGAAATCATATCCGCTAATACCTTCCATCTTTTTATATCTTTCTTAAAAAAATATAAAGTCAGAAGCTATTGTTTTAACGAAGAAAACACCCCATATTTACCTTCCCACTATGTAAAGAGAGATAATCAAATATTGAATTTAAATCGTGAATATTCAACTCTTGTGACTAATTATAATGCAAACAAAAAAAGGGTCCTTAAAAATTATTTATTATCCAATAGCAAAATTGAAGAAAAATATACGGGATCAATTGTATCAGAAAAACCAAGTAATCTGCTCAATAGAATTCTGTCAGCCTCACAGCTCAATATCTTAAACACACTTTTACAAGAATTAAATCGACAAAAAGTGTTAAAACAATATACCCTTTATAATAAAGATAATATTCCTACAGTCTATGTATGGCTTATTATTTCCAAAGGAAGGATCATAAATTTACTGTCAGTAAGAGACAAAGAGTTAGAAATTAAAAATTCGTATGCCTATATGATTGATTTATTGATTAAAAATTATTCCGATCAAAAATTAATTTTAGATTTTGAAGGTTCTATGATACCGGGAATAGCCCATTTCAATAAAAGTTTCGGAGCAGCGACTAATCATTATTTGTTATACAAAAATTTAAAATGGATGGATAATTTGAGCAGCTTAACTATTTTTAAAACTTCTCGTTAACTTTCCTTTTATTAGTGTATTCATTAACCTATTTTTGATAGAGTTGATTTCTCTAAACTTAAAAATATCACCATAAAAAAATGGTTTGAAATTTCAAACCATTTATTATATTATACTATCTAAAAACTCTTTTATTTAATTGGTATTGGCTAGTAAACCGGCACGTTTAAGTAAGGCCTCCGATTGAGGTCTTCTACCCCGAAAACTTATATATAATTCCATAGGATCTTCAGTCCCGCCTTTACTTAATAAACTTTCAAATTTAGAAGCTGTTTCTTTATCAAAAATTCCTCTTTCTTTAAAGTAATCAAAAGCATCAGCGTCTAAAACTTCAGCCCATTTATAGGAATAATAACCAGCAGCATATCCCCCTTGAAATATATGTGAAAAAGATGTACTTATACATGTATTTTTGATATGAGGATACAATTGGGTTTCTTTAATCTTTTCTACTTCAAAATCTTCAATCCCTTGATCTGATGTCAACTCATCGGTATGATAGGCCATATCCAAAAGACCTAAGCCAATTTGTCGAAGAGTTTGATATCCTTGCATAAAGTTAGCAGATGCAACTATTTTATCAATTTTCTCCTCATTCAGCATATCACCTTTTTGGTAATGAAGGGCAAAAGTTTTTAAAAATTCCTTTTCAAAAACATAGTTTTCCATAAATTGAGACGGTAGTTCAACAAAATCCCAATAAACATTCGTACCAGATAATGATTCAAAGGTTGTATTAGCTAAAATACCGTGTAATGCATGGCCAAATTCATGAAATAACGTGGTAACTTCACTAAATGTCAATAAAGAAGGTATTTCTCCGTTAGGACGTGAAAAATTACAAACTATCGAAATATGCGGCCTGATATTATCACTTAAAGTTTTAAATTGCCCCTTATAAGAAGTCATCCATGCTCCTGCCCTTTTCCCTTCTCTGGGAAAAAAGTCGGTATATAACAATGCCTGATGTTTTCCTTTATCATTGATCACTTCATACACTTTAACTTCCGAATGATATTTTTGTATATCTTCTCTTTCAATAAAAGTCAACCCGTATAATTTTTTAGCTACATCAAATGCGGCATTCAAAACCTGATGCAACGGAAAATAAGGTTTTAGTTCTTCTTCTGAAAATGAAAATTTTTCTTGTCTTAATTTTTCAGCATAAAAGGCATGATCATAAGGCATCATTTCAGTTATTCCGTCTCGTGAAGCTATATTTTTTAAGTCTTGAATTTCTTTTTTAGCAAATGGCTTAGCTTTATGCAACAAATCATATAAAAAATCATATACAAGTTTAGGTGCAGAAGCCATTCTTTCTTGCAAAATTAAATCGGCATAAGTTTTAAAACCTAATAATTTAGCTTTCTTGCTCCGTAATTCAACAATTTTATGAATAATATCTTCATTATTATACTCATTATCTTTACATGCTCGTTGCATATAAGCAGTATAAATTTCCTTGCGTAACTCTCGATTTGCCGAATACGTTATAAAAGGCACATAGCTGGGATAATGTAACGTGAAAACCCAACCTTTCAAATTTCTATTTTCCGCTTCTTGTTTTGCCATTTCTTTAATGGATTCCGGAATTCCTTCCATATCCTTACTTTCAGATATATGAAGAAAGTAATCATTGGTTTCTTTTAAAACGTTTTGGCCAAACTTAACGGATAAAATTGCTAATTCATTAGATATTTGTCGAAGATTATTTTTATCCTCCGAAGATAACAAGGCTCCATTTTTTGAGAAATCCTTATACGTTTTATCTAAAAGTCGTACCTCTTCTTGGCTTAATTTTGATTTTAAGGTTGTATCGTAAACGATTTTTATTTTTTCAAATAATTGTTCATTCAGTATGATGTCATTTGCATATTCAGTTAGCATAGGAGATATTTCCTCCGCTAAACTTTGCAAATAATCATTAGTTTCTGCTGAATTTAAATTAAAAAAAGTAGAGGAAATTATGGTAAGTTTTTTTCCGACATTTTCTAAAGCAACTATGGTATTTACAAAATTAGGTGGATCTGTATTTTGAACAATTTCGTTAATTTCGTTCTTAGCATCTTCAATTGCCTGTTCAATCGCTGGTTTAAAATCTTCATGTTTAATGTTTTCGAAAGGAATGCTTTCGTAAGGCGTATTAAATTTTTCCACTAAATTATTACTCATAATTTTTTTGTAAGTATATTCTATCGAATAAAGTTTCCCCTATATACAGTCTATATATTTAATTTATATGTGATTAAAATTATTCAAATTTACTAATATCCATTGATTCTCCAATGGACAAAAAAGTTAACCGTTTTTCTTCGGCTAAGAATAAATGTTTAATCTTATCCTTATTAACTTTTATGGCAGGAAAAGTATCATAATGAGAAGCTATAGCATTTTTTGTTTTAACAAATTTTGCTGCAATAACAGCATCATATCCACCCATCGTATAAGTGTTACCAATAGGTAATATAGCCACGTTAATATATCCATAGATAAATGGAAGTAATTTCATGTCTGTAGTTAGAGCAGTATCACCGGCTACATAAATTACTTTTCCATCCATTTTCATCAAGAAACCACAAGCTAAACCGCCATAGGATCCATCGGGAAAAGAGGAACTGTGGGACGCCGATACCATTTTAATTTTACCAAAATCAAATTTCTTAACTCCTCCTATATTCATGGGTATAACATTTAAACCTAATTTTTCATAGTGAGCAGTAATTTCCGGATTAGCCAATACTTGGGAATTATTATTTTTAGCGATAGTTTCAACATCTAAAATATGATCATAATGGGCGTGAGTCAAAAAAATATAATCTGCTTTAATTCCATTTATATCTATATCTTTTGCTAATTCATTCCCCGAAATAAATGGATCAATTAAGATTGTTGCTGATGAGGTTTTAAAACCAAAACATGCATGTCCGTAATATATAATTTCCATGACTTTATCCTTTAATATTTAATGTTCTTCAAATGTAATAAATAATAATTATCTTTGAAAAAAATTAAGCAAAAATCATTATATATGAAAAGACTCTTTCCGATATTATTTTTACTTTTTATTTCAATCGTTACTTATGCACAACAAGTTGAATTTGGAGCCAAAGCCGGAATGGCTTTCGGTTATAAAGGAACTTTAAAGCAAACTGTAACCAATATTAAAGAAAGTAAAGCCACAGATAATATCGGATGGCATGCGGGTTTTTTTAGTCGAATAAAATTTTTGGAATGGTTTATCCAACCCGAGATTTATTTTTCTTCCATGAAAACTAATTTCGATTATAGGAACGATGGTGAATTTACAGCACATTCCAACCGATTGGATATCCCTATTTTGTTTGGATCTAAATTTTTAGAAGTTACCCGATTGTATGCCGGCCCTGTTTTTTCCACTTCTTTAAATGAAGATGTTTCCTTAAAAGGAATAAGAAAAACAAAAACAGATGATTTTTCACTTGCCGGTCAAGTAGGAGGAGGTTTTGACTTAGCTAAGCTCACTTTTGATGTGCGTTATGAATTCGGATTTAATAAAAGTCAAACAAATTTTATAAAGAAGCGTACCGGTGAAGCATTTAAATTGGAGAAAAGACAAAATTCTCTGGTATTAAGTGTCGGATATAAATTTTAAGGCAAAACGTATTTCTTATTTTAGTGCCCATTATTATGATTTAACTGATATGAAAAAATTATCTCTTTTATTATTTTTATCTTTTTTAGCTCTTTCAATTTTTTCATGCAGAGATGATTATAATTATGATTCTGCTTCTAAACCGCTTCGTTTTTCTAAAGATACGGTTATGCTGGATACTGTATTTTCAACGGTTCGATCAGAAACCTATGTACTTAAAGTTTATAACCAACAAAACGATGATGTTGTAATTCCGAGGATTTATCTTAAAAAAGGCTCGTCCTCTCAATTTAAAATTAATGTAGACGGAACTCCCGGCAATGCAACCAATCAAAATAGTTTTCAAAACATACCTATACGGTCTAAAGATAGTTTATTCAT
This sequence comes from Apibacter sp. B3546, assembly GCF_009827885.1. Taxonomy (NCBI): domain Bacteria; kingdom Pseudomonadati; phylum Bacteroidota; class Flavobacteriia; order Flavobacteriales; family Weeksellaceae; genus Apibacter; species Apibacter sp. B3546. The sequence goes on along the minus strand of NZ_WINW01000029.1, from coordinate 7,551 downwards.
TTTTATTGAAGTTACTCCTCAAGCCATTAATGCATCCGAAGCGTTAGCAGATGAGGACTTATTGTTTACCACCGTCGGATCTACACAAAAAGTTAAGTTACTTTCTTTAATTGAAGATGCAGAATTTTACTATTCTAAATCAGGGACTAAAGAAATAGCAAAAGATCTGGCTTGGAACAATACTAAATCCAAAGTTATTTATGGAAATTTAAAAATTACGAATGGTGCCAAGTTATCCGTGTCGGAAGGAACCAAAATATACCTTCATAAGAATGCAAATATAATTATTGATTCGGGCAGCCAACTTACTATAGACGGTTCTTTGGAACATGAAGTATTAATTCGAGGAGATCGACACGAAACCAAATACGATTCACTTCCGGGTAATTGGAATCAAATTCATCTCGCTACCAATGCCTCCGCAACAATTAACCATTTAGTTATAAAAGGGGGTAATAATGCATTTTATTTAGAGGAAAATGCTCATTTGAACATCTTCAATTCCAAAATTTATAATTTTTTGTATGGAGGAATCTACTCTGTGGGAGGAAATGTGGAGGGTAAGAATCTTGCCATAAATAATTGTGGCACTTCCGATCTTATAGCAGAATATGGTGGAAACTATGATTTCACTCATTGTACTTTTGCCAATTATTGGAATTTAAATGCTGGTGCAGGATATTCTGCCTATTTATCTAATGCTTATCAGAAATCAGGACAAACAAAATACAATTCGCTTACGGCTTCTTTTAAAAATTGTATTTTCTGGATTAAAAATTATAACAGCTTATATTTAGATAAAAATGAGCATGCCCCTTTTAATTATATTTTTGATACTAATCTGATTAAAAATACTTCCAATAATTTATCTATAGAAACGGACAAACATTTTGTAAATACCATTCTTAATAAAGATCCTGAATTTTATAAAACAGGATATTCGGATTGTTTACTTCTTCTTAACATAGGTTCTCCAGCTTTAGGTAAAGGCAATTTAAGTTATGCAAAGGAGGTTCCTGAAGATATGAACGGTATATCGAGAATTAAAGATCCTGCTTTAGGAGCATATCAATGATTTAAAATTATATTTAAATCAGAATTTATAAATTAATGGAATGGCCGGATTATTTTTCAAAACAATTTTACATGGAAACCTTCAGGAAAATTTAAAAGGCTTAATAAAACTATCGATTAGCTTTTAAATATCTTTAAGTAAAACTCCGCTTTCATGCTTATAAATCATATTTCGTATTTCTAAAGTCTTATCCCAAATATTTTTAATATCTCCTTCCATATCGATCTTGAAGTTTTCAGATCCATATTGATCCAATTTATTGAAAAAATAATTTATCGTAATGTGATTGATATCGATTCCGGGAATATACGCAACCTCCATGTCATTTTCTGTTAGTGTTTCTACAATTAATCCTACTTGTAATAAATAGTATAAAGAATCACTAGTTAATCGGGTGGGTATTTTATAAGTTTCAGATAATTCATCTGCCGTGTAGGGCTTTTCGCCAGCTTCAAATCGTTTTATGATGAGTGTAGTGATCATTAAAAGTATAAAATCCTTATATCTTCTGCTTATGTTGCTAATATCTTTTTCAAAACTAAACTTATTTACATTTTGATAGGAAAAAGATAATTGAACCCCGAACAAGCAAATAAACCAGCTCAATTGCAGCCACAGCATTAACAAAGGCAATGCGGCAAAACTCCCGTAAATAGCATTATATTTTGCTATCCAAAATTGTCCGGATATATACAGCATTTGAAAGATTTGAAAACAACTCCCGCTCACTATACCTGCTAAAAAGGCAGCACTAAATTTGACTTTTGTATTAGGAATGTAAATATATATAAATGTAAAAAGTAAGATGATTATAACGTAGGGAATAAACTTTATGATCGGACTAATGACCATACCGATTATATTGATATTGGTGGTTGAGTTCAAAAAAATTGACAATCCGGCATTGCAAATTAAAAATAAGGGAGCTATAAGAATTAAGGCTAAATAATCCGTAAATTGTCGAGAAAATTTCCTTCCTTTTTTAATTCTCCAAATAGTATTAAAATTATCTTCAATACTTACTAATAAAGTTATAACCGTGTAAAAGAGAATGATTATTCCTAAACCTAAAAATACGCCACCTTGAGCATAATCAATCGAACCGTCTATAAATTGCATAGCCTTGGAAAGAGCAACTTTCTGACCCGTAAAATATTGAAACAGTTGTGTTTCCACTAAATTTTGAAAACCAAATCCACGGGCTATAGCAAATAATACTGCCAATAAAGGCACTATAGACAAAAGAGAATTATATGTTAAGGCGGCTGCACGAGTATTGATCTGTGAGCCATTACTATTTCTAAAAGTTAATAAAAAAGCTTTGGTAATATTGATGAAAAAAGTTTTTATATGAGGACCATCGCTTCCGTTCACCCGCCATATATCATAGGTTAAAAAATGTATAATATTTTTGATTTTTTCCTTTATCTTAGAATACATAAGATATTTTTCAAATTATTATTAAAAGATACAAACATGATACCTACTAGCTTTAAATAAGAAAAAATTTACTTTATAATAGTTTATTATCCTTAACTCTTATGCTTTATAATTTAAATGAAGAAATTTTTGAGTGGAAGGTGATATTTTGAAACGATCATCTAAACGAAACCCTACCAACCAAATAATTTCTCCTGAATTATTACATAAAACCAATACTTTCTCTTTTTGAAAATTAGATACCTTATGATCCTTTAAAAATTTACTTACCTTCTTTTTACCTAATCCATTAATAGGGTAAAAAAAATCCCCTTCCTTCCAATTTCTTAAAACCAAAGGAAATTCAACTTTTTCAAAGTCAACACTTTCCCCTTCCTTAAATATAGCTTTATCAACTATACAACAAGTAAATTCAAACGGTTGCTTACATATCCACGGAACCGATGGAATTAAAAAATTGACAGTTGAAAATTCCGTTATACTTCTATTAGCTAACAACAATGTTCCCCTATCCACCCAAGCTTTATACTCTTGTGATTCAAATAAACTTCCTGTATGAGCATTTAAGATATTTTCACAATCTTTTTTATTAGTAAAACCATATTTGGAAAGTAAATGGTAAGATAAAAGAAAATCAGCTTGTAGGAGTTTCTCTAATGAATAAGCCTTCACCCCTGCCTCAGTAAAAACTTCTGCTTTTTTTTGTAATTCTTGCACCTGTGATTCTAAAAAAGATTGAGTTTCATGTAAAATACTCATACTTTTTTCTACTTGATGTAAAAAACCGGGTGATATATCTTGAAATTCAGGAATAACCTGATGACGAATTTTATTTCTCAAATAATCCAACGTTTGATTGGAAGCATCTTCTCTCCAAGTGATTGAATGATTCAAAGCAAAATTAACGATTTCATTTCGGGTAAAAGGCAATAAAGGTCTTACAATATAATTTGCAATCATTTGCATTCCCGATAGTCCCTTAATGCCTGAACCTCTCAATAGATTTATAAAAAAAGTTTCTACATTATCATTAAGATGGTGTGCAGTAACAAGATAATCAAAAGAGTGCTTTTTTATTAATTCTTGAAAATAATCATACCTTAAGTTCCTGGCAACCATTTCAATAGATTCTCTATTTTTCTTAATTTTTAAGGTATCAAAGGTTTTAACGAAAAGCTCAATATCATGACCATCACAAAAGTCCTTTACTAATTTTTCGTCTAAATCTGAATCCTCCCCTCTAAGCCGGAAATTACAATGAACAACACTAAAACGGTAAGGAGAATTATAAAATAAATGCAACAATACCATACTATCGACTCCTCCACTAACTGCTAATAAATATTTTTTTTCAACAGGTAAGTTACTCAATGAATCCGTTAACCTCATACGTTTTATTTATCCGAAAAAATTGGTAAATATCAGAATTTTAATTTTTAACAAAGATAACTGAAAAAATTTTTGAGTAAAACCTTTCATTAAGCACAATCTTTGCTATCACTATAAATTGTACAATAAAATGCTAAAATAATATAAATACCTAGATTTATTTACTTTAGAATGATTATAAATAACAAAATTATCTATAAAATTAAAAATCTATTATGAAAATTGGTTTATTTATTCCATGTTATATTGATGCTATTTACCCGGAAGTAGGAATAGCAACGTTGGAATTATTAGAAAAATTAGGGTTGGATGTAGAATATCCAATGGAGCAAACTTGTTGCGGCCAACCCATGTCCAATGAGGGCGATTACAAAAGTGCAGAAACTGCACAAAAATTATTTATTCAAAATTTTAAGGATTATGAGTACATCGTTGGTCCTGCCGGAAGTTGTGTAAAGCAAGTCCGTTTACATTTTGATAATTTAGACCAAACCGATGAGGTAAAGCAAGTGAGAAAAAATACCTATGAATTGGTTGAGTTTTTACACGATATCCTACAAGTAAAAAGTTTTCCGGGTGTTGAATTCAAACATAAAGTTGCTCTACACAATAGTTGCAGCTCTATCCGAGGATTGGGTATTGCCAAACCTTCGGAAATCATAGGAACTCCCTATAATAAATCTGCTGATTTATTAAAAATGATTGATGGACTGGAAATAGCAGAGATGAGCAGACCGGACGAATGTTGCGGTTTTGGAGGCACTTTTTGTGTAACTGATGAAGTAGTGAGCGGAAAAATGGGTAAAGACAAAATTTCAGATTACGTAACTAGTGGAGCAGAATATGTAGTTTCTCCCGATATGTCTTGCTTAATGCACCAAAAGGGAGTTGCTTTAAAAAATGGAATCACCCATTTACCTTTTCTTCATATTGCCCAAGTTCTTAACGGAGGACCATTTTAAACTTTGAAAATGAAAAAGAAGATTGTCAACATTGAAAAAAATTCTGCTGATTTTATAAATCAAGATAACATACACGAAAAGGAACACGATAAAAATCTTTGGAATGCCCGAGTAAAAAGAGATCGAATAGCCCAATCCATACCGGAATGGGAAGAACTTAAGGATTTAGCATCTAAAATAAAGGAACACACTTTGTCTAACCTGGACGAATATGTATCCACTTTTGCAGAAAATGCCTCCAAAAGAGGTGCAGTGGTTCACTGGGCTAGAGACGCGCAGGAACATAACGAAATCGTTTATAATATCTTACAAGAAAGAAAAGTAACTGAAATTATAAAAAGTAAATCCATGCTTCAAGAAGAGTGTGAAATGACAAGCTTTTTAGAATCTAAGGGAATTGAGGTTACCGAGTCTGATTTGGGCGAAAGAATACAGCAGCTTTCTCATCAACCACCGGCTCATATTGTTATGCCCGCTATTGAAAAAACCACGGAAGATATCGCCCAACTCTTTGCGAAAACCATTGGTACTGATCCTAATGATACGGATCCGCATTCTTTAAACGAAGCGATGAGGAATAATGCCAGACCTAAATTTTTACGAGCAGGGGCAGGAATGACCGGTGCCAATTTCGCCATAGCTGAAACAGGAACTTTTGTTGTCTGCACTAATGAAGGTAATGCGGATATTGGAGCAGCCGTACCTCCTCTTCATATTGCTAGCATAGGTATTGAAAAAATAATTCCAAAGGTGGAAGATTTAGGAATTTTTATACGCCTCTTATCCAGGAGTGCATTAGGAACACCGGCAACCCAATATACTTCGCATTTCACCGGACCTCGAAAAAATGGAGAACTTCATATTATTATAACTGATAATGGAAGATCTACCCGTTTAGGCATGGAAGATTTTTGGACTTCTCTTAAATGTATCCGTTGCGGCGCATGTATGAATACTTGTCCGGTTTACAGAAGAAGTGGTGGATTATCTTATGAATCAACCTATTCCGGTCCGATAGGAATTATATTAAGCCCGACTTTCGATCTAGAAAAATATAAAGAGCTTCCGTATCATTCCACTTTATGCGGCTCATGTTCAGATGTTTGCCCCGTAAAAATTGACATATCCGATCAAATCTACAAATGGAGGAAATTGGTTGTCGACAAAGGATATATGCCTTCAAATCGAAAATATGCGCTGAAAGCAGCCGGTGCTGTTTTAGGTCATCCGCATCTATTTAGAACAACGGAAGCTTTTGCAGAAAAAGCACTGCCCTTAGTGCCCGATTTTCTTATATACAGCAGTTTAAATCCATGGACTCAAGAACGTAAAATGTTTTCCATGGCAAAAAATACATTTAGAGATTGGTATATTAAAAACAGAAAAGAAAAAAATGATAAGTACTAAAGAACATATATTAGAAGCTATTCGTAAAAATAAGCCTCAAGGAACACAATATCCCTATCCTGTCATTCCTTCATTTCCCAAAAGCACAAAAGATATTGTGGAAGAATTTAAGGAAAATTTAATCTTAAATGCCGGTACTTGCTTCACCATAAATTCCATTGAGGAGGGCGAAAACAAAATTAAAGAATTACATCCGCAAGCTAAAGTAATTTGTTCTTCTGCCATCGAATTTCCGGGAAATAAAGATTTATCCAAAGTAACTGATCCTCATCAATTGGATGATGTGGATGTTGGAATTATTCGTGCGGAATTTGGTGTTTCAGAAAACGGTATGGTCTGGTTGACGGAAAAAGGTATGATGGTTACCTCTTTAGGTTTTCTTTCTCAACATTTAATTATTTTGTTAAAGCCGCAAGATATAGTCAGAGACATGTATGAAGCGTATGCGAGAATAAATCTTCGTGATAATAATTACGGTTGTTTTATGTTAGGTCCTTCTGCTACAGCTGATATAGGGGCTGTTATGGTTAGAGGAGCACAAGGAGCCAGAAGCTTATCGGTATTTTTTATGTAGTTTTATACGTTACCGAAATATAAACAAGTGAAAAGTAAAAAAGAGGAGAAAATTAATTTCTCCTCTTTTAAATTCTATCCTATTTTTATTGGATTATAACTTTTCTGTTTACTTCAAAATCATTTCCCATTACTTTTATTATGTAACTACCTGATTTTTGAATAGTAATCGTCAATAAATCGCTGTTATAGGAATTGACAACGGTTTGTAATAAAATTCCGTTTAAAGAAAAAACCATCACTTTTTTAATTGCGGATTTATAATCGTTGGATTTTATATAAACAGTTCCCGAAGAAAGAGTAGGATAAATTTCTAAAAAATCTCTGGGTTGATATTCAAAACTTTCCACTTTTAAATTATTCCCCCAAACCATTTCCACCCACTCGGGATGGTCTATATAGGGATTACGATTTTTTTGTTTACTATAAATAGCTTCATTCATGGCTATTTCTCGGTCACTGACAGGATCCATTACATGCCAAGTCAGCAATATATTTCTAAAGGTATCGGTAAACACTTGATTTTTTGTTCTATTAAACATATCAAAACTCCAAGAACTAATTTCATCTTCATATCGGGTTGCAAAATAAAAGAATGCTCGAGCTATATCGCCCTTAAATTCATCAATGGGTTCAAAAACGATTCCTCTCTGCTAATAAACCCGCTTAAATAGCGGGTTTTGTTGTGTTTACGCGGTTTATAGC
>NZ_WINW01000028.1:0-27856 GCF_009827885.1 Apibacter sp. B3546 | reverse complement strand
GGGCTGTTTATAAAAATCCTGAATACTTATTTTTTGATGAAGCTACTTCTGCTTTAGATTCAGAAAATGAAAGGATAATCCATAATAATTTACAAGAATTTTTTAGAGGAAAAACAGTAATTATTATAGCCCATCGATTATCAACAGTTAAAAATGCTGATCAGATCATAGTGTTAAAAAACGGGCAAATTGCTGAAGTAGGAAATCATAATCAATTAGTAAAAGCTAAATCTGAATATTATAATTTGGTTAAAAATCAATTGGAATTGGGTAGATAATATTAAATTAATTCAATCCTTCCAAAAACTCAATTACCGAAGAAAAACTAATTTCTTCAATAATTTTAAAAAAATCAATTTCTTCCTGATGAGGTAAAAAATCAGAGATAATACGCAGGATAAAATCCTGTGGCCTTTTCAAATACATAAAAGTATAATCTTCCATATTAATCAATGTTCCGATCGGAATATTGGAAATCGTAACAAACTTATCGGAGGTAAGGGAACTTAGTTTAGGAAAATGCGTATGAGACGAAGAAAGTATTATTTTTCCGTTTTCAAATATTTCTCCTGAATAACCATATAATGAAGAAGCCACCACTTCAACTAAACTTCCTTTTTGTAGCTCTTTAGGCATCGTTTTCTCAATTCCGGTAATAGCTGTAAATCCTACTAAAACATCTAAATCAGACTTTGGTTTAGTAATCATGGATTTAGCAATTTTTTCACGACCTATTCCGGTTATAATAACCTCATAAGAATGTTTTAATTTAGAAAAAACCTTTAAAGCATTTAAAATTTTTTGATTTTCTTCCCTCATAGGGGTGAATAAATTAATTCTCATGTTTTTAATCCTGATTTAAATAATTGAAATATTCGCGTAAAATTCTTGAATTGGGTTGATTAATGGTGTTAATTTCCAATAATTTAGGTTTTTCCGAGCAAAGAAAAAAAGAATCTAATTCTTTTAACAGTTCTTCTTGATTATGAGCTTGAATATATTCAAAATTATATTCTTGAGCCATTAATCGAGCAGTACGATTATGTCGGGTAACAAAATATTCCTCTAAAGAATTGGAAGAATCGGGTCCGGGAATAATTTTAAAAATATCGCCACCACCATTATTTACAAGTATAATCCTAAATGTATTAGGAATATATTTATTCCATAGAGCATTAGAATCATAAAAAAAACCAATATCACCGGTAATCAAAAGAGTAGGGTGAGTATCTGCAACGGCGAAACCAACGGCCGTTGAAGTTGACCCGTCAATGCCACTGGCACCGCGATTGCAAAATATCTTATTTTTAGAGTTAAAATTGAATAACTGAGCATATCTGATCATAGAACTGTTAGAAATTTGCAGATTATATGTATCAGGTATTTTTTCATCCAAAGTTTTTATAACACGTAAATCGGAAAATGGTAAGTTTTTAATAAAATCATTATGCCTAAGTTGTCGCTCATCATTAAGTTGTTTCCATAGTAAAGAATACGAAGAAGCAACGGGAGGAACTTTCACTAATTCTTTTAAAAAAATGACCGGATTTTCTTCAATTTTTTCAGTTAAAGAAAAATAAGTATCAGGATGCCAATATTCATCTAAATGCCAATGGGCCTTCAACTTAGATTTTCGTAAAAAATCTTTAATTTTTTTTGAAACAATATTTTGACCAATGGTAAGAAGTAATTCCGGTTTATAATCATCCAGCGTTTCTTCACCAAAAGGAAACATATAGCGGTCAATATTGGGATAAAATTTTGAAGAATTTAGATTTGAAGTAACTTCAGTAAAAATAATCGTATCTTCCCTCTCAGCTAATTTTTCGAGTAATTGATTTAATTCCGAATTGGGTTGTTGCATTCCAACAAGAATCATCTTTTTAGAAAAGTTGTTCCAAGTAGAAAACAAGGGTTTGTATTTATCTGAATTATAATTTTTTTCAGGAAGAGTTAGTTTTTCAAATGAAATTTCAATTTGATCTGTTTGCTCATATAAAGGTTCTGAAAAGGGAATATTGATATGAATCGGACCTGATTTTAAAACACAAGTATTCAATGCTTTTTTTAAATCTAGAAAATTTTGTGTAATTGATTCTTCACTTTCTGATTCAGACAATTGATAAGATCCATAAATATGATTGCTATACATATTTTTTTGTCTTATAGTCTGACCGTCAAAAATATCTACATAATTTTCCGGTCGATCAGCAGTAAGCACGACTATAGGTATATTTTGGTAAAAAGCTTCTATAATTGCCGGATAATAATTAGCGGATGCTGTGCCGCTGGTGCAACAAATAGCCACCGGTTTTTTCTTTGATTGTGCCATTCCTAACGCAAAGAATGCAGCAGATCGCTCATCTACTATGCTGTAACAAGTATATTCTTGATGATTAGTAAAATGTATGGTTAAAGGCGCATTTCTTGATCCCGGAGATAATATGATATTCGTAATTCCGTATCGATATAAAACTTCTCCAATTAGTTGAACTGATAATTTATTACTATACATAGTTTTTTAAGTTAAAAAAAGAAAGAGATTAAAAAAATTTAATCTCTTGTTTATCGTGCTTTAATCCATATTTTTTAATAAGTAAGCATTCCACCGTTGACATTGAGTACATGTCCGGTTACATAGCTTGATAAATCACTGGCAAGATATAAACATGCATTAGCAATATCTTCAGGAGTTCCTCCTCTTTTCAAAGGAATATTATTTCTCCATTCTTGAATGGTTTTTTCATCCAAAGCTTCAGTCATTTCAGTTTCAATAAATCCGGGAGCAACTACATTGCATCGAATATTTCTTGATCCTAATTCCAATGCTATGGATTTAGAAAATCCAATAATTCCTGCTTTAGAAGCAGCATAATTTGCTTGACCAGCATTACCTTTTACTCCAACTACAGAACTCATATTGATAATTGAACCCTTTTTTTGCTTCATCATCGGTTTTATGATTGCTTTGGTAAGATTGAATACCGAATCCAAATTGATGCGAATTACTTCATCCCAATCCTCTTTACTCATTCTTAATATAAGGTTATCTTTAGTGATACCTGCATTATTAACCACAATGTCAATTTGCCCGAATTCTTTTATAACATCATCGGCAAGTTTCTGAGCAGAATCAAAATCTGAAGCGTCAGATTGAAATCCTTTTATTTTGGTTAAAGAACCTAATTCTTTTTCCAGCTCTTCTGCTTTAGCTACTGAAGATGCATAAGTAAAAGCTATATTTGCTCCATTTTGAGCAAATACTTCAGCAATTCCTTTTCCAATACCTCGGGTTGCTCCGGTAATAATCGCGGTTTTTCCTTCAAGCAATTTCATATTGTAATATTATTTTTTTTCAAATATAATACTTTTGTCATTATCAAGATAATTTTAAATTATTCAATTATATCGTTTGATAATACAGAATACAACCACGATATTTTTTTCGTAAATTCTCGGGCAGTAAAGTTTAACAAGTAAAGAATATTCACAAGAACTATAACAATAATTGTTCCTTATTATTTTAAAAAATAAGTAAGATTTTTAGCTTGTATATTCTTTATAAATAACAACTAAAGTGCAAATTTTTGCTCTACAAAACTTTTAATAAGAAGTACACTTTTATCAATCCCTAAAACGGATGAATTTATGCAAAGATGATAAGAACTGGCATGCCCCCAACTTTTCTTATTAAAAAAGTTATAATACTCTTTTCTCTTTTTATCTATTTTTACGTTTAATTCTTCCGCTTCTTTTAAAGAAATATTTTTTCTTTGAGATGTTCTCCGAATTCGATCTTCTTTATTAGCAGTAATAAATATATCTATCCGTCTCTCATATTCACGCAAAATATAATCGGAGCAACGGCCCACAAAAAGAGCAGAACCTTTAAGGGCTTCTTCTTTAATTATTTTACTTTGTATTTCAAATAAATTTTCGTTTCCTAAATAGTTTTTAGATAATTGCATGCCTAAAAAATTATCAAAAAAACTATAACAATTTTTTTCATCCGCTTGCTCAAAAATATCAGCATTTAAACCGCTCTCAATAGAAGCTAGATTAATAATCTCTTTGTCATAATATGAAATGTCCAATAAATCAGCCAATTTTCTCCCGATTTGTCTTCCACCGCTTCCTAACTGTCGACCAATGGTAATAAAATATTTATCTTTCATAACGTACTTAAATTAGTTTTCAGGATTATATCTATTAAATTCTTTGTATTGTTTATAAAGCATAATGGCAGCCAAAATAGTAGCAAAAAAATCAGCTAAGGGCATACTCAACCATATTCCTGCAATGCCGAAAAATTTAGGTAGAATTAATAAAAAAGGAATTAAAAATAGTATTTGACGAGTGAGAGATAAAATTATAGCTTTTTGAGCCATTCCGATACTTTGGAAAAAGGTAGAAGTAACAATTTGAAAACCTACAATCGGATAACAAATAAATACCATGCGTAATCCTAAGGAGGCAATATCAATTAACTCTTTATCGGTTGTAAAAATAGAAGCAACCGCATGAGGAACTGATTCAACTATAAGGAAGCCGGTACACATGACCAAAGTAGCTCCTAAAATTGTTTTTTTCAAAACCTGTGTTACTCTGGGATAAAGTTTTGCTCCGAAATTATAACCGGCTATAGGTTGCATACCTTGATTTAATCCCAATACTATGGTTACAAATAAAAACGCAATCCTATTTACAATTCCGTAAGCCCCAACGGCAAGATCTCCACCATATTTTAAAAGTCCCTGATTAATAATTATAACAATAACCGAGGCCGCTGCGTTCATTAAAAACGGCGACATACCTATAGATAGAGAATCTTTAACAATATATTTGTTTAATTTAAAAATTCCTTTCTGTATATGGATGAAATTATTTTTGTCGCAAAACAGATAAATTTGCCAGATTAATACTGAAGTTTGAGAAATTACCGTAGCAATGGCGCTCCCACGAATACCCCAGTTAAAAACGAAAATAAATAATGGATTTAAAACTAAATTTATAAGTACGGTAAATATGGTCGCATACATGGACTGTCTGGGTTTTCCGGAAGAACGTAACATAGAGTTTAACCCAAGATACATATGAGTGATCACATTTCCTGAAAGTATAATAACCATAAAATCATGAGCATAGGGAAGGGTCTTTTCACTCGCACCGAAAAAATATAATATCGGATCTAAAAATAATAAAGAAATAATGGTAAACGAAATACCAATAAATAAGTTCATGATGAACACATTACCTAAAATGCTGTTGGCTGTGGTATAATCTTTTTGTCCCAAACGAACGGAAAGCAAGGTAGCAGCACCTGCACCTACTAATGAGCCAAAAGCTGCTGCAAGGTTCATAAGTGGAAAAGTTATGGCTAATCCGGAAATAGCCAAAGGTCCTACACCATGTCCTATAAAAATGCTGTCCGTAATATTATAGAGAGAGGAAGCAATCATGGCTATAATAGCAGGAATAGCATATTGTTTTAAAAGTTTTCCAATATTTTCAGTACCTAATTCAATAGGTGTACCTGTTACTTTCATATTTTAATTATCTTGATTATGAATATTTTAAATCTAAAATGAAGTAAAAAAGCATACAATATAAAGGTAGTAAAATTACTAGTATACTATTTAAAATGTAAATATAGAATATTTCGACAGGTAAACAAAATAGCAGCTAATTAGCTGCTATTTACATGTATTCAATTTATTACTTACTTATTAATGCTTACTCTTATTACTCTTCGTGTATAAAGCTTTCTCCTTTTTCTCCGTATTTTTTCGCTCGATCTTTTAAATACTCAGCCTCATTTTTACCAACATCGACTATATTGCTAAAATTTTTTTTGGTTTTGGATGTAAATTTACTTATCTCATCAGAAACTTGATCTAGAAATCCATCTTCTTGCATTTTTCTGGCAACATAACCTAGAGCAGCACCCAAGATTGTACCCAATAATACTTTTTTCATAACATATTATAATTTAATAAGGTTTTTTTGTTCTAAATAATGATATTATCCATAGAAGGACCACAGAACCAATTACAGACATTAATAACATTCCTAACTTACCTCCACTGGAAAAGCCCAACAAACTATAGATCCATCCTCCCAATATACTTCCTACTAATCCAACAAGCAAATTAACTAACATTCCAAATCCACTGCCTCGCATAATTCTACCTGCAATAAAACCGGCTATAATTCCAATAATTATAGACCATAAAATACCCATTCCTTCCATTTATAAAATTTTTTAGAGTTTACTATTATTTCAATTCTGAAGGAAGTGTAATAATCTTGTAGTTCTTTATGATTTAAACAATAAATATGCCATTACCATATCATTTAATAAGTAAACCAAAGTTGTATTTTAATATACTCCATTTAAATTGGCGTATGTTAAAAATAAGTATAAAAAGTGAAGTTGCAGCAATTTATAAATTGAACAAAATTGAAGTACCAATTGAAATTAAATCGGCGTTTAAACGAAAATAGTATCTGCAAGTATTATTTATTGCAGATACTATCATTATTTTTATTACTATTAAAAATAGTTACGATGCAGTAATTTACTGAATGTCTTTTGCGACTTTTCCAACAGTCAATCCTTGAACTAAGATTGAGAAAACCACCACCACATAAGTAACGGCTATAATAGTTTCTTTATAGTCACTTTCAGGAACTGAAAGAGCCAATGCGATGGAGACCCCGCCGCGTAAGCCACCCCATACTAAAACGGCAATAGTTCCTTTGCTGAATTTTTCCTTAAAAGGAATAATCATTGTTGGAATTTTAATAGAAATAAATCTGGCGAATAAAACAATTATAATGCATATAATACCTAGTAGCCAGTAATGAATTAGATCATCGATAAGTAAAAGTTGGAATCCCATAAAAAGGAATAAAATTGCATTCATAACCTCATCGATTAATTCCCAGAAAGTACCCACACTGCTTTTTTTACTAGTACCCAATCTTCGTCTGGATTCTCCTATTATCAATCCCGCACCCACCATAGCAAGAGGAGCAGACGTATGCAAAGAACTTGCAATAAGATATCCTCCCATAACTACCGCTAGGGTAATTAAAACCGAAACTTTATAATCATGTGAAGTTCGTATTGCATAAGCGGCAAGATATCCAAGAGCCGCCCCTAATAACAATCCGCCTACCGCTTCTCTAAGAAATAAATCAAAAATATGGGCAAACGATAAATCCATTCGTCCGGTGGCAACTACAACGGGATTATAAGCAAGATTAGCTAATACGGCAAACAATACCACAGCTACCCCGTCATTAAGAAGAGATTCACCGGCAATTTTTGTTTCTAAAGACTTAGAAACATTGGCTTGCTTTAATATACTCAATACCGCAATCGGATCTGTCGGAGAAATTAAAGCACCAAAAAGTAAACAATATATTAAAGGAATTTCTGTATGTACATTTATAAGAGGAAGAAGATAATTGGATGTATAATAAAGGCCTACGCCCACAACGATGGCAGATATTATAACTCCTAAAGTAGAAAATATTATAACAGGAAGCCTTTGTTCTTTTAGATCCGACATATTGATATGTATAGCTCCGGCAAATAGCAGGAAATTTAACATACACCCCATCAAAATTTCGGTAAAATCAAATTCTTTAATTAATGAGGCAATATCATTTAAAGGTTTAGAGGTTAAACTACCTAAAAGAACTAAAATAATTGACATAATTAACGCAATGATCATTATTCCGATGGTAGAAGGGAATTTTAAAAACCTTACATTAATGTATGAAAAAATAGCAGCTAAAATAATAAGGATTGAAAATGAGTAGTATAATTCCATGAAATTGAATAAAATTTTTTGCAAAGATAATAAATAATATCAGAGAAAAAATAAAATCAAATTTCATCACCTGCTTAAAAGACAGAAAAATTTTATATTTATATTATAAAAACAGATTATATTAATTAAATTATCTTATAAAAGGAAAAAAAGTATTCAAGGGGATGAATACTTTTTTTTATATTATTTGAGCGCTTGTCGTTATGAAGTTACCTTACTGGCATTGTCTAAATCATTAATATCATCTTGAGATAAATTTAGGTCTACCGCTTTTAATATATCCAATTGTCCCAATTTAGAAGCACTGGCTATAGGAGTAGTAATACTCGGTCTTTGGATGATCCAGGCGATTGCAACCTGAGCCGGGGTAGCTGTATTTCGTGCGGCAACATCCTCTAAAGTTTTTATAATTCGTAAGCCTCTATCGTTTAAATATTTCTTTAAGCTGTCGCCTCTTTTACTTTTATTTAAATCCGCTTCCGAATGATATTTACCGGTTAGAAAACCACTTGCCAAAGAATAGTAAGTCATGACACCTAATTGGTATTTTTCGGCAATCGGCTCGTAATCCTTTTCATACGGTTGTCGATCATACAGATTATATTCAGGCTGTAAGACGGAATAAGAAGGTAGATTATTAGATTTACTTATTTCCAATGATTTTACAATTCTCTCAGGAGACATATTGGAAACCCCTATGTAACGTATTTTACCCTCTTTTATTAATTGCTGATAGGCGTCCAATACTTCTTCTATGGGAGTGTCGGGATCATCAAAATGAGTAAAATATAAATCTATATAATCGGTTTGAAGACGTTTTAGTGATTCTTCAACTTCTGAAAGAATATATGATTTTTTCAACCCTTTATGTGTACTGTCAATTTCTGCCCCTACTTTAGTTGCAATAACAAGTTTATCTCTAGTTCCTTTTTGATGCATCCATTTTCCAATGATGGTTTCTGATTCTCCGCCTTTATTGCCGGGAACCCATGCAGAATATACATCTGCAGTATCAATAAAGTTAAATCCTAATTCGGTATATTGATCTAATAATTCAAAAGAAGTGTTTTCATTGGCAGTCCAACCAAATACATTGCCCCCAAAAGCAAATGGATATACCTCAAGATCAGTCGGACCTAATTTTCTTTTTTTCATAATCTGATGATTTGTTATCTCTACCTAAAATCTAAAATTATACCAAATGCGGAGGTCAACTTTTATTTGTTTTCAATCATTTCAAAATAAATAAATTCCAATGCTTTGTTAGTTATTCGAGTAATCATTTCATCTCTCGTTACGTGAGGATAATAATATTTTTTTACAAAGGTGTTACCATGAACATATAAACCTATGTAAGCTAAACCTACCGGATCGTTAAATTCATCAGAACTTGGACCGGCAACGCCTGTAGTAGATATTGCAACATCTGAATTAAATAACTTTGCACACTGAATTGCCATTTCTTTAGCTACTTCTTCACTAACCACTTTATGAGTATGAATAAAAGGTTCGGGTATTTTTAAAACGCTCTCCTTAATTAAAGAGCTGTAAGCCGTAATTCCTCCTTTATAATAAACAGAACTTCCCGCTAAGGAAGTGATTTTATGAGATATGCTTCCACCGGTAATACTTTCAGCGACGGATAAAGTGAGCTTATTTTTTGAAAAAAAATCGGCAATGATTTCAATTATATTGGTAGTAGTAGTTGAGAGTAATTTCTCATGTAAAATTTGAGATAGTTTTTTTATTTCTTTAGAAATTGTTTCTTCAAGTAGTTTTTTATCAGTTCCCTTTGCACTCAATCTAAGTTCAATCCTAGCCCCCGAAGGCAAGTAAGACAAAGACACAAAATCAGGAAGATTGTTTTCCCAATCCGTTAACGTTGTGGCTAACTCGCTTTCAAGATAATCTACAACAATAACAGAACGCCTTACAATAAAGGGAAGGTTAAATTCTTTTTTTATTTTCGGAATAATAAATTCTTCAAACATAGCTTGGGTCTCATAGGGAACACCCGGAAGGTTGATTAAAATCTTATTTGATTTTTTTGTCCACAAGATAGGAGCTGTACCATATCTATTAATTATAACTTCCGAATGTGAAGGTACAAGAGCTTGTTTGCGGGTTAAATCATTCATCGTTCGACCATTTGTACAGTACAACTGAGTGATGTAATCCAAAGCAGGTTGATTAACTACTAATTGATCAGATAAGAATTCTGCTAAAGTTTGTTTGGTTTTATCATCTTTAGTAGGTCCCAGTCCCCCGGTTGTTATTATAAAATTAGTATCAGATGCGAAGGCTTCGTTTAATTTAGTCATTATAGAATCGGGGTTGTCGGAAATTGTCGAAATTTCTGTGACCGAAACCCCTGTAAGATCTAGTTTTTTAGCAATGAAATTAGAATTGGTATCCGGAGTTCTTCCGGAAAGAATTTCATCTCCAATAACGATAATACACGCTTTCATATATATAAATTTAAATATCAAATTTAGATAATTATACAGGATATTTGTATTAATTTAATGAGTTTAAAATTTCAAAAAAAATGAAATTTCAGAAATAATGTAAAATTTTACAATTAATTTATATAAAGTAGAGGTTCATCCCAAATTTAGAATGTTAGTAACAGCTGCATAGTAGACACAATATTTCTTAAATTTGAGCCTTTAAATTCACAATTTTTTAAATAAATCAAATTTTATTGAGAATAATTAAAAAATATCAGGATTAAAACCTACACTGCAATCGTAGATAAAATAAACTTATGATAAACACAGTTATCTTTGATATGGATGGGGTAATAGTAGATACTGAGCCTATTCATGAATTGTCATTTAAAAAGCATTTTCATTCTATAGGATTGGATATATCTCAGGAAGAATATGATACATTCAGAGGATTATCTACTCGTAATTTATATCAAAATTTGAAACAAAAATATGGTTTGAAACAAGAGGTTGAGGAATTGGTTCAACAAAAAAGAAATATTTTTAATAAAATTTTTCAAGAAGATGAAGATCTAGATTTATTGCCGGGGGTAAGAAATCTTATCGAAAGCTTATATAAAGATAATTTTCAATTACTTTTGGCTACTTCTTCGGCTCGTGTAACCTTAACTAAAATTTTTGATCGTTTTGGATTGTTTCCTTATTTTAAACATATTGTGAGTGGAGAAGATTTTCCAAAATCAAAACCCGATCCTGCTATATTTTTAGAAGCTGTAAAATTATCAGGACAACCAAAAGAAAACTGTATTGTCATTGAAGATTCGACTAATGGCGTTATTGCCGCCAATAGGGCCGGTATATTTTGTATAGGTTATAAAAGTGATGCCTCCGGTGATCAAGATTTGTCTACTGCGGATCAAATAATAAATGATTTTTCTAATTTAGATTCCGATACGATTAGGGCCATTGGTTTAGTTAAATAACTTTAATACTTTTGTTAAAATTCTTTTTGAGGTGAAAAAACAATTTGAAATTTTTAAAATATACCGTAAATCCTTAGTACAAGAGATTGACGATTTAAGTATAGAGCAATTACAGAAAATTCCTGAAGGATTTAAAAATAATATTTTTTGGAATGTTGCCCATACGTTGGTTTCTCAACAAATTCTTCATTATAAAATGTCAGGTTTAAATCCGCTGATAACCAATGACTGGATTGAAAACTATCAAAATGGTACTTTTCCCAGATTTGTAATTACAGAAGATGAAATTGACTACTTAAAAAGTAAGCTCATTATCACCGCTGAACAACTGGAAGAAGATTTTAATGAAAAAAGATTTGAATCTTATACTGAATTTGAAACAAAAATGGGCATTGTGATTTCTTCCGTTGAAGATGCGATAAATTTTAACAATACTCATGAAGCATTACACTACGGAATAGTGTCAAGTATGAAAAAATTAGTGTAAAATATTTTTTTTGAAATAAGTTAACAACCTTTAGTGTTAACTGTTAAATGAAAAAACCAAGCACTTTTAAATAAAGTGCTTGGCTTCTAAAAAAATTAAGAATATGGATGAATCTAGGATAATGCTTCAGTTATTTGTGGAATAATTTGTTTTTTACGGGAAACCACCCCTTTAAGGAAAGCTTCGCCGTTTTCAAGTCGTATTCCAAAAGCCTTTTCTGAAGCTTGAGCAGCATTACCCATAGCTAAAATTTTTGAATCACTATCCAACACATTAGTCACTACAAGTAAAAAAAGATCATAACCTTCTTTATTAATTTGGTCGGTTATAGCAGCCTCTATATTGGATTTATTGTAAAATACATCATCATAATCAATTGTGTTAACTTGAGCAACCCGTACCTTTTTTCCGTTTACTTCGAAAGATTTGGCATCCAGAGATAGTAATTCTTCGGCAGATTTGTTGGAAAGATTGGTTCCTGCTTTAAGAAGATCAAGCCCATATTTTTCAACCTCAATACCTGCAATTTTTGCTAATTCATGAGCTGCATGTACATCTTCTTGTGTGCAAGTAGGAGATTTAAATAATAACGTATCGGAAATAATCCCTGATACCATAAGACCTGCGATAGCAGCGGGGATTTCAATGGAATTTTCTTTATAAATTTTTGAAATAATAGTTTGAGTACATCCCACAGGTTCAGCGCGATAATAGAGAGGAACGGAAGTATGAAAATTAGCGATACGATGGTGATCTATTACAGCTAAAATAGTCAATTCTTCAATATCTGCAACCGATTGTTGGAATTCATTGTGATCTACCAAAATAATTTCTTTCGTTTCATCGGAAGCTCTAGAAATGACTCTAGGCGCTTGCATCTTAAAATAATTCAGGGCAAATTGGGTTTCTTCATTAGGAGTACCTAAAGCGACTGCCTCTGTATTTTTACCTAAGGCATTTTGTAAGTAAGAAAATGAAATAGCAGAGGTAATGGTATCCGTATCAGGATTTTGATGCCCTGTAATTAAAATTTTATTCATGTTAGCTAAAATTTGAAAATTTTTTAATCATGTATATAAACACGATGTCTTTTTTATTTAATTTAATATAAAAGCAAATATACATTTTTAAACTTTTTTAGCAAAGAAAGGCGCTTTCTAATTACTGAAATACATATTTTTAAATTAAGTAAAACTTTACTATTTTTGCAGTTAGTATAAATAGTATAATAGTATATAAGTACCGAATATGTTTCAGAATTTACAAGATAAATTAGATAAGGCATTACATAACATCAGCGGGAGAGGAAAGATCACGGAGATTAATGTTGCTGAAACCGTTAAAGAAATTAGAAGAGCTTTAGTGGATGCAGACGTTAGTTATAAAGTAGCCAAAGATTTGACTAAAAGGATTCAGGAGAAAGCCTTAGGTCAAAATGTGCTTACTTCCGTTACGCCGGGTCAGTTAATGGTGAAGATTGTACATGATGAGTTGGCCGATCTAATGGGAGGTGAGAATGTTGGAGTAAATTTGTCGGGGAATCCTACCGTTATCTTAATTGCGGGTTTACAAGGTTCCGGTAAAACTACCTTTTCGGGAAAATTAGCTAATTATCTTAAAACTAAAAAACAAAAAAAAGTTCTGTTAGTTGCCTGCGACGTATATCGTCCGGCTGCAATTGATCAATTAAAAGTTTTAGGAGATCAAATTGGAGTAGAAGTATACACAGAACCGGAAAGTAAAAATCCGGTTGATATTTCCGGTCATGCCATAGAATATGCTAAACAAAATAAATTTAATGTTGTTATAATTGATACTGCAGGACGTTTGGCGATTGATGAAAGTATGATGAATGAAATCAGAAACGTTCATCAAAAAGTCAGTCCAAATGAAACTTTGTTTGTAGTGGATTCCATGACCGGACAAGATGCGGTAAATACAGCCAAAGCTTTTAATGATGTATTGAATTATGATGGAGTAGTATTAACCAAATTAGACGGTGATACCCGAGGAGGTGCTGCTTTAACTATACGTACTGTGGTTGAAAAGCCAATTAAATTTATTTCCACCGGAGAAAAAATGGAAGCGCTGGATATTTTCTATCCTTCGCGTATGGCTGATCGTATCTTAGGGATGGGAGATGTGGTATCATTAGTAGAAAGAGCCCAAGAACAATTTGACGAAGAAGAAGCACGTAAATTACAGAAAAAGATAGCGAAAAATCAATTCGGATTTGACGATTTCCTTAATCAAATTAAGCAGATTAAGAGAATGGGAAATATGAAAGATTTGCTTGGAATGATACCGGGTGCAGGTAAAGCATTAAAAGATATTAATATCGATGATGATGCTTTCAAGCATATTGAAGCTTTAATTTATTCCATGACTCCTGAAGAAAGAAGAAATCCGGCTATTATAACTACATCTCGAAAGAATAGAATAGCTAAAGGAAGCGGTAGATCCATACAGGATATCAATCAACTGTTAAAACAATTTGAACAGATGAGCAAAATGATGAAGATGATGCAAACTCCGCAAGGAAGGATGATGATGCAAGCAATGGCAAAACAAATGTCGGGAGGAAAACCTTTTTAAATAAGATATCCCTATTATTTAAATTAAAGATAAACTTTTTAAAGAATTATTAATAATGATTATAACAGTTAACTAGTTAATCGTGAATTATTTAGCTATTAGATGTTATTTCAAGCACTTATATCGTTAAAACCTCATGACTTAACTAATTTTTTTAGCAAAAAAGTTTAGCGGCTGATATAGATCAATAGTTCTCCCTCACCGTAGGTTATAACAACTTCTTTTTCTACAGCCACATTACGCGTACCCAATCGTTGCGGAAATATAAGAGTTTCATTAGATAAGGGATATTGTAAACCTTTCGTAAAAATATTTTTAGCCTCAAAAAAAGGGATTAAGGAAATGGTTTTACCTTTTGCGTCATTAATTTTAGTTGATTTACCCGAGAAAAAGAATTTTGAATAATCATCATAAAATGTAATGCGGAGTTTATTTTTAAAAAAAAGTGCTGTAGATAAGTTTCCAATGAAATGATCGCTTTCTCTTCCGCTGCCACCGTAAACATCCACATCATGTATACCTTTATCCAGCAATAATTCTAAAGCCTTATGAAAATCAGTTTTGTTTTGATCCGGAGTTTCAATAATTGGAATAGACGACGGGATAGTCGATACTTGTACACTATCCAGATCTCCTGAAATATAATTAATTGTAAAAGGTAAATTTTTTACATATCTGCTGTACGCCCCGTCTGTACACGTAATAATGGAATATGAATCTAAATTTTCAGGTAAAATTGTAGGTTTTTTTCCGTTTAAAAAAAGTAATGCTTTATTCATTGGGATTCCAAGGTTCTTCAATTTCATTTGCTAAATGTGCAAAATATCGTGCAAGAACAAACAAATAATCAGATAAACGATTTATAAATTTTTGAATAATGGGTCTTATATCTTCAATTTCACCTAAGGTAACTATAGTTCTTTCTGATCTTCTGCATACGGTTCTTGCAACATGTGCAGTAGAAGAAGATACATTTCCTGCCGGAAGAATAAATTGCTTTAAAGGAGGGAGGGTTTCGCTTATTTCATCAATCCATTGCTCCAATAAAATTATTTTTTCTTCAGAAAGTAAGCAAGATATTTTAGGTTTTCCATTTGGAGAATACATTTTATCTGAAGGAGTAGCTAATTCAGCACCGATAGTAAATAGTAAATTTTGTATAATTTTTAATTGTTCATCAATATTTTTAAGAGAACCATAGCTTCTTAGCAAACCGATATAAGAATTTAATTCATCTATTTCGCCATAGGATTGAACGCGAATGGAATTCTTAGATACACGTTTTCCTCCATATAAACCCGTAGTTCCGTCGTCACCTCTTTTCGTATATATTTTCATTAATATATCTTTTTTTACTTGTAAATATGAAAAAGTTTTAAAATTAAATCTTTGAAATTTTTAATAGTAAAGTTAATTTAAATAAAAACGGGACTAAAAGATGCTAAACATTTTTACCCAACAGTTTCTTTATCTTTTTCTTTCTTTCCTTTTTTTCAATGAATTTATTATTTTTTTTATGCAATTGTTCCATGATAAAATTAACATTTTCATGGCTATATTTGGCATATTCTTTTGCAATGATAGGGATCATTTCATCCGTTAAGGATAATCTAATAAAATTTTGAAGCCTTTGATCTAAAGATAAAGATTGAAAACTCATCCGATTTAAATCGATTAAAGAAAATAAATATACGTTTTTTTCTTGATCATTTTTTATGAGTACATTTCCCGGTGAAAGGTCTTTAAATAAGATATGATTTTCATGAATAGAAAAAACAAATGAAACAAATTCTTTCAGTATTAATTCCCAATCATCAAAACTATTTCTTTTTTCAATGAGTTCCCTAAAAGTAAAATCATACTCAGAATACTTTGAAAAATAAAAAGATCTTTTGATTTTAAAATTATGAATCTCTTCAAAAAAACCAATCGGTTCCGGTGTATTTATACCCTTAGAAGTTAAAATTTCAGCATGAAAATAAGAACGATGGGCTTTAGATTTTCTAAAATTAGCATAAACAAGTTGATTGAGAAGATGAGGCTTTTTAAAAGATTTTACCGCTACGTTTCCCAGCACAGGATGAGGTATTTTACGTAAAGTGTTCCGTTCTTGAAATATAATCTCACCTAAAGAATCAAAATTTTCGATTATTTCATTTAATATGTCCGTATTGTTACGATATTTTTTAGATATATACGAATTCCATTTCATTTTTTATTTCCTTTTAATTTTGCAGCTCTCGAGTAAAATTCACTTAAAATTATTCCGGTAGACATGGCGACATTTAAACTTTCTGTTTTTTGTTCTAAGCCGAATCTGGGGATTGTTAGAGTATGTGTACACAGAGATTTTATTTCATCTGAAACGCCATTTCCTTCATTACCCATAACCACATAAAAATTTTCGGGTAAATCCGTAGTATATAAATTTTCACCTTTCATATCTGTTCCCATAATCGGTATGTTGGAATTAGTCAATATTTCAGCGATGTCTGTGTATACAACGTTAACTCTGCTTAACGATCCCATTGCAGATTGAACTGCTTTGGGATTATAGGCATCAGTAGTTCCTTTACTGCACAAAATCTGTTTAATTCCATACCAGTCTGCAAGACGTATAATCGTTCCCAGATTTCCCGGATCTTGTATTTCATCCAATACTAATTGTATTCCACTATATGAATTATTTGAGTTTTGAGGTATTTCTAATACTGCTAATGCATCGTGAGGGGTAGTTAGAAAACTAATCTTTTTTAATTCTTCGGAACTGATCATCTGATATTGATTTTCATCTAAAAAAGAAATGGGAACCGTACTGTAAATGTTTTTTACAGAAAACTGCGAAAAGCAGAATTCTTTAATGCTTTTTATACCCTCAACAACAAATAAGTTATATTTTTGTCTATACTTTTTTTTTGAAAGCGACTGAATAAGTTTAATTTTACTTGCAGACAACATAAAATGAAATTAGGATACAATATTATAGTAAAAATATTGATTTTTGTTCAACTGTTTCTCATTTTTTCATGTAGAACAAATAAAGTACCTAAAAATGGACATTTATTTATTGATAATAAATATAAATATGTAGATAAAAAAGGAAAACCTTATTTGGATGCATACGGTAATCCCTTTTTGAATAAAAAAGGCAAAGAAATTATCAACGAATACAAGAAACCATTTGAGGATGAATTGGACAGTTATGTAAAGCAAAAATCTAATAAAAAAATACTATTCATAATTCCATTAGGGTTGTGGCTGTATGATTTCTCAAATCCTACATTCGATTCCGTCTACGCAGAATACTATTCCGTTAGTCAAAAACAAAGAAATCAAAAATTACTGGATTCTCTATATGTAAAATATAACTTAAAAAATTATGTTGGCAAATCCAGATGGTTTGATCGCTTTTTTTATAATAATGGAGAAGCCCCTGTATTAGTTGATACCTTACTATCTAAAACTTCTTCAAAAAACATACAACAATATTTTAAAAACAGAGGTTGGCGTAAGTCCATTGTAAGAGACAGTGTAATTACTTCCGGTAAAAAAGCTCATGTGCAATATTCCATAAAATTAGGACGTCCTATGATTATGGATACGATCACCTATGATATTGCCGATGAAATAAAAGATGATTTATATGCTCATTATTTAAAACGAACAAGACAGGCGAAGAAAAAAAAGTCTCAAACTTATGAACTTTCAAAAGACGAATTTATATACAACCTATTCAGTAGAGGTTCCTATGTTAAAAAAGGAGATCGATTAGATGCTTATGTAATTGAGAATGAGATATCCCGTTTGGAAAACCGTTTTAAAAATATGGGATATTATCGTTTTAATGATCTTAAAGATGAAGTTATTTACTATGTTGATACGGCTAATAATGTATATGATGTTTCGGTCAGATTATCAATCAAGAAAAGCCAAATAGGAAGTTCTACCACTACCGCAGCTGTTACCGATTCCACTAGATCGGATACTCTTAAGAAAGATACTTTAGTGCATAAATTCAAAAGATTTAAATACAATAAAATAAACATTTCACTATTAGATAACGAAAATAGAGATACAAGTAAAAATACTATAGACTCAAGTTTCTATGTAACTACAAAAAAAATAGTAAGAAGGGTTGACGGTAGGAAAACAAAAATGATGGTTAACGATACCATTGCTTTCATTGTTAACCATTTAGGAAATAAATATAAAAACAGAGTATTGGCAGATATGTTAGCCATTGAAAAAGGGCATTCATATAATTTAAGCTCTGAGACTCGTACTCGACGAAATATATATAAAGTAAATAATTTTAACATCCTCGGGTTTAATACAGTTCCTGAAAAAGACTCAGATTCTACCTTAATATCCAATATCATTCTTTCTCCCATGGATAAATATTCTTATGAATTAGGATTTGAAGCGTTTAATTCAGGTGTTGTCAATTTCGGAATAACTCCCAACCTTACTTTTACGGTAAAAAATCTTTTCGGAGGAGCAGAAAATTTAAGTGTCAGTTTTGGAGGATCCTTAGGAAATATTAAAACCAAAAAAAATAACAGTAAAATTTTTAATGCATCGGAACTATCATCGCAGGCCAGTTTATCCTTTCCTAAGCTTATTTTGCCTTTCAACGCTAAAAGATTAATTCCTAAAGCCTGGGGGCCTTCATCGGCAATTTCTTTAGGATATAATGCACAATATAACATAGGTTTGGATAAAAGAAGTTATAATGCCGGATTACTTTATAATTTCAATCCCACTCGAACTACCGTTCACCAAATTACATTATGGAATCTACAATATACACAGTTTTTAAATCCTAATAATTATTTCAACATATATACACAAGACAGTAAAGTAAGAAATAGTGTTTACGATTTATATTTTCAACAATATCCTTCCGCCAAAGAGGAATACGACAAAAACCATAACGATAATGATTTGCTGTTTCAAATTCAAAATAATATAGACTTTCAAGATTATTTAAGAACTACGCATTTAAGTTTAGCTAACGATTACGACTTAATGGAATTTCGTCGTTATCGTTTCACACAGAATGTATTAATCTCCTCTTTTAAATATGATTTTACCTACGATCAACGATTAGGATATTTTCCGGGTAAACATCCATTTTATTTAAAAGCACAAGTGGAATTAGCCGGTAATCTGGAATCTTTATTTAACAAAACACTCAAAGATTTTACAACTTCCAATAATAAAACTATAAAACAAATATTTGGAGTTCCCTATTCACAATATGTGAAATTCGATTTAGATCTAAGGAAATTTTGGATTTTTTCCGGAAAAAAATCGTTTAATGCAAGACTTTTTACCGGAATAGGAATACCTTATGGAAATTCCTTTAGTATGCCTTTTGACCGAAGCTACTCTGTGGGTGGACCGAGTGATGTTCGAGCTTGGAAATCCTTTGGTTTTGGTCCGGGATCATCAAAATTAGGAGGAAAAGACGGCTATGAACTAATAGCAATCGATAATTTTAAATTGTTGACTCAGGTAGAATACAGGTTTCCTTTACCAAGTAAAGGGTTTGAAGGAGCTTTATTTGTAGATGCAGGAAATGTTTGGGGGATTAATAATAATTCCCTGAATAAATTTGAATTTAATACCTTCTATAAAGAACTGGGAATTGGAGGAGGATGGGGGATCCGTTGGGATATAAGTAACTTTATCATTCGCTTTGATTTTGCTTATCGATTTCATGATCCAAGAAG
Organism: Apibacter sp. B3546; assembly: GCF_009827885.1. Classification (NCBI taxonomy): domain Bacteria; kingdom Pseudomonadati; phylum Bacteroidota; class Flavobacteriia; order Flavobacteriales; family Weeksellaceae; genus Apibacter; species Apibacter sp. B3546. The sequence continues at coordinate 7,765 of NZ_WINW01000028.1, read as the reverse complement.
AGATGAAAATGACCGATGGTATTTTAAATATATCAATCTGTTGAAACCTCAAGTTAATTTTGCTATCGACTATCCGTTTTAATCAAATAATTTTTGTTTGCATAAATACGTTGATATATGAATTCATAAAATTCGGAAAATGAGCTTTTTTAAAAATGTTAGATTACGGAATTGGTTTGGGTATATATTGGCGCTTATAGTAGCTCTATTTATAATAATCTTTTCTAACAGCAAAGTTGAAGAATTAAAAGAAGAAGAATCCGTAAAAATTTCAAATTATGCCAAAACGTTGGAATTATTAAACACGGAAACAGATATTCCTCCAAAAACACAATTTTTTTTAGTGCAGCTTATTGAGCAAAACACTTCCATACCCGTAATTTTAGTAGATGAAAAAGGAAATTACATTGATTCTAAAAATGTAAGTAAAAAAATTATTTCAGATTCTTTAAAATTAAAGGAAGAATTGCACGAAATGGCAGAATCCTACTATCCCATTCTTATTAAACTTCCTTTTGGAAATCAATACGTATATTATAAAAATTCGGTTCTGCTGACACAATTAGGTTATTATCCCTTTGTGCTAATTATATTAGTAACATTGTTTGTCTGGTTTACCTATTGGTATTTTAAAACCGTAAAAAAAACAGAGCAAAGTTTACTATGGGCAGGAATGGCTAAGGAAACCGCACATCAAATCGGTACGCCGCTTTCATCCATCATGGGATGGCTGGAAATATTAAAAACAGAAGAAATTGATCAGAAACCGATAATAAATATTGAAAAAGATGTACACAGACTGCAAAATATTACCGACAGATTTTCTAAAATAGGATCAACTCCTTCACTAAAAAAAGAAGATATTGTGGAAATATCGGAACAAGCATTTATGTATTTGAAAAGAAGAATGTCCAAACAAATCGGGTTTGAATTTCAAGCACCGGAGTATCCTGTATATGTTTCTTTAAATAACATCTTATATAGTTGGGTTATTGAAAATCTCATTAAAAATTCGGCAGATGCCATGAAAGGAGAAGGAAAAATCAAATTGCAAATCCACGATAACAAAAAAAATATTTTTATAGATATTTCCGATGAAGGATCAGGCATTGAATCAAAAAATGTGAAAAAAATATTCAAACCCGGATTTACAACTAAAAAAAGAGGATGGGGGCTAGGCTTATCTCTGGCCAGACGAATTATTGAAGATTATCACTACGGTAAAATTTTCGTTCAAAATACCGAAATTAATAAAGGGTCTACTTTTAGAATAACTTTAAAAAAATAATTTGTAAAAATTTTATTGAGTAATAGAAAAAAACGTAGTAATTTAATTACTTTTGATATTATGATATTACGAGGAGAACATTTAATAAAAACATACGGAAACAAACGAGTAGTTAAAGATGTTTCATTAAATGTAAAACAAGGAGAAATAGTAGGATTGTTAGGGCCTAATGGAGCCGGAAAAACCACTTCTTTTTATATGATAGTAGGCTTAATCAAACCTACTCAAGGAAATGTATTTTTGGATAAGATTAACATAACCAAAGATGCCATGTATAAGAGAGCACAAAAAGGAATCGGGTATTTGGCTCAAGAAGCTTCCATATTCAGGAAATTATCCGTAGAAGATAATATTGTGGGAGTGTTGGAGATGACTAAACTTTCGAAGAAAGAAAGAAAAATAAAAGCCGATTCTTTAATAGAAGAATTTGGTTTAGAACACGTTCGTAAGAACCGAGGAGATTTATTGTCGGGAGGAGAAAGACGTCGTTGCGAAATTGCCCGATGTCTGGCTACCGATCCTAAATTTATTTTACTGGATGAACCCTTTGCAGGAGTTGACCCTATTGCCGTTGAAGATATTCAAAAAGTCGTGCGTTCTTTGGTAAATAAAAACATAGGAATTTTAATAACAGACCATAACGTTCAGCAAACTCTGGCTATCACTCATAGAACTTATGTTATGTTCGAAGGAAATATATTAAAGGAAGGATATCCCGAAGAATTAGCAAATGATCCGATAGTTCGTCAAGTATATTTAGGAGAAAATTTCAGATTTGAAAAAATATAATAATGAAAAAAATTTTAACAGGACTATATATTACTTTAATAGCTACATTAAATTATAGTCAACAAGTTCCATTAATTTCCAAAACTGAATTTTCTGAAGAAGCCTTAAAGCAACTTGTAGTTGATACGGATAATAAAGAAACAACGATGCAATCCGTACTAAATAAACACAAAGGAAAAGTTACGATCCTGAAATTATGGGCATCTTGGTGTAAAGATTGCATAGTGGGAATGTCCGATTCACGGGCTCTTAAGCAAAAAAATAATAATGTAGATTTTATCTATCTGTCATTAGACAAAAATTACGACTCTTGGAAAAACGGTATCACTAAGTATGAATTAAATACGGGTGATAATTATTGGTTTTCAACTGGTTGGAAAAATCCTTTTACAGAATATATTGAATTAAATTGGATTCCACGCTATATGGTAATAGATCAACAAGGAAAAATTGCTTACTATTATGCAATTACGGCAAATGACATAGAAATACAAAAAACCATAGATGCGTTGCAGGAAAAATAAAGCTAAATTATTTACTTATTTCTAAAAGTTTCTCAGCTTCTATCAACTGGTTATACCAATTTTCTCCGAATTTTCTAATTAAAGGTTCTTTTAAAAATTCAAAAACTTTAACATTAAGTTCTTTACCTAAAGTACATGCATCCTTGCATATATACCATTCATCATAATTTACCGCAACATATTTTCGTAATTTTTGAAGACGAACCGGATACAGATGACAAGAAATAGGTTTTTTAAAATCAATTTTACCGTCTTCGTAAGCCTTTTCAATGGCGCATTTCGCAGCTTGATTTTCATCATAGATTACATAAGCACATTCTCTACCCTCTATTAATGGAGTAACATAATCATCATCAAGGTCGGTTGTATATTTACCCTCCAATTCAATAGCCTTTCTTCCTTCCTCTCTAAGATAAGGCGATACTTGCTCATATATGTCTTCAAGAATCGGTAATTCTTCTTCATCGAGTGGAGCTCCCGAATCTCCTTCTACACAACATATCCCTTTGCATTTACTAAGATTACAAACAAATTGTTTCTGTAATACATCTAAAGAAATTATTGTATCTTCTATTTGAATCATGATTTTTGAAAATAAATTCAAAGATAGCATTAAATTTTTATTAAAAGTTTATATAACTTTACAAAAAAACAGTAACTTTGATAAAATGTATGCTATACATTTTTGTGTTCTTAAGAAATAAATGTGTTTGCATCAATATGTTAAATTAATTTTTTAGTGCAAATTATGAAAAAAATCGTATTAATAGGTGGAGGTTTTGCTGGGATTAATATAATCACCAGATTGTCCAATGATCCTAATTTTGAAATTACCTTAGTCGACAAAAACAACTATAATTTTTTTCCACCATTAATATATCAAGTAAGTTCAAGTATTTTAGATCCCGCAGCTATCAGCTATCCCTTCCGTAGATTTATAAGACATAAAAAAAATGTTAAATTCAGATTAGGAGAATTAATTGAAATCAAATCCGATGAAAACAAAGTAGTCTTATCTAATGGAGAATTAGATTATGATATTCTGATTTTAGCAACGGGAACGCAAAGTAATTATTTCGGAATGGAAAATTTAGAAAAATATGCCTTTCCAATGAAAACCTTAAATGATGCTCTGTTACTTAGAAATATTCTTTTAGAAAGGTTAGAAGCCGCCAGTAGAGAAACTGATTTAGTAGAAAAGAAAAGATTATTATCCATCATCATCACCGGAGGTGGACCTGCCGGAGTTGAAATAGCCGGAGTTATTCGCGAAATTATCAACTACATTGAAAATGTTGACTATAAAGATTTAAAAGGCCAAATTCAAGTCTATTTGGTAGAAGGAAGCCCCGTATTATTAGGGCCTATGAGCGAAAAATCACACAAAGAAGCTTATCACGCCTTAGACAAATTAGGAGTTAAAATACTGGTAAATACACAAGTAAAAGATTGTGATGAAAATACCATATATTTTTCTAACGGAGATAAAATTGAAACAAAAACCATAATCTGGACAGCGGGAGTAACTTCAAGAATTTTTGAAGGAATACCCAAAGAAGTATATGGAAGAGGTAGACGTATGCAAGTTGACGCATATAATAAAGTTCAAGGATTTTCTAATATATATGCAATAGGGGATACCTGCATCATGACTACTGATCCTAATTTTCCTTCAGGACATCCGCAATTAGCTCAAGTAGCAATACAACAAGGAAAAAATTTGGCTAATAATTTAAAAAAACAACTTACCCAAGACACATATCAACCTGTACCATTCAGTTATAAAGATAGAGGGTCTATGGCAGTTATCGGAAGAAATAAAGCCGTAGCCGATCTGATTCATCCTACCTTATTTTTAAAAGGATTACCGGCATGGATTATTTGGTCGTCCATCCACTTAATTTCTTTAGTTTCCATAGGTAATAGATTAAATACTTTATATCGTTGGTTAACCATATACATATCTAAAAATTCTTCCTTAGGAAGTGCTTATAAAATTGGAGATCCAAGACCCTAAACACCTAAAATATTGTATAAATTTCAGAAATAAAATTTATACTACAATCTGAGAATTATTTTCTTTTTTATTAATAGGAGTAGAATTATTTTGATCCATACTAACGGTGCCTTTATATAAGGCACCATTTTCAACTTGAAAACTTTTTACCTGCATATTTCCTATAATAGACCCCGAGTTTTTCAAACTAAGATTATCAACAAAAATATCACCGTCAATTTGGCCATATACAATAAGTTCTTTAGTTCTAATATCTCCTTTAACACTTCCTTTCTGACCAACAACAAGCCCACAAGTGCTGTTGACATTTCCTAATGTTTGACCATCAATTCTAATAAATTCCTTACATTCTATATTTCCTTCAATTTTACAATCTTCCGCAATAATAGTAGTAATGTTTTCTGTAGATAAATTAAGAGCAGCTCCTTTTTTTTTGTTGAACATAGTTAGTTTATTTTATAGTAGTTAAATTTATTTCATATTTAGTTTACATGCAAATAATTATTTGGATTTTCTTTTTCTTTATTTAAAATAATTTCATAATGAACATGAGGTCCGGTAGAACGGCCGGTACTTCCTAATTCACCAATAACATCTCCGGCATTGACAACCTGTCCTTCTTTAACCAATATTTTAGACATGTGACCGTATAATGTTTCATAACCGAAATGGTGCTTTATCATTACACAATTTCCATATCCTCCTCTAACACTGGCAAAGGTAACAACCCCATTCGCAGTAGCATGAATAGGATCACCAATAGTTCCCGCTATATCCAAACCCGGATGAAACTCGGATCCTTTACCTTTTTTCATCGGATTTCCTCTCACACCAAAATTAGAAGTTATCCTTCCAACATGAGGTAAGCCGATAGGAATGAATTGAATCTTTTTATATATATCGGAAATTCTCTTTTTTTTATTTTCAATTAAATTTAAGTTAGAATCATTAACAGGATAATACTCTCCCCCCACATTATCAACATTAAAATTAGTAGCGGAAGTAGGGAGCGTTTTAACTTGACGATCTTTAAGATATCTCTCAATTTTTAATAAAGACTTTTCAGCTTCGTTAAGGTTGATAATCATATCATTTAATTTTTTAGTATCTAACTTACTTTCAAGGTCGGCAATTTTAACATGTAAATCTTGTTTTTGGTAATACACATAACTTATATAACTAACCAATCCCGCAACTAAACAAAAAATAGTAAAAATTGATAAAAGTAAAATCTTTTTGTACAGAAAAATATTTCTTATATGCTTATTCTTAACAGAAAAAATTTTTGTTTCCAGTGAATTTTTATCAGTAATAATTATAGTGGAATATTTAGATTTGTTATTTTTCATAGTATAATATTCTGAAGGTAGTGGAACAAATATAAAAAAATTAAAACTAAAAGTATAATGTAAACATTACGTTTAACAATAAATTAGCAAAAATTTAGACATTATTTGTAAGCACAAAACTGTCCACAATTTTCGTTAATTTAAAAAATAAAAATACAATTTGTAATAGATTGAAATGCCAAATATCACTTATTAGTTTAGTATAATAAAAATATATTCACCGCAAAAAATTACACCTTACGAAGAAAGTGAAATTTACATACATTTAATTAGAATAATAACTTATAGACATCCTCAACCTTAGAAACCATTTCAACCCTAATATTATATTTCTTGCGATCAATTTTATTATACTTAGAAATGAAAATGACATCATAACCTAATTTTTCAGCCTCAATAATTCGCTGTTCAATACGATTTACAGGCCTGATTTCACCACTTAAACCAATTTCACCGGCGAATAAACAATTATCCGGTAAAGAAATATCCTCATTAGAAGACAAAATAGCACAAATAACAGCTAAGTCAATAGCAGGATCATCAACACGAATACCTCCGGTAACATTTAAAAACACATCCTTAGTTCCCAAATGAAAACCCGCACGCTTTTCCAAAACAGCTAATAACATATTTAATCGTTTGACGTCAAAACCCGTTGTCACCCGTTGAGGCGTTCCATAAACAGCCGTTGATACCAATGCTTGAATTTCAACCAACATAGGGCGTAATCCTTCCAAAGTAACCGCAATAGCATTTCCCGATAAACTTTCATCTTTTTTAGATACTAAAATTTCAGACGGATTTTTTACCTGTTTCAACCCGGAAGAGAACATTTCATAAATTCCAAGTTCGGAAGTAGAACCATACCTATTTTTATTTGCACGTAAAAGTCGGTAGACATAATTTCTGTCCCCTTCAAACTGAAGAACGACATCTACCATATGCTCCAAAATTTTAGGACCGGCTATAGAACCCTCCTTAGTAATATGTCCAATTAAAAATACAGGAGTAGAAGTTTCCTTAGCATATTTAATTAATTCGGAAGCGCATTCTCTAATTTGAGATATACTTCCCGGAGAAGATTCTATATAAGATGAATGTAGAGTTTGAATGGAATCAATCACTAACAACTCCGGTTGAAGCTCATGAGCTTTCTTTAAAATCTTTTGAGTTGAAGTTTCCGTTAAAATATAGCATTCAGAATTAGAAATATCCAAACGGTCAGATCTCATTTTAATTTGATTACTGCTTTCCTCTCCCGAAACATATAATACTTTTCTGGGTATTTGTAAAGAAATTTGCAATAACAAAGTAGATTTACCGATGCCGGGTTCGCCTCCAATCAAAATAACACTACCGGGAACGATACCGCCACCTAATAAATGATCCAGTTCAGAGTCATTAGAAAGAATACGATATTCATCCGTAGTTTCAATTTCGTGAATCTTATATATTTTATTTCTAGAAGAAGAGGAATTAAGGGAAGAAATAGAATTTGCAGAACTTTTTTCAATAACTTCTTCAACAATAGTGTTCCATTCTCCGCATACTTTGCATTGGCCTAGCCATTGAGAATATTGAGTTCCGCAATTTTGACAAAAAAAAGTAGTTTTAGCCTTAGCCATATTTAATATATATATAGTTATTTACATTTATTAGTTAGTACAAAGATAGTCTATAATAATCTTTGTTAATGACTATATAATAACAAGTATCAGGAGCGTTAAAAAAAGAATTAAAAAAAATTAAAAATTTTTTTTGGAGGTTAAATAGGTGATATGCAGCATATTATGGTTTG
>NZ_WINW01000027.1:0-12404 GCF_009827885.1 Apibacter sp. B3546 | reverse complement strand
ATAAGCTCATAGTTTTTTATTTTTTTAATAATTCTTCTTGATATATTTTTAGAGGATCTTCCTCTTGATGATTAATGGTTTCTTTTAACCAGGTTGAAAGCACTAAAGGAGACCATAAAACAGAGGTTGTGGATACTCCTGCTCTTAATTCTTCCAAAGTCCCGCTTGTAGCAGTTCCGTTGTTTTCACTTACCCTCCCTCCTCCTTTTTTAAAAAGTATTTCGTTTAATACTTCGCATAATTCATTGAAAGAATTAAATGTTAAACCATTTACTTCAAAGTCTTGTACTTTAGCTTGCCGTATAAGAACATCTTTTGTATCAAAAGCATTAAAAAGGGTTACATTATAGGTACTGGAATTGTACGATACCTTTAATGCTTTTAATATTCGGGTGCCATTATATAAAAGTTTATCTTCTTTGGTTTGAAAAATATGTTTACCCATGAAAAAATATTTTAACCAAAATTAAAAGCCGATATAAAAAAAAAGAAGGACAGCATTATCCCAGGTATATCCCTGATTTTCTTAAAAAAATTTTTGAAATTGTTTTTTGCTCATTTATTTGATCTTGAAGACATTTAAAATCATCGAAATTATCTGCTACATATTTTTTAGCTAGATTTAAATATTTTGTACCCATTTTAAACCGATCATCTTTTAAGTTTTCTAATAAGTTTTCAGCGATTTTTTCGGCTTTTTCCCACGGCATTAATTCCCATTTCACCACTAAAGTATTATTAGTTAAAGAAAATGATCCTGTATGGGCTATCTTAGCCACGGTAAATGCCACTAATGCTTTTTGTAAAAGCTCAAGAAGATAATCACCTTTTGATGTATTCGGAATATCATAAATACATTGTCCCATCCAGGGTAACAAGTATTCATCTATACACTCACGAATGGACGGAACTAATGCTAAATAGGTTAATCGACTGTCGTCTATATTAAAATATTTTTGAAATGCTCCGGCATGAGTGATTATTAAATTTTTAATTTGGGTGTAATTCTCCGAATATATAAATTTGGGATAAGTGGTCGGATCTGTTTCCATTTCTTTTAAAGCTTCATCTACATCTGAAAAAGAATTATTTTTTAAAGAGTTATGTAAATCTCGGATTTCCCACCATTCAGGAACACGGGTTTCGGAAGTGTCCGTTGTAAAAATACCGGAATTTGTTATTCTTAATTTTAAAGAGGGCAAGGCATACAGCAGTGAAAGTTGAGCAACCGCAGATGTTAGTAATTCTTTTACGGGGTCATCTTTCGTCATGGAAACAAATTCATTATATTGTTCTTTACCAATTAAAGTTTTTATTTTTCGTTCCGCCTTTGCCATAAATATTGACAAAACATTATAATCAATTCCGTTGTCAACGACTACATATTTTAATAATTCTTCTAAATTTTTTATTAGTGGCATATTTTAAATTTTAATTTATAATGATTTCAGCTCCAGACGGATTTTTATCTAAGGTTGTCAAAGCGGTATTTGGAAAGGTTGCATCTAAATCATCGCCCCAATCGTTCCAATCTCTAAGAAAATAAAAGGGCAGGAGAGAGGTTGACCGGTTGGTTACCAGAGAAGCGCAAAGAATAGTGTACGCCTCGCGCTTGTCAGAGCCGGAACCGCTTAAACTTTTACCGCCCGGGATTCCTTGACCAATTAGTGAGGGGTCCACTTGAAGGGCAAATAATATTTCAGAATTAGCGGCCGTAGCATTTGGGAGAAAAGCTCCGTCTTTTAATTTATCATCTATGGGTTCTATCATAATAGATTTTACAGGTTTTCCTGTATCATCCATATACATCGGAGCTGTAAATGAACGCCCCCCGGCTTTCATACCCGACATGTGGTTATCGATACGATCAATTACCTCTTCATGTTTCGCTTTTTTTTCTTCCGGTTTAAGCGTGCCCCATTCTTCATAAACCGATGTAAAATAGGCTTCTGATATTGATATTAAAAATTTAAAATGTAATTGGTTTTCTTGTATTGCTTTATTTACAGCCGGTACGGATTGTGCAATTAATGCCCATCCGTTTTTTAATACTGATTGATAGTAGGGTTTAGGATAATATATTTCATTATCCATTGTATAATGTATGGGAATAATAAATTTATGTATGTTTCTTTGTCTGCAATAGGTTTTTATATCTTCGGCTGTTGACCAAAAGCTAAAAGCAGGTATTTTATGTGTATATTCTTTTCTATAATTGGACCAATCGGCATTTAGATATACGTTTTGAATCGTCCCGTTTTTGGACATTTCTTCGAATCGACAAAAAGGGACGGCATGCCTTTTTATTCTATTTATTTTGGTAAAATCGCGACTTAAAACGTACTCTACAAAGGCAATAGAGTAAATTTCTAAATCGTGTACTACATCAATGAAAAAGCGATTTAAATTATTTATTTTATCAAATTGTTTAAGCCCCGGTACTGATGAGTACGATTTTAATTCTTTTTGCCCTTTTTCATTTTCTATATATAGTGTTAGCCCTGACCCAAAATGAGCAGTGGTGCGCACTTGTATTGCAGCGCCTAAGACTCCGGTTAACCGTATGTCTCTAAGCACTTTTTGTGGATAATTATTGTCACCTCCCCAAACAACCGCTTTTTCTTCAGTAAGGTAGTTGGAGTTATCAATTTTTAAATTGGTTGTATCATAACCCGAAGAGGACCCTATATTGTATATTGAATGGGAAGATATATAAATACCTTTAGCGATTTCTTTTACCATATTAATAAATTACATTTTTACCGTTAAATTTTATTATAAACAAAATGTTGATTCTTTTGATTTCTCCATTTGCCAGCTCTAAATTTCTGGTTCGATTTTCCCAATGGTTTTGTTTTCTTTTATCTTTTTCATTGGTATAATTATATCTTTTAATTATGCCTTTTTTTGAAGACTTATTTTGAGATAATAGTTTAGCGTCATTATATATTTTGTATTTACCGCCCGTTTTATTTTGACGTGAAAACTCTCTTATTTCTACATCAAAATGGACGGGCGTTCCATCTGAATTTTTAGAGTGCATGATTTTTAAAGCTTCGGTTAGAAAGATTGTATTTTTCATATACATACAAATCTATTTTAATTAATAGGAGAGTAAAAGGACAAAAAAAAGGGCTATTTTTTTATAGTTTTTCTCAAATAATAAAGTTTATATTTCTTAAAGTCAATAAATTATATTTTAATTTTGACTTTTTTGTCTCAAATTTTCAAGCCGAGGCACGGCGGCTCCTTAGCTGCATGTTCACTTTCCCTATTTGTACAAATCGAAATATGAGATAAGAACATTGTTAAATGTTAATAATGTTTAATAAAAAACCATTAAAAAAATATTTTTTAATGAAGAAAATTAGTTTTTATGTAAATAATTATGAAATAGGAAAAGTGAAAGGATCTTTATAACCATGCTTAACGGCTAAATGAAATTGCCAATAAATATTATAATCTAAAGTATCAGAAAGGTGCGTTGCTTGTTCTTGAGGAATGGTAAGAGATAATTCAGAAGATTTATCTTTACCATATTCGCTATTCTCTTTTATTTTTGCTTCTGCATTTTCAAGAGAAATACAAAGGTTTGGACAATTGTCTTTATTAATACGTATTTTAGGTAAATTTTTGTTTCTCTCAGACAAAATTTCTTTTAAAACCAAAAACTTCGCCATATGTCCCGGATTATTGGTTTTAGGGGTTTTATTAATAACACGCCATCCCTGAGAGCGAAAATATTTCATTACCTTTTCAGCTAAAGATTCTTTAGCTCCTTTTTCTTTTGCATAGCCTGAAACATCGTGATAGAGCTCAACAGTTTTTTCCTCATGTTTATTAAAATAATGTACAACTTCAGGCAATAAATCTAACATATCAAGAGGGTCTTTATTAAAGAACTCCTTAACAAAACGAACCTCATTTATGGACCTAAGATATTGAGATACAGAAATTGAATTAATTCTTTTTCCAAAATCTAAATTAAACTGAAGTCCAATGGTTTTAACTATATCTGTATCTTGACGTGAGGTATTATGTTTCTTACTGTAATTATTACCTACTTCTTCTAAATAGATTAAATCATATTTATTACCATAATAGTGGATATCCGGATTAAGATTAGAATAAAAACCGTTCTGAACCGCAGGAGGACGTATATTTAATATTTCAGCGTCATAATGGATTTTAGAAGGAGAATTAGACAACATCTTCTTAAACCATTGAGGTGATAAATTTTTATAATTAGCGTAAGCATTAGCTTTTAAAAATGCAAATTCTTTAGGATTTTTTAAAGCTTCCTTTTCCATTTCAACAAACCATTTTCCCTTAAGAGTTAACGGAGTTGATGATACGAAAATTTGTGAATTCAACATTGGTGAGTGTTTAAATTCAGTTTTATAAGATCTATTAGTAGTATGAACATTATAAAAAAGTTTTTCTTTATCCAATAAAGCTGCTTCATCTCCTAATACATAATAAGAATTTATACCCCGCCCGGCATCGGTCATATCTAATGAAACCATTATAATAATATGACCGTTACGAAAGTGAATCACATTACGCCAATTTGAGGGAGCTTGAAAAGGTAATTCAAAACCTTTAGAAACACCGGACTTTCCGATTACATAATCTATATTTTCATGAACTCCGAAATTAGATAAGCCTTCTTTAGTGGAGGGCAAAGTTCGTGACAATATTTGAACATAGCTAGATCCAACCAAAACCCCTGTAGCTCGGGGCATCTCCTTTACTGCTTTTAAAATAAAAAAAGCTAAAATGAAAGACTTTCCGGTACCCCTGGCATATTCTAAATAAATATATTTTTTTCTAAAAATTTCAACCTCCGCAACTGCTTGCATTTGCGGTACGTTGAGTTCTATTTTTTTTTCATTTATAATCATACATCTTGATGTAAAACTATTCTCCTAATTCTTCATACCCGATATCTTCGGCTGTCATATTCATATTAACTACACCTTTTGATGATCTTTCCTTCATATAGGCCAAAAATTCCTTAGGAATAACAAGTCGATAATTACTAGCTTTCAATTTATCTATATCAGCATCCAATGTACTATTAGAAAAATCGAAAAGGTCCTTATAAGAATCTAAGGCCTTTCTAGCATCATTCCATGCACGATCACGAACCTGCATTTGATACAAAAACCAATATTGCTCTGCTAAAAAAATTTTTTCTGCTTTTAAATTAATATCCTCCAATTCCCCGAATAAGTATACGCTTTTAGAATAATAACGGTAGGCTGTAGCTCGAGATACGCCGTATTCAGTCATAAATTTATCAATAGCCTGTCCCTTTGTATACTTATTCTTAAGTCGCAAACTAAAAATATATTTAAGCTGCTCTAATAATTTTTCTTCAAAAGCTGTTAATTTCACTTTATCATCCAAATAAGCAGCTTTTAACTTATTAAGAGTACTGTCTTTATTAAATTTAACGATCATATATTAGTAACTAATCATTCGTGAAACCTTTTTATTTTATTGTGAATAGCTAATAATCCATTCCCACGCATAGGTGTAACCATTTCCTGCATACCAATTAAAGCTAAAAACGGATAAGAATTATTTTTTATATCAATATTATTTTCACCGGAATATATATTTATTAATAAACGGATAAAGCCATTTACAAAAATTGAAGTCGAATAGCCGGAAATGTATACTGTACCATTAACACTTTCTATATACAACCAAGCTTCCGACTGACAACCTTTAATAACGTTTTCATTAGTTTTTAAACTAGACGGAAAATCAGGACCGGTTTTTCCTAAATCAATAAAATACCGGTATCTTTCTTCCCACGTATTTAATGCGAGTATTGGCTGTATTAAGGATTCAATTTTAGCGTTCATTAGTTTCAATTGTATTGCTTAACTTTTCAATTTGAAGGGTTAATTCCTGCAATTCTTCCCTTTTATTATTAATTTTAGTCAGCAAATTATTTTTTAAGGGACCTTCAGGCATTACTGAATATTTGCTTTCTAAATTTAAAAGTGTTTTTTTTCTTTTTGTTACCCTGCTATATAGCCGTTGCCGTTCATTAACTAGAGACATTGGACTTAAATTTTCGTATTGTTTTTGAGTTTCAAAGGGTAAAACGCGTTTATAATTTTCATAATGCTCAAGAATTTTAAAGCATTTATCATTAATCTCCCAAGTTTTAAAAATTTTTAATTGAAGATCTAAGGCCTCCTCATATAATTCCTCTTGTAATTCGTTCAATTGAATTTTTAACGTGCATGCATCATAATAAGAAGAAATTCTTTTTTTATAAACATTATGTAGTTCTACAGGATAAAAAGAAATAGGCTTTTTTATGGAAATATTAGTTTTTATATCAACTCTATTTGGCATAGCATTATTTAAACTATCGGTAACACCTGTAGAAGATGAGTTAGAAGCATTTAAAAAATTAGTTAACTCATAGGATAATTTTTGACAAGTAAAGGGGGTATTTTTTGATTGAAAAATTTTTAATAATCTTTTATTGTGCGGTATTTGAGAATATAATTGTACTCCGGCTTTATATTCGCAACCATTTTTAAACCATTCCTTTATAGCACTTTTACTATCCATTTTACAAAATTGTAAAATTTGTTATCTTGACTCAAAGGACATTTAATTAAATAAAAATAACCGCCTGTTTAGCGGTTATTCTGTTAACAATATAAATAATTATGTTATAAAAAATTTCAGCTTTTCATCCGCTGCTTTTTTAACTTTCTCTGAAGTTGAAGATTTACTTAAAATAAGAACATCACCTTTACGCTTTGCTTGTGAAATATACTTAATTATATTTTCTATACTTTCATCTTTAAAGAGTATTTCGGCTCCTTCTTTCAAGCCTAAGTAAGGAAAACTACCCATTTTGTAAATGTCCAATGAATTATAAGGCATACCTAACGAAAAATTGATCGTGGTATTATCCGGCAAAATAAAATTGGTAGAATTTGTATTAAAAAGCTCAAAATAAATACCTGTATTTGCCTGAATTTTTTGTTTAATCATTTTTTTCAACCTTTAGAGGAATAGAACCTGTATATTCTAATAACGGGGCTCTGGCGGTTAATGTAACAGAAACTCCGTTGTTATCATCTTGTCCTTTACCTGAAGATCCTTTAGCATCTTCCATATATGCAGAATTTATTTTATTACCTATTACAAATTTCCTTCCGTCCCTGGTTGTAACTATAAAAATTAAACGGTCACTCTTAAATTTTCGTATAAAACCTAATACTTCCGCTCTAATTCCGGGGATGAATATATCTAAAGAGGTCGATTGTTTCTTATTACCCGTTTTTCCTGCCAAAGCAGTTGTTAATTCGTTTTCATCAATTAAACAATCCAACCGTACAAAACCTTTACCAGTTTCGGTAACGATTTCTTTAGAAATAGTGCCCGCCTCTTTATAGTTTCCTGATTTCAAAGGTATTTCCAGAGTCTTAACATCTTTTTCAGTTATATAATAAATGTTATTTTCTGACAACCCGGCGTCTGTTTCATCGTTTGCACAATACAATAAGTTTTCAACGGCAACATCATCAAAACAATTCTTTTTTTTATCCATAACTAAACATTATTTTTTTTAATACCTGATTCGTGAGGATAGTACAATTCCATCAATTTTTCATTCCCTAATCCTTTAGTTTTATCGGTGAAATTAGCTACCAATACAGCCTCATTTAATGCGAAACCATAACCTAACTCAAAATCTGAAAAAAGCTTAATTTTATAATCTTCTTTTTGAACATCATTGATAGTTGCCGGATTTTCTATTAAATCTATAAGTTTAACCATATTTCCTTCAATGGTAGCAAAAATAATATCGTCATCCATGTTATCATATCCAATAATGGCTCGTTTTCCTAATGGCGACTTAGTCTTGTCCGAATCCTTGTAGGTAACCACTTGTCCTTTTCTGGACTCATACTCGATGGTGTAATTATCGGCATTATTGGTTGACATGTGAATGTATTTTATCTTAGCTCTCATCTTTTTTGGTATACCCTTTTCAAATTTTAATAGTTGATCGTAAATATTAACTTCGGTTAAAGGATCCAAAGGAATTTTATAAGCCGGATTGTTTGTATTTTTAAGCAAATTTTTAACGATTTGATTCCAACCCTCTAAAGAAAACCCAAACTTACCGGATTTATTAGCAGGATCGTAACTCCCTTGCATGGATAAAAGCTCCAAATCATCCGTTATTTGAATAAGCAAATCCTTAATGATAACCCTGACTATTTCTTTAACGGTAGGCTCTTTATTTTCCTGGTATAATTCTGCTAAAGCCGTTCCTAAAACGTTAGCAGGAACGATTGAAAAATTAACTTTTTGACGATAACTTTTTAAAATAGATTCTCTTGCGTACCATTCACCCAATTCTTGCCATTTAGGCTCAAAACCCTGTACGACATGGCTCATCACAGTATTATATAAATGATACTCTCCATTAACTTTAGTTACTATTTTGCAATACTTGTCAACAGAAACTTTCAAGGCCTTAGCAAATTCTGCTAACACTAATTTTTTTTCTACTTTCGCATAGGTAGCTATTGCTTTAGCTAAACCGTCTAAATTTATACTGGGCATTACTTGTTATATAAAAATTTATAATTATTAGTAAGAATATCATTTTCTAATGGCGCATCTTCTTTATCCTTTGATGAATAAACTGAAGTAGGAATTTCGCCATCCTTTCGTCCATACTCTATAACTTTTGAAGAAAGTAATTTAATATCTTCGACAATAGTACCGGTACCGGTTAAATTGCAATTTTTTAAAGAAGTGGCAATTTCTTTTTTAATATTTTCAATCTGATTTAAATTATCCGAAAGTTTTTGTTCCAGATTTTTTTTATCGGTTGACAATGAATTAACCGTTTCATCGGTTAAATTAGAACTTAAAGCATTTTCAATTAAATCTAACTGATTTTCTGATAAGTTTACGGTTTTTTGACCAAATAAAAAACCGGATTTTAACGAAACCTCTAAACCTAAAATAGAGGCTATTTTAGGATATTTTTTTTCTGCCATATTATTTTGATTTGAATTAATTTTTGATTTTTGAGCTATATATTCAATTGCATCCTGTAAATTGCCTATAGCATCGGCAAGTCTTTTTTTTACGGCTTCTTTAGGCCTCCATGTGCCCCCTTTAAAGACGTCCTCATCCATATTTTTACGGAATGTTTGCATGTGTGTTATAAAATCTTTTGCGTAAGTGTCTATTTCTTCTCTTAATTTTTCAGGATTACCGGAAACTAAATCACGAAAAGATTTATTTTTTTCAGAAGAAAAGGAGGAGTATATTTCATAATATTTAGCACCGAATTTTTCAAAAAGAGGTACCCAATCAACAAAAGATATAAGAGTTCCTATAGAACCGACCCAATCGGCATTTTTATCTACAAAAATTTTATCGGTAGCAGCATTAATATAATAAGCTGCAGAGCAAGATAACCCCTTGATATAACTGGCGGTAGGCTTTTTAAAATTAAAAATTTTTTCTGCCAACATTCCTGTACCACTAGCCATACCCCCCGGGCTGTCAGTTAAAAAAACCACCCCGGCTATACTATCGTCCTGCTCCATCACATCGAGTAAATCGGATATTGCGGAAGTGGATCCGTAGCCATATTTTCTAACGATACCTGATAAAGGAATTATGGCTATTTTTTTATTGCTTTCCGAATAAGGGAAATAATTGATGGAAGCCAAATATTCGGCTTCATTTTTTTCCTTATTTTTCATAATAAAATCTGCATATAAATTCCCTATAACTCGAAAAGGCTTATCCAGATACCACGGTTCTGTAAAAAGTGAAGTAATAATACTTTTATTCATTGTATGATAGCTAAGACTATAATTGATATACAAATATCAAATTACAGATTACTTCAAAAAAGGACAATTTAACGCCTAAGTGCCGGAAAATATGAATCTCCGGAAATTAGTAATCTTAAATAATCTGTTGATTCCGTAAATGTTAATGTAAGACCGGAATGTATACCTAAAAGAAAATTATTAAGTGGACTAAAAAGCAGCAATACAATTTTTTTATGGAGTAAACTGGTAAGGTTAGTTAAATATTCCTTTTTATTTGGAAGTAAAGTTATTGTATACGAATGGGTGTAAAGTATTCCGGAATTAGATTTCTTTTGAACGCAGTTAATCGCAACATCATCAAAAAGTAACCTTATCTTTACTATCTTATCTTCAGGAATTTTATTTATATTTTCCATAAATGAAATATCATTTAAGACATCCTCTAAATACACATTTATTTCATCTAAAGGTATAATCCAGGCTTCGCGTATTTCATTTGAAAAATCATCAATAGTATTACATATTTTTAACATAATGATATAAAATAAAGGTAACAAATAATGGAAAAATTTTTTATGTCACTTTTAACGTGTTTAAGTTGCTAATTTACAGCATGTTAGTAGTTTAGGGACGTAATTTTTATATAATTCTTTAATTAAATTATCATCTTCTTTCATAAATAAATGAATATTTTAGCTTTTTGCGGCTATTTTTTGAGTATACAATTTTGAAAAAGGCGGTGAAGATCTTTTTCTTAAATAATCCCTATATAAAGTATCCAATGCAATATCATCTTCAGTTATATTATAAGTACCTAAAGCTTTACGCATGGTATCTTTTACATTATCTTTTCCATTATTTGAATTAGTAAGGATTGCTAAAAAAATGGTTTCACGAAAATATTTATCACAAAATTGGCCTATCAGATGAATATTATTTTTACTGATAATACATCCCTCATTTTTCATCTTTGAAAAAGAAATACGAATTGTATATACGCATTCCCTTTCTTTTTTGTATAAACTATTAAAATTATTAGTTTTTTTCATCAATAATGCAGAGATCGCATTACCTAGAGTATCGGTTAAACTTAAGGTATAATTATCTCCGTATAAAGTTGTCATAAATTTTTTAACATAAGAAGATACAGGAATATCAATTGTTACCATATAATAAAAGAATTTAATACACAAAAATAAGAAAATTTCATACCATGTAAGAATATTTCATATTTTAAAATACTATATACTTTTTTTGATAAAAAAAGTTCAACAGTTCAACAGGCATCCAATCTTTTTAAAATCAATTATTTAAATATAAAAAATGTAATTTAACCTGTTGAACTTTTTTAAATGAAATAAAAAAGGTTCAACAAAGTTCAACAGAAATATCACACAATTTTATTAATGTAAGTAGCTAATAATTATATATTTAATATATAATTATATTTAATATAATAAACTGTTGAACCGTTGAACTAAAAGTAATGAGTCGTCCAACCGTATACATTTTTTTATAGGGGGTGCGGGGGATAAGATAAAGTATATTGCAAAAAAAAGCACTTAGTAAAACTAAGTGCCAAGATTATTTTTAAATTATTTATTAATTGTAAAATATTTTACCGCATTTAGTACATTTGCTTTTAATTATTCCTGATGGATTAGTTGCTTGATATTCTTTTTTATGTAAACAAATATCTTGTAATACCTTTAAAGCTTTTTCATTTTTTGCTAGTTCTTTTTGGTAAAATTCCATATTTTTTAAAATTTCATTTATAGCTTTTTCCATAAAAAATAAGTTTTAAGTTATACAGTTTAAAAACTAACTTTTTTAATTAGAGATATTTAATCCTTAATAAAGCACAGCCAATGGGTTAATGATTGTTTGCCGGACTTGTGTCCAAAAAGGGGGTGAACTCCAAAGATTTCAATTATTTTTGAAAGGGGTATTTGATATTCATTCCATTTAAAAATTAAAAAGCCTTCATTTTGCAAGACTCTCATACATTCATCAAATCCTGATTTTAAATCGTCTTCCCATGAAGGAAATAATTTGCCGTATTTTTGGGCTGTGAAGGAATTTTGACCCAGTTTTTTTAAATGTGGAGGATCAAATACTACCATTTTAAATGAGTTATCGTCAAATGGCATTTTTCTAAAATCTCCTATGATATCGGGATCAATATGCGCACGTCTTCCATCACAAGCAATAAAATCAGCTTTACGTATATCCATGTAAACAGCACGTGGATCTTTTTTGTCAAACCACATCATTTTTGAGCCACAACAGGCATCTAGTATTATTTTATTTTCCATTTTTTATGCTAGTATTCTTTTTACCGGCTCTGTTATTTTTTAGATTAATTATATGAATAATTATATTTTTAGATTTAATACTTCCAATCTTTGGGTTTGTCAATCCATTCAAAGCTATATACCCATACCCACGGATTTTCATCCCACGATTCAATTCCGTATATGGAATGCCAAAGGGATTGAAACCCTTTTCTAGCGGATGGCAAATGAAATTGACGTCCATGATTATAATCATTAT
>NZ_WINW01000026.1:0-10692 GCF_009827885.1 Apibacter sp. B3546 | reverse complement strand
TTTGCTCCTGGTTTGCTTCTGGTTTGCTCCTGGTTTGCTCCTGGTTTGCTCCTGGTTTGCTCCTGGTTTGCTTCTAGTTCCTTTTTTTTTGCCATTTTCATACTTACGAATATTAGCATCCAGTTGCGGTTTTATTAGAGTAAAAATCACTTTGGGTGTTTCACTTAATTCAACCTCTTTGAAGTTTAAAGAGTATTCAAATATTGCATTGTAAACCTCTGCTTGTGTTTCAGAAGGTAGAAGTTTTATTGATTCAAAAAAACTTCTATAAAATATGATACTGTCTCTTTCTTCCATTATGAAAACTTTTAAAATAGTCTTAATTTTTGTTGTTGTTTTCAGTTTGCCTTGATTGCATTTGTTCTTTAAACTTTTCATCAAAATTATCTTTACCCATGTTTGCCAATGCTTCAGAGACATTGTTATATCCTAGCTTTTTTGCAAAAATGTTTTTTTTCATATACGTATCGTCAGGGTTTAAGGTTAACATCCCTTGTTTTGGGCTAAATAAATCGTTTGCCATTTGTACATTTTCCGACATTTTAGCGGCTTGTAAGATTAATTTTGCATTATTAGTTATTGCGGTACTTATGTTAACCATGGCTTTTGCTTTGTCTATTTCTAATGTACCTTCTTCTATACCTTCTAAGGCTTTAAATAATTTGTTGTTTAATTCGGATATGTTCATTTTCTTTTTATTTTATCTTTAATTTTTTTAGTTAAGTGTAGGGTTCTTTTTATCTCCGCCGGATATTGGTGTATGGTGTTTCTCTCCATTAATTCCTTGTTGCTTATACATTCTAAATTTTCAATAACACAATTCAAGGCGTTCCCGTCTTTAAATACTATATTATATCCTTTGGGTATTTTGGTTTTTGTTTCTTTTTCCCATAACCATCGCTGCTTAGGCACCATCATATTGTATACGGGGGATTTTATATAATAATATTGGGTGCCCTTTTCATTACGTATTACTTCTTCAAAACTTTTTTTTGTTTGTTTGGGTTTTTGTCCTTTTTTAAATCTTGTTTTTAAGTTATTTTTTATAGTTTCTTCAGATAGGTATTCTGTCATTTTCTTACCCTTATTAAAGGGGGTTGATCCTTTTTTAAATAGCCCTGCCTGTTTCCTTTTTTCAATGATTTCTTTAGGTATTTCAAGCCCTAATGATTTTAACTTACGCATTATAGTCCCATGGTTACTCCCTATTTCATCAGCTATCCTCTTTACGGGTTTATTCAAGTACTCGCGAATAATTATTTCTACTTGTTGATCTGTTAATGTCTTTCTCAAAGCAGTGATTTTTATTTATTCCTTTTAATTGATTATATTACCTTTGAAATTTTACATTAGTTAAACTTCTGCCATTGTTGGAGATATAATAATATCCTTTATCTGTTTGGTTAATTTTCATCGTTTCGATTTTTCCAAAATATTCTATGTTCCCCCCTAAATCAACTATCCATGCGTTATCTTTATTCGGGGCAATTCTCATAGCCCTGCCAATCATTTGATAATATAGCGCAAGTGAAAGGGTACTTCTTGCTATAAGGACAACTTCTAATCCAGGATAATCAAAACCGGTTGTTAAAACTCCCACGTTAACCACGCAGGTGATTTCTCCCTTTTTAAATAATGACAAGATCCTTTCTCTTTCTTCTTTTTTGGTTGCTCCTGTTAATAATGCTGAACCAGGAATTCTTTCTGTTACACTTTTGGCCTCTTCTATTAATGAACAAAAGATTAACAGGTTTTTTCTCTTTTTAAGGAGTCTCATTGCATAGTGCACAATTATTGAAGGCATGTTGATGCTTTTATACAACCTACGTACGCTTTCTTCTGTAAAATCAGTATTTTTATTATTTAAAACTAGTTTTGACCGGTCTATGATATTAGGTGAAAAGTATTCCAGTTTAGTAAGGTACCCAGAATCAAAAAGGATTTTATTTTGTACATAGTAAAGTACTTCATGAAAGACTCGTGGCCTTGTTCTGGTAATGAATCGCAATTCTGAACCATATAGCGAACTATGTAATCTGTACGGTGTTGCAGTTAAACCAAGTACCTTTGCTTCAGATAAGGTATTGATAAGTTGTTGATACATTCCCTCATTTGGGTTAACTAAATGGCACTCATCTATAATTATATTTTTTACTTCTTTAAAAAGATGAGTCTTTTTTATAATGCTACCAATGGTGCAAAAAGTAACTTTACTTACTAGTTTTTGACCTGCGGAGGCTGAATATATTGACGCTTGATAACCATAACTGCAATACTTTGAATAGTTTTGTTCTAAAATCTCTTTGGATGGCTGTAAAATTATTGTTTGATCTTTTAATGCTGTTATTATATTAGCTATCACAATTGATTTTCCCGATCCGGTTGGTAAAATTATTATCGCGTTTTTATTAGTTTGACCATGAAAATAATTAATTCCTGCATTTACGGCTTCTTCTTGATAATCACGTAATTTAAATTTTGGTTTTTCAAGTGTCGGAAAAAGACCTCCGTACTCTATATTACAAGTTGACATAGTATTCTAAATTATTTAAAAAACATCAAGATCCATTTCATCGAAATCTATTGACGACTGAACGGACTCAGGCGCTTTTTTTCCTCCTAAATAAGCTATAACTTCATTTATTGCATCATTTATTCTTTCGGAGATTTCTTCAAGATATAAATAGTTTCCACCTTCAAGCATTATTTTGGGTGTGTCAAACTTTATATATCCGTATTCAACCTCTTTTACTCCTGTCAATATTACTGATCTGCTCTCCTCTTTACCGGTTATGCTAAAGCCTACTACAGTATATTTTTCTGTTTGTTCAGTGTTTTCTAATTCAGTTATTGTTGTTTTATTAGTGGAAAATACCTTATATGCCTCGTCAATGTGAGCTAAAAAAACATTTAAGCGCTTAAAAGCTTCTTCTAAATCGATGTGAACATAATGAACTCCTTTGTGTTTAATAATGTTCCCTCTTATAGGGTCGGATAATAACTCATAAGATATTAAACATAATGACTCTTTTATTTGTGCTTTTTTTATTTCGTAAATATTTGTTTCTTTTTCTTCCATTTTTTTGTTTCTGTTAAATTCATATTATTTAAATCAGTCTTCTATCTTTTAAATAGGATATATAGTTTATTAATATTTAGCGCTCATTTATTCAAAGGATACAAGGAATATTGAGTAAGAATATAATAATGTTAGTTGCTTTCTTCTTGTCTTAAATTCCTTCTTTTCATGATTATAACAGGTCTTAATTTTTCGTTATATCTTGATCGGAATTTAGGTTTAACACATATAACTTCAAGGTATCCTTTATACCCACTATAAAAACCTGTTTGATACCCCTGACAATTCCATCCGTTAAATCCATCTTTTCTCAATTTCTCCATCAATGACAAATAATTTTTCATGGACATTTCCTTTTTCATAACTACTGTTATTTCTTCTTCGGGATTGTATTTCAGTCTTTTACTCATGCGAACATGTTTATAAATAAAAAGATTTTAGTTGTTTATTGTCCACTGAGGAATTCTCTTAGTTTTATCAGAAAATTTAGCTAAATGCACTTTTCTTGGTAAGTCTTCAACAAATTTTTCAATTTTAAATTTTGTTTTAAAATATGGGGTAAATGCTATTGCTCTACCATTTCCGGCTGTAAGACTGCATGTCCATTTTTTATTAGAAGCTTGTTTAATTATAAAACGTTCTCTATTTTTAGAATTCCTTATTACTGATTTTATCCCGTGTTTACAATTAGTTTTGTACGTATATGCGCCTCTTTCTAAATAAATATTACCTTCTTCGTCTTTTAATTGGAAATAGAAAAAGTTGTCTTCATTTTTATCTATTTCAAAAAAGTATTTTTTGTTGTTTCTTGGGTATATCATGGTTATTTAGTATTGTCAACAACAGGCGTTTTTAGGGATAAGCTTTTTAAATCTTCAGTAAAGTTTCTAGCATCCACAATTGTATCAAAATAATAAGTTGATACTGCTATTATTTGACCGTTTTCGTTCCTCAGATGGAAGATCCATTTTTCTTCGTAAGCTTGTTCAATTATAAAACGTTCTCTGTTTTTAAAATTTCTTAATACTGATTTTAGTTCTTTTAGACAATCAGTTTTGTGTAGATATGGACGGCTTCTTATATAACTGTTACCTTCTTCATCTTTTAATTTGAAATAGAATCGATCATTGGTATATAAAACGTCGTCTTCAACTTTGTATATTTCAAAATATAATTTTTCTTTATTTGTTGAATGATTCATGGTTTTAATTTTTTATTTAGTATTGTCAATTAAGGCTGTTTCTAGAGATAAATTTTTTAAAATTTCAAAAAAGTTTTTAACTTCTTCTTTGGTGTTAAAAGCCGTTTTGAATGCTCTAGTTTTACCGTTTTCGGCTTTCAAAGAGCCTTTCCATTTTTCATCACGAGTTTGTTCAACTATAACCCGTGCATCATTTTTAGAATTTCTTATTATTGATCTTATCCCTTTTAGACAATTAGTTTTTTGTGTATATGAACCGCTTCCTAAATAAATGTTCCCGTTTTTATCTTTTAAATTGAAATAGAATAAATTGTCTTCATTTTTATCTATTTCAAAAAAGTATTTTTTGTTGTTATTTGAATGTATCATGATTTTAGTTTTTTTAAATAAGGATTTAATATTTCTAAAACTTCCTCTTCCGTAAACTCTCTGAAAGTTCCTTTTTCATCAAATCCGTACGGCTTATCGGGCTCTATCGTTACATCTAAAATCTTTTCACCTACTTGCGCAGAATGTGTTTTTTTTGGAACTAACTCTTCTTTTTTTAGTTTATATTCGACTATAGATACTAATCCATGATGAGCTTTTACAATTGACATGTAACCGTACGCACTTGTAATGGCGTTTTTACCTTTTGTTTCACTTAGGGAATAACTTCCCAAAGTCACGCTATATGCTCCGTCTCCTTCTGTATAGCTGTGTGATTTTTCCTCGAAGGTTGCGCTATGTGCCTGTTCCCCTTTTGTTTTGCTTTTTGAATTATTCCCTAAGGTTGCGCTTGGTGAGTTAATCTCCTTTGTTTTACTTTTTGATTTCTTCCCTAATGTTACACTAGGAGAAAAATCCCCCTTTGTTTTACTTTTTGATTTATTTCCTAAGGTTGCGCTTGGTGAGTTAATCTCCTTTGTTTTACTTTTAGAAGCCCTTATCTTTTCTTCTCCTTCTGTTTTTGTCTGTTGTATTATATTTTCCATGGTTTTAATTATTTATAAATATTCTTTATTGTTTTCAATACTGATTCTTATTTCATTTAAAAAGTTCAAGTCATTCGGTTCGGGTAGGTAATGACCGAATTCTTTTAATGAATATGCTCTTAATCTGTCTATTGCTATCGTCAAATCTTTACTGTTGAGTATTGACGTACTCTTCCAGTCTTCGCGAATCTCTTTCGTTCTTTTATTTAGATGTTCGGTTTTAAAAATGTCCGAATTCAATTTCTTTTTAAATATTTCTAACTTTACATATTCTAAGGTGTCTCCATATTCCAGAGCGAAAGAACTTAACAGTAAATGCAAATAATTGTTTTGACTTATACTTCGTATGGGTTGTTTTTTTGTTAATTCGAAGGTTTTTTTCTTGTTTATCAACCAATTAAAGTATTCTTTTGCTTTTTGAATGTCGAAGGGTTTTTCTGCGTTGTAGAACATAATATTTTATCTATGTGTAAATATTTCATTATCAAACCCATCAATCCATTTAGGCTTGTAAAATTTAGTTTTAGACCTGAAAAAATTATAGGATTTATTAAAAGCGTTTTCAGCGATCATTTTGTTTAAACAATTGATCTTAAAATCAACCTTTCTTCTAGCATATTCTAAATACCCATCATCTACTTCTATAATGGAATAGTTAAATTTATCATCATACACAATGAATTTGAATTTAGGATTATGACTTAATCCTAGTATTATTAAACCTAAGGAATAAATCCCAAATTGAAGATCATATTGGAATTTACGCATGTCATATTCAAATTTTTCAGGTGTGCAATCGGATGCATATTTGAAATCGTAGAAAATTTTAGATTGAAAAGCGTCTAATTTTCCTTTAATTTTCCACCCTTTATATTCAAACTCTATTGCTTTTTGAAATTCTTCAACTTGCTCTAATTCCTCTAATATTTCATCTTGCGATAATAAATTATCACTTACATCTTTGCATTTTTGGTAATGGACAATGCTAATAACTTGCTTATTTTCGCAAATTGAATATATATAAGGGATTAAATGTTTTAAGTTTTCCGAACTTCCTTTTTTGTAAAACTCTTTAAATGTTTCATTGAATAGTATTTCAAAAATGGGTGATGTTTTGTCTATTCCTTTGCTCTTTATTTTTTCAACCACTGCATGGCAGAAATTAACTTGCAGTTCAGTAGATGGAATGTCTTCTAAAACTGCATAGTTCTTAATAAACAGATCAGGGGTAGTTATTAAAGTATCTATAACACTCCCCGTTATCATCCCTTCATTTGTTTTTTTAGGGCGCAGATAGTAGTTGATAAAATTTATCGGGCTATCCAAACATTTTAACGAAGAATAACTTAGTACTTTTTGCTTATTTTTAAGTCCTTCTATTAAAATGTCTTTTTCTGTCATATATTCTTGATTACTCATTAAGTATTCGTATTGATTTTCTATGTAATAGCTCTCTGAATATTGAGCTGCAAGTTCACTTGATGCGCTCATATTATTTGTTTTTTAATTCTTTAATTTTTTCTCTAATAGCTTCTTTATATTGCGTCTTCAATCCTTTAGGCGGGGTATTCCACTGTACACCAAATTCTCTTAAAAATTTTATATCCGTTGATCTTATAGCCTCTTGAAATTCCTTTTCTGTAAGCCATTGGGTAATTTTGGGTTTATTTTGTGCATTTTGAATTGTTTTATTACCGTCATCGTCTTCTGCTTGTAGTCCTAAAAGTGATTGAAGAGTATATCTACGGTAATAGGTAATGGCGGATCCTGTTTTTTGAGGGTCTTGAAATACTGGCAATTCTATTTCACTAGTTACGTTTTCTCCTGAATCGATATCCGTTATCGTAGATATTACTTTATTATCCTTTATAGGCTGCATAAGAAGTAAATTATTTTTATGCAATAAAGGCTCAACGTGCTCGATGAGCTGGTTTACATCAAAATACTTGGATTGAAAAAATGGATTTATTTCATTTTTTATAAGTTTACCTATTTCGAGTTTTACTTGAAATAGTTTTTTGTATATACTTGTTTTATTTTCCATAGTGATTTTAAGATTTTCTATGACTTTATTTCTTCTTTTAAGAACTCTTGAATTTTTTCAATACTTGACATGGTAAGCAACCACCATGTGAAATAATTATATATCCTTTTCATGGTATGCTAAGTATTCTTTTAATGATTTAAAAGTCTTACCGTTACTAAATGCACTTTGTATTTGATTATTTTTAAACCCTTTAATTATTGATTGGTGTCTATTCTCTTGAGTGTCTACCTTTTTAAGGTATTTTTCGTATGCCTTCGCTAATGTGATATTATTATTTTCTAAGGCTTCATCGTAAAGAAGTTTTACGCCTTTTATTGTAGTATCCATTTTGTAATGTTTTAAAAATATACTTTTACTTCTCTTTCCAGGTCCTCTACTATTTCATCGATTATACTGTCATAAGGTTTATTGAAGTTGTAAAGGGTTGAATAACAGTCGATAACTTCTTCCCAGTAATCGCAGGAGTAATCGTAATTTTGAAAATCTTTTGTCCAATAAAATTTAACACTTACGATGGATCCTTCTATTTTTTCTATCTCGTAATGTAAATTGCTTTCTTTAGGAAGTATTATTATGTTGAATAAAACCTCAAGAGACTCTTGAAAAATTGACTCAGCTAATTTTTTTGATACTTCTCTTTTTTTAGTTATATTTGCACTTATTGTTTTCATGATAATATTTAATTAATATTATTGTGATTAAGTCCTGTTGCTGCAGGGCTTTTTTTTTATTTTATTATTCTAATTTTTGATTAGCGATTTTACAGGTAAAGGGTTTTTGATCGTTTTTGTTTTCTACATGATTTTCTGTAAATGCTCGAAAAACTCATTATATTTCTCTGTCTCTAATTCGGAAATGCGATCGATATTGAATTGGTTTAATAATTCTTTAACTTCTTGGCTTTTTTTAAACCTTATAAGAGAATTAATCTTTTTTTTGATTTTATCGAATTTTATATTGTCGGTAAGTTTGTAGAAAGGCTCTACAGGCGGGATATTTTTTTTATCCTCTTTCTTGTTTTCTTTTATACTTTCTTCTGTCGGTTCGTTTAAATCAACAGTATCTAAGAAATTTTTACCGCATTTTTTTAAAACTTTTAAGGCCTTTTCTCCAAATTCTATATTAATTTTTATATTTATTTCCATAACAAGACAATTTTTTAAGGTTTTTTCTAATTATACCTTCTGTGTTTATTTATAAAATCTTCAACCCACTGCTCGGTTATAACTCTTTTTTTTCTGATGTTACCTACCAAAAAAGTATCATCTAATCCTATTGTGCCCTTGTCTATCATTCGGTAAATGGTGCGGGCAGACAATGAAGTCCTCGCGCTCACTTCTTTTATGGTTAAGACATTCATAATAAATTTTCTTACATTACTCGTTTTACGATGGTTTCATTTAATGAAGCAGAGACATTAAATTTTTTACCTGAATCGGAGGTGATTTGTCCGGCAATTGATCGGATTATAGAAGGTCGATAAAGAGGCTTCGGAAATTTCAACACTCCCCCCTCCACCTTTAGAGAGTTGATTGCACCTCGTATATTGATTTTTTCCATATATTTGTGTGTAAGTAAGTTAATAAGTACAAATATATAACACATTGTGTTATAAAACAAAAAAAACTAACGCATTGAGTGTTAAATATATGTTAAAATGATATATTTTTTTGATAATGAATAGATTAGATATTAAAGAATTTAGAAAAAAATATAATTTAACTCAAGAAGGGTTAGCAAATATTGTTGGAACTACAATTAGAGCTGTGCAAGGATGGGAGCAGGGACAAAGAAAAATATCGCAAAGTGCTATTAAGTTAATTGAAAATTACGAAAATAATGTTTTAAATCCTGATATAACAGACGTTGCTCTCTACGATGTACAACTTTCAGAAGAAAAACTAAAAAAAGCCAATAAAAGAATTGAATTATTGGAAGAGTTAGTAGAATCCTATAAACTTGAAATAAACGATCTTAAAAATGAGCTTTTAAAAGGCTCTAAAAAATAAACAATATCAAAGTAAGAAAATTAATTATATAATTTTTTACCTACATTGAAAATCATATATTTCGAACAAACAAAATAAAAATCGAATTTTTTTTCGAAACAAATATTACATATATAATCATGAATTCTATAGGACAGAGGATAAATAAGCTAGTTAAGTATTTTAGTAATGGGAATAATAGTGATTTTGCTACAAAAATTGGTGTTAGTGAAGCTAATATCAGAAATTATATCAACGATCGAGCAGAACCAAAATTCAATATACTTGAAAAAATAGCAATTAATTTCGAAATAAATTACGAATGGTTGCTAACAGGAGAAGGAGAAATGCTAAAATCAAAAGTTTCAAATAATAACTTAGAGCCAGAAATTAAATTTGAAGAAATTCAAGGCTTAACAGACGTTGCTCTTTACGATGTACAACTTTCAGAAGAAAAATTAAAAAACGCTAATAAGAGAATTGAATTACTGGAAGAGTTAGTAGAATCCTATAAACTTGAAATAAAAACCCTTAAAAATGAGCTTTCAAGGGGTACTAAAAAGATTAAAATACCAAAGAAAGTAAATTAAAAATTTAATTCAGTTATTCGAGTTGTAGGACCTAATAACCAAATATATTTTTTAGAAAATTCAAAGCATAAATCCAAAAAAGATCAGATTAAAGAAGATTGACATGTTTGACTTTTGAGTTAACACTCTCGTTTTTAATGTTTTTAGCTCTTTTGACGGACTTTTTTATCAAAAACAACCAAGACTACCACTAGGGTAATTTAAGTGTCTTAAATCGCCTTATTTTATCTTTTCTTTTTTTTGCGCAACTTTTTTTCTTTTCTCCCCTTCGGGGTAAGTGGGTCTGATAAGTAGAATTGGTTTTTTATTTTATTTAAAAAAATCAAAATCGAAAAAATCGAAAAAAAAATTTTTCCAAAAAAAGAGGGGTTTTTCTTTTTTTGTTTCTTTCTTTTTTTATTTTTTTTTCTTTCTTACTTTTTTTCTTTTAAAAATCGAAAAAAGAGTTTTTTTTGAAAATTTACATATCATTCATGACAACCCTATACACTGGACTTAACGTTAACCTGTAAAAATATTTTACAGGTTCGTGATGAGGTTAGAATCGAAGTTAGTATCAAGGTTAGTGATAAGGTTCGTTTACAGGTTTATTATTAAGGCGATGTAATGACTTGTTTAAATTTCCTAAAAATCAAAAAAAAATTTTTTCTCTGTAGAATATAACCCTGATGAAATTTGTTTACTCCCTCTATGTTTTTTTTAAAGAGGGATTGCTTTTGGTTCTTTTTCTAAAAGAACATCATCCTTCATTATACATTCTTCATTTTCATTTTCATTTTCATTCTTCATTATACATTCTTCATTATACATTAT
>NZ_WINW01000025.1:0-7264 GCF_009827885.1 Apibacter sp. B3546 | reverse complement strand
GGGCTGTTTATAAAAATCCTGAATACTTATTTTTTGATGAAGCTACTTCTGCTTTAGATTCTGAAAATGAAAGAATTATTCATGCCAATTTACAAGAATTTTTTAAAGGTAAAACCGTGATAATTATTGCTCATCGATTATCAACAGTTAAAAATGCAGATCAAATAGTAGTTTTAAAAAACGGTCAAATAGTAGAAACAGGAAATCATAGCCAATTAGTAAAATTAAGGTCAAATTATTATAATTTGGTTAAAAATCAATTGGAATTGGGCGCATAATCCTAAATTAATTCAATCCTTACAAAATTTTAATTACCGAAGAAAAACTGATTTCATCAATAATTTTATAAAGAGGTCAAGTTCTTTAATACTATATAAATATCATAGATAATTCAAAAAATTATATCAAACGACTAAAAAAATAAACATTAAGTTTATAATAAATTAAAATTATAAAAAAACAACATATTTTATATGATAAAAATCATAAAAACACAAAATAAATAATAGGGATAAAATATCTGTTTTATATTGGTTTTGATTAAAATTAAAATAAATTATCTTTAAATTTTATCTCAAATTTTTTAAAAATATATTATAACATTTAATAATATGTTTAAAATATATAAAATCTCGTTATAAATAATATTTATTGATATAAATTTACCATAATTTTTATAACAAAAACTATGAAAATTTTCTATTTATTTGTTATCATATTAGTATGTAATTATTCATATTCTCAAGAAATTACTCTTAAAGGGAGGCTTGAATTAAATGAAAATATATTTGAAAATAAATACAAAATATATTTGATCAAGCAAGATTCTATTATCATTACTTCAGAGATAGATGATCATAAAAACTTTATTTTTAGAAATTTATACGAAGGATTATACGAGTTAAAAATTAAAGAAGATAATGAAGAATTATATTCCAAATCGTTAATAATAAAAGAAAATACAGACTTAGGAATAATTAATCTGTCTACCGGTGTAAAATTACAGCAGATAGTAGTTACAGGAAATAAAAAATTAATAGAGCGAAAAATAGATCGAACCATATTTAACGTTGAAAATTCAGCCGCTACATCAGGTGGAGACGCATTGGATGTATTAAAATTAAGTCCCGGAATACAAATTAAAAATGAACAAATATCCATAATAGGAAAAAGTAGTTTAAAAGTAATGGTAAATGAAAGAAGTATTCCACTGTCTGGTGATGAATTAATTAATTATTTGAAATCTATTTCATCCGATAATATAAAGAGTATTGAAGTAATTACCGCACCACCGGCAAAATACGATGCAGAAGGTAATTCGGGATTAATAAATATTGTGTTAAAAACAAGTAAAAAGAACAACTGGAAAAGTTATATCGGTGGGACTTATAAACAATCAAAATATGATTATTATAATACAAATTTAGGATTTAATTTAAATCATAAGAAAATAACTCTTAATTCGGATATAAACTTCTTTTATGGTGTAAATAATGCGCAAAGAGATAAAAATTATATTACATATTTAGATGAAGATATATGTTCTCAATCCTTGTCTAAATCAAAATTGAAAAAACGTTTTAATGGGAGTTTAGGTATGGATTATCAATGGACAAATCAATTTTCTTTAGGATTTCAATCAATATTTGAAACATACGATGTACAACATAGAATAAGTCTTAATGAATATTTTTATAAACCAATATCTCCTATACTGACAAAAACTTATTCAAAGGGGCCTGGTAGTACAAACAATATTTATGTAAATTTTCATTCTCAATATAGTTTGGATACATTAGGAAGTAAAATTAAATTAAATTTAGATTATTTTGGAAATACTCGTAAAGAAGATGTTATTTTCAATTCTAAAGATTATGAGGACTTTGTAACGTACATTCCTAGTCATGACTTTAGTTCTCGCGATCTTAATAATTTGAAAATTTACAATTATTCAGGGAATTTGGATGTAGAACAGCATTTTAGGAAAATCGGATTGGAATATGGTGTAAAAACTTCTCATACAAAAACGACAAATGATGCAGGGTATATTACTCTTATTTCAAATGATTCATATCATCAAGGTGAGGCAAATGATTCTTATGAATATAAAGAAAATTTGCAAGCAACATATATATCCGGGAGAGGTAAAATAGTTGATAAGTGGGAGATCAAAATGGGTTTAAGATTAGAAAATTTTCAAAGAAGAATTTTTTCTGTACTTACTCAAGAAAAACATAAATATAATTCTACTAAATTGTTTCCTAGTATGTACTTAACCTATAATTTAGGTGACGATCGTACACTAAATGTTAATTATACTAGACGTGTAAATAGACCAACTTACAGAAATCTAAATCCATTTAAGAGTCGTTTAAGTAAAGGTGATGTTATGTCAGGTAATCCTTTTTTAAAGCCCTCTTACACCGATAACTTGGAATTGAATTATTCATGGAAAAATAATTGGAATACGGGAATATATTTTTATAAAGCAAAAGACGCTATTGATTATGCTTATTATTTAGAAGAGGAAGAGGAGTATATATTTAAAAAAGCAGAGAATTCTGTTACAGAGAATTCTATAGGCTTAAGCCAAAATTATAATTTTACTTCAACAGAATGGTTAGAAAGTTATTTTAATGTTGATGTATACTATAAAGAAAATAAGTCCCAGATAAAAGGATTAAGTTCCAATAACTTTATCAGCGCAAATTTTAATATAAATAATAATTTATCTCTAAATAAAGGAAAAACATTTAATATAACTATAATATCTCAATACGCATTACCGCAGTATATATCCACAAAAAAAGTGAAGTCATATTTTAATTTAGGATTTGGATTAAAAGCTTTATTCTTGGATAAAAAATTAATGTTTTCTTTATACGCAAATGATATTTTTAAAACTCTTGAGGCTAATTTAAGGACAGATTATAATAAAATAAATAAGTCAAAAGAAATATTGTATCAATATCCTCAATTTATAAGATTTACTATAAGATATAACTTAGGAAATAGTAAACTTAAATCTAAAGCCATTAAATCTAGTAACGAAGAAGAGAAAAATAGAGCTAAATGATTTAGCTATAATATACTTGCAAGTAACCGTATCGGCACGGGGAAATACCGAATAATTTATTCTTTAATAAAAAATATAACTAAAATGAAAAATTCAAAATTAAAATCTGTTTTGAAAAGCATGAATGCTAAAAAAAATGATTCTATTGAAAAATTATCTACAGATGAAATTAAGATTATCAAGGGTGGAAAAGCAGGAAATGATGGATTGGAATCGGCTGATGCGTGGTGTTTAATCAACCTTTGTGGTAAAAACACATAGATCAAATTAAGAGTGAGTTGAGGTATTTTTAATAATACCTCAATTTTAAAAAATTATTAATTTTTTAAAAATTGATCATGTATAAAATATCTAAATACTTGGTAGATGTAGATTTACAAAATGAAGAACGTTTGATTTTCTCAACCCGAACTGGTGAATTAATAAATATTAGTAATGAATTATATCATTTTATAATTGAAAAAAAATTTAACAAATTAAATGATATAACTCTGCTTAAATTACTTAATTTAAAAATTTTAATTCCAGAAGATGAAAATGAAACGGATACTATCATAAATAATCTAATTTTATCTTCCAATAAAAAAAGTAGAGTATTAAGTTTAACCATACAGCCTACTGCTAATTGCCAGCTAGGTTGTCAATATTGTGGACAAACACATGAAAAACTGAATATGTCAGAATCTTTGGTTGAAAATACATACAAATATATAAAAAATAAATTAGAGAATGGTATCTATGAATCATTAATTATTACTTGGTATGGAGCAGAACCACTTTTAGGCCTGAATTCGATAAAAATTTTAAGTAAAAAATTAATAATCTTATGCAATAAAATAAACATTGAATATTCAGCGATGATGATCACTAACGGATTAGGTTTGAAAGAAAATATATTTGCCGAGTTAGTACAGTATAAAATTTTAAAATATCAAATAACATTAGATGGCGATAAAGTTTCTCATGATAATAGTAGATATACAAAAAAGAAAGGAAAAACATTTGATACAATAGTATCGAATATAGTAATGGTTGTTTCTAATCCTTTATATGATGAAGAAAAATGTAATATAGTTATAAGATGTAATGTACATAAAAATAATTATAAATATATTAATAATTTAATTGATCACCTTTATAATTTAGGAATTTCGAATAAAGTATCAATTAATTTTGCTCCGGTACATGATTGGGGTAAAAATTATGCTGAAGAAAATATAGGTCTAACACCAGAATATTTTGGGGAATTAGAAATAGATTGGATGCTTAGATTGAAAGAATATGGTTTTAGATTTATAAAAGATCTGCTACCAGATAAAAAAAATGGAACTTGTATGGTGACAAATTTAGATTCGGAACTTATTGATGCAAAAGGTAGATTGTCCTATTGTTGGGAAGTACCATATACTCCAGAATTTGATTATGAAAATAGTGATATGTTTCATGGTAATATTAACAATATTGAATATAAAGATAGGAAAAAATTACCTCTAGGAAATTGGTATGAAAATATAAAACAGGAAGATTATAATACGACATGCAAAAATTGCAAATTTTTACCAGTATGTGGCGGGGATTGTCCTGTAAATTGGTATAAAGGATTTTCCTCTTGTCCTTCGTTCAAATATAATATAAAAGATTTAATGGTATTTGAATATATAAATAATAAAGAAATTTTAAATAGAGAATTTGATTTATCAAATTAATAAAGAATTACATTATCTATTAATTTATACGTTAAAAAGAAAAATTTTAATCGTTTTCATATTTTTTATGAAATTTTAGAAATTAAAAAAAATAAATTTAAAGATTGCACAATTTAAAAGTAATTAATATAATTAGTAGAATTAATGCCTTTCTTAAAAGAATCCAAAATAAAATTGTAAATATAAATAATTGGAATATTATACATTACCAATAATTTTTTTAAAATTATTACTTCAATAAAAGAGAAAGTTTTTAATTGAATGATTCATAAAATATCTGAATCGTTTAAGCATACAGTTTTGTAAAATAATTATTTTAAAAATTCCATTTTATCCATGAGTTATTTTGCAGGAAAGTATTGTATTATTTAAATGAAAGTTTAAAATTTATTATAAATTATAAAATTAATTAATAAAGGATAACTTGATTAATTAATGATAAATGAAAAAATTAGTTGGAACAAAGATTAATCAATCATTTAATATAAAACTGGATATTAAATTAATAATTTAATTTTTGAAATGAAATTCATTCCCCAAAAAGATCAGATGGATTGTGGTTCTTCCTGTTTAGGAATGATATGTATTTTTTATGGTAAGAATTATTCAATAGAATATTTAAGAGATATTTCATATTTAACCAAAGAAGGCGTTTCCTTGTTGGGAATAACAGAAGCCGCTAAAAAAATTGGATTTGAAACTTTTCCTGCTAAGCTTACTTTAGAAAAATTAAAAGAAAATAAAAATTCATTGCCTGCTATTCTCTATTGGAATCAAAATCATTTTGTGGTCTTAATTAAAATAAAAAAGAATTTTATAAGTAATAAAATTCAATATAAAATAGCAGATCCTGCGCATGGTGTTATAGATTTAAATGAAGATCAAGTCAAAAAATCATGGTTATCAGGAGATGATATGGGGGGAGTAGCCTTATTTCTTCAACCTACGGAAAAATTTTATGAACTAATTCCTCCTGAACAGTCCCGATTAACAGTAAAATATTTGTTTAAATATCTTATTCCCTATAAGAAACAGCTCGTTTTTCTGTTTTTTATGTTATTATTAGGCAGCTGTATAACCCTTATATTTCCGTTTTTAACCCAAAACCTAATAGATAAAGGGGTTAATGTTCGAAATTTAAATATGGTTTCCATCATACTTTTAGCACAACTGGCCTTATTTTTTGGTTCCATTACTACTGAAATCATTCGTAATTGGCTTATGCTCTATGTTGGTACTCAAATAAGTATAACCATTATTTCGGATTTTTTGAAAAAAATGTTAAAACTTCCTATTAAATTTTTTGATACTAAAATGATGGGAGACTTTACTCAACGAATACAGGATAATGAACGAATTGAGCATTTCTTAACCTCACAAAGTTTATTAACTTTTTTTTCAATAATTACTTTTTCCGTTTTTTTTGGGGTATTATGGTATTACAATTTCACTATTCTTTGGGTTTATTTACTCATGACTGTTTTTTCTGTTGGCTGGTCGTTTTTTTGGTTCAAAAAACGCAAAATTTTGGATTATTATAGGTTTCAGGAACGGAGTAACAGTCAAGAATCTATTTATGAAATTCTAAATGGAGTAACCGAGATGAAACTCAATCAATTTGATGAATATAAAAGAAAAAAATGGGAAAATATTCAACAAAAGTTATTTAAATTGAATATAAGAATTCTAAAAGTAGATCAGATACAACTTTCCGGTTTTGAGTTTATCAATCAGCTTAAGAACATTATAGTTACTTTCTTGGCAGCAATTTTAGTGATTAAAGGGAATATCAGTTTAGGGGCCATGTTAAGTATTTCTTATATTATAGGACAGATGAATGCTCCCGTTAATCAATTAGTTAATTTTTTTCGTTCTCTACAAGACGCCCGTTTAAGCTTGGAACGGTTAAATGAAGTACAAAATCATCCTGAAGAGGAGCAAGAAGAATATAGTAAATTTTCGACTACAAATGCTAATATAAATGTATTAAAAAGAGGATTTGAATTAAAATCTTTGTCTTTTCAATATGAAGGTCCTCACTCACCATACATTTTACAAAATATGAGTGTACTTATTCCGGAAGGAAAAATAACTGCAATAGTAGGAGCTAGCGGAAGTGGCAAAACAACATTGATGAAAATTCTTTTAAAGTTTTATAATCCTACTAGTGGAAAAATATTTTTAAACGAACAAGATTTAGCGCAATTATCCCCGGGAAGTTTGAGAGAAAAATGTGGAGTAGTAATGCAAGAAGGTTTTATTTTTTCAGATACCATTGAAAGAAATATAATTACGAAAGACGAAATAACTGACATAAATAAATTCGAACAAGCGATAAGAATAGCTAATATCGATAGTTTTATAAGCAGTTTTCCATTAAAATATAATACAAAAATTGGTGCTGCAGGTGTTGAACTTTCAGGTGGGCAAAAACAAAGAATTCTTATAGCGAGGGCTGTTTATAAAAATCCTGAATACTTAT
>NZ_WINW01000024.1:0-5722 GCF_009827885.1 Apibacter sp. B3546 | reverse complement strand
AATTTTCAACGTTAAATATGGTTCGATCTATTTTTCGCTCTATTAATTTTTTATTTCCTGTTACAACCACTTGCTGAATTTCCTTACCTGAAGATAATTTTATGATTCCTAAATCCTTATTTTCTTTAAGCATAAATGAATTGGAATATAATTCTTCACTATCTTTTTCAATTTTTAATTCGTATAACCCTTCATATAATCCCTCAAAAATAAAACTGTTGTGATCAACTATATGAGTAGTTATTATGATTGAATCTTTATTGATTAAAGAAATTTTCAGATGAACTCCGGATTTATTTTCGTCCCAATCCAACCTTCCTTTAACAATGATTTCTTGAGAATAGGAATAAATACATATTAATGCAGTAATTAATAAATAGTAAATTTTCATAGTTTCGTTCTAATAAAGCCACTACAAGTTTATAGCAAAAAAACAATATTTAAAAATTTATTATATTGTTTAAACAAATTGTTAAATAATTTTCAATTTATTGAAAACATATTAGGATAAAATTTAAACAAAAATTTATTTTATTTTTATTTAATTAAAAAAAATTAAAATATTTTATCTCTATTGTGTATATTTAAATATTTTTATGATTTTTATCATATAACGTGTGTTTATTATTTTGGATTAATATTTAATTTTTAAACTAAATGTTAAAAATAAATAATATAATACCCGTTTTTTAATCCCTAGATTTTATGGTATTGTAAAAAAATTGATTTTATAGAAAGAAAGGAATGAGCTAATTACGTATTTAATACGTATATTATTAGTGTTAATTTTTAACTAAATGGAAATAAAGTTACGAGTTAAATTACGTCTCTGCTTTGCCTAAAGTGTCAAATAAATATTGGCCTATTTCAAAAATTTAATTTATTCGTTCTTTCTCTTCTTCATTACCTAATTTTCTTTTTCCTAAATTAAGTTTATTATTACCTAATTTATATACTATCGATATTTGAAAAAAATGATTAGTATCCCCATACCAGCTATACGTCTGCTTTATGCTGTTTGTAAAATCAGTGTATTTAGGCTTATTGGTTTGAAAAATATCTTCTCCCGAGATTGTTATTTGCAATTTTTTTTGTAAAAAAAACATTCTGAAAGCTAAATCAATACTTTGATATGAATTTATTTTACTTATCTCATCTACTCCTTTACCACTATAGATCCATTTTATATTAAATATAAAATTTTTATTCTTGTGTAAGTAAAAGGAATTATCTGTTGAAAAATAGAATAACCAACCCATATTGCGGATTTTTCCTATTTGTGGATTATCTGACTTATATTCGGAATACTGTAAGTTCATTTCATTATTACTTTCCCACCAAGGAATTTCTGAAAATAAATAGAATATATCTAAATTTGAAGTAGATGAATTTACAGCATTCAATTGAGTAGAAACTTGTGTTTTATCAATAGTATTTAATAATGTCACATCTGTGTATTCATTTTTCACCCTTGAATAAGACAAAGAAACTGATAAATCTTTATACTCATAATTTAATTCGAAATTATGTGTATAATAAGGTTTTAGATCAGGATTCCCTGTTATATAGGAATTAGGAGTTAAATATTGTTTAAATGGATTTAAAACGGAAAACTTTGGTCGATGTATTCGCCTTCCATAATTTAAGGATATTACATTTTCTTCATCCATAGTATAAAAAAGATAGGCCGTTGGAAAGAGTTTTATATAACTATTTTTGTTTATTTGTTGCATAGTTTTAGATATGCCTTTTACCTGAGAAACTTCCATTCTTAATCCTAGCTGAGCCTTCCATTTAGCGTTAATTTCTTTAGATGTGTTCACATATAAACTTTCAATATTTTCTTGATATGTAAAATGATTACTATTAATTGTATCCGGAATTGGAACATTCTCTATATTCAAAGTATAATAAGAGTATTTATTATCAACATGGTTAAAAGAAATCTTGCCGCCATAATTAAATTTAATATTAGAAAATGGATGCTCCATATCTAGTGAGGTAGAATAATTTTCTAATTTTTGATCTAAATAATTTTTCGCTACATCCGTTTCATCAACAATTTGATCATGCAAA
The DNA here is from genome assembly GCF_009827885.1 of Apibacter sp. B3546. Taxonomy (NCBI): domain Bacteria; kingdom Pseudomonadati; phylum Bacteroidota; class Flavobacteriia; order Flavobacteriales; family Weeksellaceae; genus Apibacter; species Apibacter sp. B3546. The sequence goes on along the minus strand of NZ_WINW01000024.1, from coordinate 3,646 downwards.
ATATAATTTGAATGAAACATACTACGAGGTTCGTTATTAAAACTAATATAATTAATATCCAAATTTAGCAACCGCCCTATACTGTCTATTTTATATTGAGTATGAAAATTAGCAATATGTATTTGTGAATTTTCTTTTATTAAAGTTGGAGTGTGAATAATGTTATAAGATTTATTACCTTCAATATCTACCAACGAATTTCTTTTCCCTATGAAATTAGATTGAGAATATGAATAATTTCCGCCTAAAGTAATATGATTATTTAATTTATAATCAAAATTTGTTCGAAATGATGGTTTTCTACTTTTATCTGTACCATTAAATTTATTATACCACAATCCATCAGGGTAATAATAATTAATTTTATTTGTGAAATCACTAAATGTAAAATTATTAAATATATTAGCCGATACTGAGATTTTATTTTTATTAAAATTAAAATCAGCACCTTGACCGGAAGAAGTATGATGCGATTGTTTTAGATTTTCTTGCAAAGAAAGATTCCATGAATCTTTTTTTGCTTTTTTTAAAAGAATATTGATCAATCCACTATTACCTTCCGCTTCATATTTTGATGGCGGGTTCGTAATAATTTCTATACTTTTTATTGCTTCTGATGAAAAACTTTGTAAATAATTAATGAGTGATTCACCTGATAATTCAACTATCCTATTATCAATCATAATTTTGACAGAGTTTTTACCTATAATTTTAATATTACTTCCATCAAACTTTAATTTAGGGGTCTTCTTCAATACATCAAGAGCAGTACCAGAAGAGGAGGCAAAAGATTTTTCAACGTTGAAAACCATTCTGTCTATTTTTCGCTCAATTAATTTTTTATTACCTGTTACTAGTATTTGCTCTAATTCTTTAGTTGGGAATATTTTTATTTCTCCTAAATCAATGTTTTGTTTTACATCCAAATTTTTCTTATAAATACTTTTACCCCACTGTTTTACATTTAAAGTATAAACACCTTGCGATATATCATTAATGATAAAAAAACCGTCTTCTTCTACAATAGTATTTTTAATTATAGAATCATGTTTATATAATAATATCTCGGCTAAATTTTCAATAGCTGAATTTTCGATACTTATTTTCCCTTTTATTTTAAATGACTGAGAAAAAGATATGTAAAAAGAAAATAATAGAATTGTAAGAAATTTAAATTTCATAATAACATTCTCATTCAAAGGCGCAAAACTATAATAATAAAACAATAAACCAAACAATTTTATTCGTTTTAAGCCTTGATAACAATTTAACTAAATCTAAATATTATTAAAATAAGATAAATTTATTTTTTTTTCCTTGAAATTACTTTATACTTATTTTTATCTTGAATAAAGTGAAATATTTTTATTTTAAATTATAATTATTTTAAAAAATGATTTTTTATCATAATTGAAATATGATTTTTTTATTTAAGAATAAATTTAGGATTATGTACCCAATTCCAATTGATTTTAAACCAGTTTATAATAATTTGACTTTAATCTTGCTAATTGGCTTTGATTTCCTATTTTTTGAATTTACACTCTTTTTAAAGATAAAAATAGATTGTCTTATAAATATCATATAGCTTATTTAGCTCTGATCTGTTCTTCCTCATTACCTGTTTTGATAGACTTTGATTTTATTGAATTATTCCCAAAATTATATTTTATCGAAAACCGTAGATTTTGTGAAAATTCATAATCAGTAATTTTATTCTTATTTTGATTGTATACACTATATACTTTATATTTAAATGTTTTAAAAATATCATTGGCATATAAGGAAAGCACTAAATTTTTATCAAGAAAAAGACATTTCAATCCTGCACTAAAATTTGAAAAGGATTTCAATTTATCCGTCCCATCATACTGAGGAAAATTATATTGATATACTATGGTAAAATATGCAGTTTTATTTCTATTTAGAAATAAATTATTATTTGTCTCTAAGCTTGAACTTATAGTATTATTTGAATTAAAACCTTCAATTTTAGATTTATTTTCTTTATAAAATAAATTTAATGTAAGAGTACTTTCCCAAAATTTAAATGTATTGAATACATAATTTTGATTTAGACCTACGGAATACTCGTTGACACTGTTTTCAAATTTATAATGCAAATAATTAGTGTCGTCCTCTTTTAAGTAATTTACCATATTTATCACATCTTCCGCTTTATAAAAATAAATCCCACTGGTCCACTTATTTTTCCAGGTATAATTCAATTCTAAATTATCTGAATTTGAAGAATGTAGATATGGATTACCTGCTTGTGTTGTATTTTTATTTATATGAAGAACAAAGGGATTTAATGCCCTATACCAAGGTCTATTTATACGTCTTGTATAGGTAAATGTAAAAGTATTTTTTTCATTTAACACATACGATAAATAAAAGCTCGGAAACAATTCAATTGAATTAGATTTATATTCTTCTTTAGATACTATGGAATTAATTTTGCTTTGAAAGCTTTCCAATCGTAATCCGATTTGTATTTCCCATTTATCCAAAATTTTTCTTTTACCTGAAAAATAAATCGCTTGAATGTTTTCTTTATATTCCAAAAGATCTTTGTATTTTTCTTGAAAATCATTTTTTCCTTCTTTATTTTCACTATAGCCTATATTATTAGCTATTTTACTATGCGATATTTTAATTCCATAATCTATTCCCAAATTTTTTAATTTTTGCTCTATATCTAAATTTCCAGAATAATTTGAAATTTTTTGATTATTTGTATCAAGAGAGGCAAAATCGTTTGTAGGTAAATACGAATCAAAATCTATATAATCTTTTGAATTTAAAATTGCATTTTCTTTTCTCGTATTTTTAAAATAATTCAAATTAAATTTAATCTTACTTCCCAGACTATCCAATTTATAGTGTGTGTAAAAATTCGAATAAAAGTTTTCTCTTTCTTCGATTTCTTTTGACACACTATTCGTCAAAATATTTGGATTTAATAAATTATATTGATATTGTTTATTATACAGATTTAAAGAACCTTCTGTTTTCTTATACAATATGTGAACACCTAAATTTAATTTCTCTATTATTTGATAATCCAAATCAAGGTTTCCATTAAAGTATTTTTTTAGCTTAAAATTACTATTAATATAATTATTGATATTTTTATCAGTAAATTCACTATATTTATTGATCAGTTGTGAAAAATTTTTACCATTATAAAAATCTATAGCAGTATTGAATGTTATTTTTTTATAATTAAATGTAAATCCTAAATTTTCATTAAATAACGCATATTTAGCCTGTTTATAAGTCCCACCTATATAACTGTTCCAATTATTCTTTTTACTTGTTTTTAAAACAATATTTATTAATCCAGAATTTCCTTCAGCATCGTATTTCGCAGGAGGTGCGGTGATCACTTCAATTTTCTTAATATTATCAGATGAAATGGATTTTAAATAATTAATTAAATCATCATCAGATAGTGGAATGATCTTATCATTAACTAATACTTTCAAGCTACTTTTACCGACCATGGATATTTGATCATTTTTAACTTGTATTCCCGGAGTTAATTTCAATACATCCAAACCATCTCCTCCTGAGGTTGCAGCTGAATTTTCAACGTTAAATATGGTTCGATCTATTTTTCGCTCTATTAATTTTTTATTTC
>NZ_WINW01000023.1:0-2500 GCF_009827885.1 Apibacter sp. B3546 | reverse complement strand
GGAAGGTTTGCCTTCCCTTGCGGGAATACTATACTCTTGTATAGTGGGTTGCCCCATTCAGACATCTGCGGATCACTTCGTGTGTGCCAATCCCCGCAGCTTTTCGCAGCTTACCACGTCTTTCTTCGCCTCTTGAAGCCTAGGCATCCGCCATACGCCCTTAACGATTTCTTTTCCTTAGCCAATTATATTGGCCGCTCGGTTTATTTTTTTATATAAAATCCCAATAATGTCAATGATCCGTATATAACACTGGTTCTTTTTTACTACTTCTTTCGTTTTTCGAACCTTGTGGAGAATAAGGGAGTCGAACCCTTGACCTCCTGCGTGCAAGGCAGGCGCTCTAGCCAGCTGAGCTAATTCCCCTTGTTTCCCTTTGTAGTCTCAGGCAGACTCGAACTGCCGACCTCTACATTATCAGTGTAGCGCTCTAACCGGCTGAGCTATGAGACTGATTGATTTCTATTTTCCTCGTTGCTCCTTTTACTCTTCTTCTATTGTCTTACCTTTTCCTTACAGGGGCTTTTCAGGGGTGTTATATATCTTGTGTTTTTTTCAACTTTTTACTTACTCTTTTATTTGTTTAAGTAGGAAACACCTGGAAGCTGTCAGCTTCTTTTGGGGTTTTTTATTCCTTGTTTTGACTTTTTGCTCTAAAAAAGAGATGTTCCAGCCGCACCTTCCGGTACGGCTACCTTGTTACGACTTAGCCCCAGTCACTAGTTTTACCCTAGGCAGCTCCTTTTACGGTCACCGACTTCAGGTACCCCCAGCTTCCATGGCTTGACGGGCGGTGTGTACAAGGCCCGGGAACGTATTCACCGCAGCATGGCTGATCTGCGATTACTAGCGATTCCAGCTTCATAGAGTCGAGTTGCAGACTCCAATCCGAACTGAGACCGGCTTTTGAGATTCGCATCTGGTTGCCCAGTAGCTGCCCTCTGTACCGGCCATTGTAGCACGTGTGTGGCCCAGGGCGTAAGGGCCGTGATGATTTGACGTCATCCCCACCTTCCTCGCGGTTTGCACCGGCAGTCTCATTAGAGTTCCCGACTTTAATCGCTGGCAACTAATGATAAGGGTTGCGCTCGTTATAGGACTTAACCTGACACCTCACGGCACGAGCTGACGACAACCATGCAGCACCTTGAAAATTGTCCGTAGAAATACTTATTTCTAAGTACGTCAATTCCCATTTAAGCCCTGGTAAGGTTCCTCGCGTATCATCGAATTAAACCACATGCTCCACCGCTTGTGCGGGCCCCCGTCAATTCCTTTGAGTTTCAACCTTGCGGTCGTACTCCCCAGGTGGGATACTTATTACTTTCGCTTAGTCACTGAGGGCTAACCCCCAACAACGAGTATCCATCGTTTACGGCGTGGACTACCAGGGTATCTAATCCTGTTCGCTCCCCACGCTTTCGTCCATCAGCGTCAATCGGTATTTAGTAACCTGCCTTCGCAATCGGGGTTCTGTGTAATATCTATGCATTTCACCGCTACACTACACATTCCAGCTACTTCAATACTATTCAAGATTAACAGTATCAACGGCAGTTCTACAGTTAAGCTGCAGGTTTTCACCGCTGACTTATCAACCCGCCTACGGACCCTTTAAACCCAATAAATCCGGATAACGCTCGCATCCTCCGTATTACCGCGGCTGCTGGCACGGAGTTAGCCGATGCTTATTCGTATGGTACCTTCAGAACATTACACGTAATGTGGTTTATTCCCATACAAAAGAAGTTTAAAACCCATAGGGCTGTCGTCCTTCACGCGGGATGGCTGGATCAGGCTCTCACCCATTGTCCAATATTCCTCACTGCTGCCTCCCGTAGGAGTCTGGTCCGTGTCTCAGTTCCAGTGTGGGGGTTCACCCTCTCAGGCCCCCTAAGGATCATCGTCTTGGTAAGCCGTTACCTTACCAACTAACTAATCCTACGCATGCCTATCTATATCCGATAAATCTTTTAATATCTGCCAATGCTGGCTGATATGTTATCCGGTATTAATCCGGGTTTCCCCGGGCTATCCCAGTGATACAGGTAAGTTGCATACGCGTTACGCACCCGTACGCCGGTCTCTCTTGAAGCAAGCTCCAAAATACCCCTCGGCTTGCATGTGTTAGGCCTCCCGCTAGCGTTCATCCTGAGCCAGGATCAAACTCTCCATTGTAATTTCTTTGTTATTATCAATCTCAAGGCTTTTTCCCAAACTCAAAAGAATCTCTCTTCTTCCAGGTTGTGTTTTGCTACTTTTTATCTTTCGTAAGCTTTGTTTAAAAAACTTTTTATTTCAACGATCTTTTGCGCTACTCAGGTCCCTCTCATCTTCTGTTTTTCTCTTTCGTTGTTCCTGACTTGCGGGTGCAAAGATAGCTACTTTTTCTTTCCCCGCAAGTTTTTTTTTAATCTTTTTTTAATCTTTTTTACCTACCAAACCATAATATGCTGCATATCACCTATTTAACCTCCAAAAAAAATTTTTAATTTTTTTT
>NZ_WINW01000022.1:0-4441 GCF_009827885.1 Apibacter sp. B3546 | reverse complement strand
CGCGGTTTATAGCCCTTTTTTACGTTTTTTTATCTATGCCATATTCTGCCATATTCTGCCAATTTTTTGATACCTTTTTTTAAAAAAGTATCAAATTTTTTGATACCTTTAATCAAATTTATAATTACATGGATAGCTTATCATTACGCTTTATATTTGACAGGAAAAATGAAATTAAGAATAAAGGTAAAGAAACCGGGCTATTACACATTGAAGTAAGGCAGAACAAAACCATAAACCGTATATTTATATCTACAGGCATTAGATTAAAACCATCTGAATTTACATCCAAAAACGGATTTACCTGCAAAAACCATCCTAATGCAACTGCTATAACCGCTAAGGCTCATCGGATATTTAGGAATATTGAGGCATTTGTTTTATCGGAAAACTGCAATTCCTTAGAAGATGCCAAAAACTGGAATAAAGATGAATCTTTAACCCATTCAGTAGTTGAATTTATTTATTCTGAGTTAAAACGGCGCGACCCCTCTTTATCCGTCTTAGAATATAATAAATCGTTTTTGAGAAGGCTTGAAGACTTTGGAAAAATTAAAGTATTTGCGGATTTAACCTACAAAAATTTATTAGACTTTGATGAGTATTTAAGACAGTTTATTAAATCTTCCCCTACTCTTTACAAACGTCATAGTTTGTTTAAGGGATATATTAATGAGGCGATTAAAAGGGGACTTTGTAAATCTAATCCCTACGATTTATTTAAAATTTCAAAAGGTAAGTCTAAGAAGCCTGTATTTTTAACTCCTGATGAAGTTGACTGTATTTATTTATTTGAATTTGATAACCCTAAAATTGACAGAGTCAGAGAGTTATTCTTATTTCAATGTTATACCGGTATGTCATATGCTGACACTCAACTATTCAATAGTGAATACATCGTTGAACTGGACGGGTATAAAGTTATTCGGTCTAATAGAAAAAAGACCGACGAAAGTTTTATATCATTGCTTTTACCGGAAGCCGAAAGAGTGTTAAAAAAATTTGATTATAAACTACCTAAAATAAGCAATCAAAAATATAATGATTATTTAAAAATAGTTGGTGAATATGTCGGACTTACTAAAAAACTTACCAGTCACGTTGCTCGTCATACTTTTGCCACGTATTTACTTAATAAAAGTATTCCTATTGAAACAGTGAGCAGAGCTTTAGGCCATTCTAATTTAAAACAGACACAACACTACGCAAAAATGATGGGTAAAAAAGTGGTTGATGATATGAAAAAATTGATAGAGTGATAAATTAATTACTCACATTTTGGAAGAAGAACATCTTTATTATTCAAAACATTTTTAATTTCTGATATTATTTTTTTATAATTCACCTTTAGACTGGAAAAACCATTTCTAACCAGGGATTTAAAAATAAGCTTACTAATAAAAATTAAAACGGAAAGATTATAAGTACTTAAGATTGTGAGTTTTTTTGATGTATCATTAAATTGATCATAAGCTTTTAAAAATTCTTTATTTTGGATTTTAATTACTTCATTTATATTCTTTTTATCTTTTGCATACTCTAGATCTTCTAAAGAATTTAGAAAAATAATTAATTTTATTTTAAAGTCTAGAAATTCAGGATTAACAACTATATTTTTAAATATTTTTAAAAATTCTATGTCTTCTTTTTTTAAATATCCCTTGTTTTGTATATAGGTAAGTTCCATCTTATCATAATTGGAAGCTAACTTCAAAATTAATACTTCCTTTTTTTGCTTTATATATTGATGGAGCAATACATACACCAATAGAGCTAAAGATAGTATTGTTATTAATATATTCATGTTTTAATTGAAAAGTAATACAAAGATAAAAATATATTTATTTGATTTTTAAATATTTAAAGTTGTAGCGCTAAATTTTTCAAAATAATCTTTAATAAAAATATTAAGAATTAGTAGAAAGTTTCTTTTATAACATCATAAAAAAGAAAAGCCTAAATAATTGAAATTAGGCTTTATTTTAATTAAGAAGAATAAAAATTATTTATACTTCAAATAAACTCATATCATAAATGTATAAATAATTCTTCTTTCTTACAAAAATTTTTACTCTAGAATATAAAAAATCACTCTGAAATTAAATAATTTAGAATGATTTAAAAACTTATATTAATGTTAATGATTTCTTTTCAAATTTTTTGGAAATTTCAGGCATTTCTTTCCACTCTTTTCCAGAAAGTAAACTGCCATTAATCTTTTTATTTCTCTTTATTCCATCCTCTCCCCAAGTTCCCCATTGTTTAAAAAAGAATGCTACACCCTGTTCTTGACATTGTGTTTGGATTTTTTCTGCCCATTCAGGATTCATCGGTCTTGCTCTGTTTCCACTTTCGCCACCAACAATAACCCAATCAATATTTGTTAAATCTAATTTACCAACAGAACCTATAAGAGGCTCTATAGATAAAAATTTAATTTTAGCAGGAATGTTTCTTAAAATATCAATCCTATATTTAGTTTTTGCGTCTTCTACTGTTACTCCAAGCCATACATTATCAGGAATTGTTCTATTTTCAAAATATTGTTTTAATATATTTTCTCTTTTAGTTAAAATTTGGTATTGGTGCTGAGGTGTTTCACGTATAGTGTTAAAAATTTTATCTAAAAAGTGAAATGGCATTTTTTCATGGAAAAGGTCACTCATAGAGTTCACAAAAAATTTTGTTGGTTTCTTTATTTTTTTTGGTAATTCTAACCGTTCAGGCATTAAAGTAAATTCAAATCCATTTTCATATCCCGGAGTTCCCATTGCTTGTAACCTTTTTGCCATTACCTCAGCATAGCAAAATTTACAACCTGCTGTTATTTTATTACAACCTGTTGAAGGATTCCATGTTGCCTCAGTCCATTCTATTTTTGTTTTCATCTTAAGTAAGTTATTTCTTATAAAGATAGAAATAAATAGATCTTTATCCAAGAAAATGAGGGTTTAAATTGTGCGAAAACTATTCATTTTAAACAAAATATAAAAATTTAAAGCCTTATAAAATTATAGCTTATACCAACGCCAACGGTTGGAGTCCATCCGTTTTTAAAGTCGGTGCCATAGCCTCCAAAAACACCGATACCAACGGGTTTTATTTTACTTTTTTTGTTCTTGTAAATCCCTATTTCTTTGTCTTTTTCATCGATAATTAGTTTTGACAAATTTAATTGCTGTTTGTTTTTTTCTAATTGAATGTTTTGGATGTCTACTAAACTATCGCATTGATACGCTTGTTCTTTCAAATGTTGGACATCTTTTTGGCAAAGGGTATCGTTGTATTGCTGTATTCGTTCTTCTGTAATAAGAGTAATTTTTTCTTTTCCTTTCAGGTATATTTTTTTTACTTCTTGTTTTACTTGCTCCAACTTATCGTATTCTTTCTGTAGGCTGTCGTATTCTTTTTTATAGGTTTTTACCTTTTTTTCTGATACTTTAATTTCTTTTTGCTGTGTTTTAGTGATAACTTTTCTTTTACCGACTTTATAAGACGTATAACAGGCAGCAAATATCATCACGAGCATTCCAACGGTAAATATGAATTTTTCTTTAGATTTCATTGGTTTAAGGTTTTTTCAACTCAAAATGAGGGTCATCGCACATCTTCCAATCGCCCCCCCACTCTACTGTAATTTTTAATTCTTTGGCCGCTTTTTTTATGTGTTCTGCTATGGCTTTTAATCTTTTTCGTACTTCCGGTCCTTCTCCTTTTTCTCCTGTTTGTACGGATCCATTGTAATAAGGATATAAGTCTACCGCATAGCCGTAACCATCGGCCTTTGCTTGATGGTTGGACTTGTTTATCTCTCCATCGGCATAGGTTATAATTTTGCCCGCCTTGGTTCGTCCCCGTGCGAAAAGTTCTTTTTGTTCTTGAGTGGACCGCAGCCCTTGAGTTATGGTGAAATCGTAAGGACTGTTTTGTATGGCCACTACCATTACGGTTACCAGGTCCGGATGTATATCTTTTAAGTTTTTATAACTCCTGCTACTGAATTTATTCATATTCTAATTTTTTGATGTTTTGTTTTTTCTTGTTCTTTTTTTATGGGCTTTGTCTTGATTTTTTACTAGATTTTCTACGGCGGCTTCTCGTTGCTTTTTACTGTCTTCTTCTATTTCTTTTTGTGCAAAGGCCAACTCGTTTTTAAGTTGGTTCAGTACCTTGTTTTTTCTTTCCTCCGAATTCAATAATTGTTTTCTTTTCGCTTTGATGCTGGTTACATTTTTGCTTGTCATGGTTTTTATGGAATCGATATTCGGCAACTCAGAAACAGCAAAGCGTTTTTTCTTGCTTGCTGTATTTCTGTGATGCGTCTTATACTCTAAAGGATAAGGCTTGAGTAAATAACAAAAAAGGAGTACTACAAGGGCCGATATGATAATTTTTAGTTTCATACTATTTTTCTTTTTTTAGTTTTTTTAATCTTAAAATA
>NZ_WINW01000021.1:0-2217 GCF_009827885.1 Apibacter sp. B3546 | reverse complement strand
TATGTTGACCATCTATATAATGCTCGGTTTCATTATTCGGATTATATCCGCTTAATGGATCAGTACTTAACCATACACTTTCTCTTGGATTATAGTATCTTGCTCCATAATAATGCATTTTTTCAAATAACTTTGTTAGCTAAATTAGTGTTTTATCCGTATCTCTATAATTAATTTATCTTTTTTATCATACAAGAATATCTTTTTTCTCAACTTTTAATGTAATCTAGGTAAATTAACTATTTTCATGGAACACTTAAAGAATCAGAAATCAATTTTAAGGACATTTAAAATGTACTGCAACTCCACCGCTAACTTATCCCCTACGACGAACTTGAATAGTGGTATAAGATTTAGCAAACTTCAATAAAAACCCCGCGAAATGCGGGATTTGGTTTATAATTTAAGAAGTTATTTTTAAACTTATTTAGAAATTAGCTTTATCAACTCGTGACTTTAAACCCTTATACTTTGCTAAATATTCTTCATTTCCTTCAAATTCTAAATTTTCTAAAAAATTTTTCTCAAAGTCTTCTATAGATATATCATCTATATTCAAAATCTTCTTATTTTGTTTAAAATAATTTAGTCCAACACTTGTTAAAGTTTGATACATTGTAAAAACCATGATTGAATCCCACCAAGTGTACTTTTTTTTATTCTCATTCTCTACTACGTACTCTACTTCTCTATAATCTTCTCTTATAGATTCAATATATGTTTTTGTCTTTTCTACATTTTCTATATTATAAACTCCTTTCCATAAAGCTTTTACAGGATAAAATATATCCTCAAAGTATTTTTCTTCTATCTTTTCTTTTTTCTTCATACTAATTAAGCTTTTAATGTCCTATAATTTTACCATCCTGATCCGTAGTGATCCTTTTTCCTGTAGTCTTACTTGTCTTACCAAAATCCCTAGTCCCCTTGGGCCATATCTTAAAATCTCCTTCTTTGCCTCTATGGGAGGTATTGGATTTGAGAGAATTTCTTTCTAATCATTTTTTTTATGATCTGTTCATTTAAATAATTTGGTTTATAAAATGATAGTTATAAAAATTTTATCTTTTTTTAACTCTAAATTAAATAAACAACAACCCCGCTATTTGCGGGGTTGTTCTTAATGTTGATCTATTTTTACGTTAATTCAAACGTGATTTTAAACCTTTATATTTAGCTAAATAATTTTCGTTGCCTTCTTCCTCTAAATTATAAAGATAATCTTTTTCAAACTCCTCTATCGGTATTTCATCTATATTCAAATATTCTTTACCTTCACTTAAGTATTTTAATCCCCAGTCAGTTAGAGTTCCATACATTGTGAATACCATCATAAAATCCCATTCATTGTAGTTATCTTTATTTTCAAATTGAGTTCTATAATCAACTTCACGATAATCCTCTCTTAATGTAACTACAAAAGTTTCTCCATTTTCTTTATTGGGTAAATAATAAACACCTTTCCACAACTTCTTGATAGGTTCAAATATATCTTCAAAATATTTTTCTTCGATTTTTTGTTTTTTCTTCATAATTAATATTTTTTAATGTCCTATAATTTTACCATTTTTATCTGTTGTAATTCTCTGTCCTGTGGTCTTACTGGTCTTTCCAAAATCTTTAGTATCCTTAGGCCATATCTTATATTCCCCTTCTTTTCCTCTATGGCTTGTATTTGATCTACGATAAATCGCTCCAGTATTTTTATGAACTACTTCTCCATTTTTTCTTTTAAATTGGTTTTTTTGATTATCAGGAGTAGGCAATTTCCCATCTTTACCTTCTTTCTGCAATTTCTTCGCCGTTTTCTGTCCCTCTGATCCTTCTTTTAACTTTCCTAAATCACTACTTCTTGTATCACTCTCTCCTTTATCCTCACTTTTTAGAAGAGTTATCCCTCTTTCTTTTAAGGTTTGTTCGTGGATTTCATCTAATGCTTCTTGTTCTCCTTGATTCAATGCTGTTGAATGCAACACTGCTCCTAATACTGTGGTTGGAATATCTACTATTCCTCCTATTATTCCTCCTACTGTTTCTCCTAAAAATTTTCTTCCTACAACTTTTCCTACTGCGGCTCCTACTGATTGCTTTCCATTGGGATCTACTAATAGAACCGGATTTTGATAACAATATCCATACGTATTAAGGTTAAATGAATTATAAACTCCTCCATTATGTTGACCATCTATATAATGCTCGGTTTCATTATTCGGATTA
>NZ_WINW01000020.1:0-1989 GCF_009827885.1 Apibacter sp. B3546 | reverse complement strand
TAATATCTAAAATAAGCGAGGACAAACCGGTTTCTTCCCAACTCTTTAATAAATTATATTCATGGATTTCTTCCGTTGTATAAGGCTTTTTAATGAAGGACAAAAGTAAAGATCTAGTAGCTAAGGAATTATCATCGCGTGCCGGATAATATTGACCGGTATATATTATTGATGAATTAACGTTTGTAATAGATGTTCGATAATTAAATGTTGCTTGTCCTTTTTCTCTTTCCCCTTCGCCATAAGCCTTTTTCATCGATTGAAACAAAAAATAATGTATATTATCGTGATATTCTTCTAAAAATGATATAGTGTTTTTTGTTCGTGCTAATCTTCTGAAAAACTCTACAACAGTTCCCGAGTTTAAATCAAATGGAATCATCTTATAGAAGAAAAAATTATGCAAAGATTCTCCAAATTTAGATTTTCCGGATCCTTTTTCTCCGAATAATCCTAAATGAGGAAAAAAAGAAAATTTTTTAATTAAAATATCGCGAAATATAGAAGCAAACACAAAGCCTATCCCTACAATTCCCTTATCTCCATATACTTTAACCAATTGTGACATCCATTGATCTATACATATCAGGGACTTTCTATAAACAAAACATCTTTCTTCTAAGTTTTCTTCTGTCAATCCTTCTAACTTAATATTCCCATATTTATTGGTTCTTATAAATTGATTTTTTAAATAAATTCCATCAGCAAAAACAAAAAATCCTTCATTTTGCCAGCCTAATGTTTTTAATTCGTAAGTCTTTAGAATATCATTACTATTTGAATTATCATCCAAAGCGTCTCCATATGAGCGATAGTCTTTAGTTTCACTTTTAGGTTCGTTGCCGAAATATTCTTTTAATAATTCCTTTCTGAAACGTTCTCTATTAATAATATCCTTAGTAGTTATTTCACTAAGATTTCTTATTTTTTCATATAATTCTAAACGCTCAATAAATTGAGCAATGATGAAATTTGCTTTTTCAACGTCTCCGGGAGTAAACTTCAAGGTCATTTTTAAATTTTTCATGGTTTTTCTTTTTTTATGATGTTATAAATTTTAAGCAGTCTATAATAATACGGTAGATATCCTTTTTTACCCGATTGATTTTTAAGGATGATTATTTCAGCTTTAATAAGTTTTTTAATCGCGTTTTCAGAATATAAATGACCATCTATTTTTATATTTTTTGGATAATTAATTAAATTGTCAAAAAATTCCTCAATCTCTGTTAAATACGGGTTTTTCATTTCTATTAAAAAGGAATTTCTTTTTCTTTAGAACTTAAAGAAGTATCTAAAATGTAAGTTTTTTCAATATTTAATATTCCCTGAGAGTGTAATAAAGAATAATTAAAAGCATAGCAACTCTGTGATCTTTCGCCCAGCCTGGTTGTTGCAGATCCACCAATTAAATATTTTTTAGCTCGAAAGTAATTTTTTAACGTAGTTTCATTCATTAAAGACGTACCTCTTCGTGAAGATTCTCTAAGCATATCTTGATAAATCTTCTTAAAATAAATATATAAAACTTTATCTGAATTAGTGTTATACCATTCTTCCGTTATGGTTTTACCTCCTTTTTTTACGCCTAATTTTACGGTTTTAGGTGAAATTATTTTAAAATCTTCATTCTCTTTTATTCTGTTTTCATGAACTAGATATTCAAACATTGACCAAAAATCTGCTAAACCTTCACTTTCTGTTATCATATCTGAAGAATTAATTATCAATTCTTTACAAAGACGGTAAAAATATTCTTGCGTAAAAGGAAAATTAAAATTATCCCATAAAATATAGATCGGTGTTAATATTGCCAGATAATTATTAATCATTCGTTCTTGAACTTCTGTTCCTGCTAAATCCATTTTAAGATTTTTGGCAATTAATGCGTACATTTCGTGAAATTTAGTTACAACAACTTCTCTATGCCTGATAATATCTAAAATAAGCGAGGACAAACCGGTTTCTTCCCAACTCTTTAATAAATTA
>NZ_WINW01000019.1:0-1923 GCF_009827885.1 Apibacter sp. B3546 | reverse complement strand
ATGCGATTTATACCCTAACGTTAAACTCTTTGAAGTACTACCCATTATAACGTTACAGGATCCTTCTCCTTTAGTTATATACTTCTGTATAATCATTATAACCGATAGTAGGATTATTATTTTTGTTTGTAATTTGTTTTTTTGAATATTCCATTTTTTTATAATTCAATTGTAAAATGCTTTTTCGTTTTTTAAATTCAATCTTTAAATTGTGACAAAATTTTTACGGATAACTGTTTCCACTTTTTGGGCGAGATCCTGAATGTAGGTAGATCCACTTATCTTTTTTATTGTAAATACTTTATCGGTTAACTCCTCTATTTCTTTTGCGTTAAATTCTAAGTTTTCTTTAAATTTTTTGGATCTTTCATTGAATTCCTGTATTCTTTTTAACCGGTCTATTACATGGAGTAACAACATGGATAAAACCACATATTCATGAAATAATTTATCTTTTTCTTTTTTACTTATTTTTCTCATTTTTTAAGTTTTTTACAGTCTTTAATAGGTCACCTTCTAAGGCTTTTTCCTTTTAATTCAATGATGTTAAACATGGAGAATAATCGATCGTATATACGGGGTCCGTATCTTTTACCAAATTGCCACAAGGTAGAATTCACATTTTCCAAAACATCGACTCTCCCATTTTTATCTTTGATAGAGCGTTTGTGGTAATTACAGCTTATTAAAGTTGTACTTCCCAAATCGTATCTTTTTTCCAGTATATCTTTGAATATTTCAGCCTTTCCGTAGTTGTTAGCCTCTCGCTCTGTTAAAATATCATCATAATAGGCACGCCCATTATTTTGTTGTTGCCAAAAGAAATCTTTATCAGCAGGTTCTGCGCATACCTCATATTTCTCTACAACTTGATTTGCCGTAAAGTATTTAAAAAACTGTTTGTATCTGGCTAATTTTATAAGATCTCCATTTAGATTTTTAATTGAAATATCTTGTTCCAGGCATACATTAAATAGATAATGGAAAGCTTTAAAAAATGAAGTTTTTCCACAGCCATATCCCCCTATTACAAGTAATCCTTTATTTAAATCATGTGTGATTTTATCTCCTTTGTATAAAAGATTACTTTTGTAAAAATTATCTGACTTAGCAAAATAATAAAGTAAGGTGCATAAAAATTGATTTGCTTCTCCATCATTTGCATTTGGATTGAATTTTTCCTTGTTTACTTTATAAAACGCCTGACAGAAATATTTTTTTAATTCTTTTACATCCATGGTTCCAATAGGTTTTATAACTTCTTTTTTTTCAATAATTCCCTCAGCTTCATTTGCTTTTTTTTGGTATTCTTGATAAGCATATAATGCTGCTTCATAATCTTTTACAATATGATGTTCAGGATTATTTTGCTTTAAATAGTTATAAGTAGAAGGCAGGGTTGGGCGTTTGGGTATTAAATTTCCTAATCCTTCTTTATCTATTAATTGTGAAATCTTCATCGGTTGTTTCTTGTCTTAAATCCTTGTTTTTATAATTTCCCTCTAAAATTTTAATGAAATTGGCAGGGCTCATAATCCAATCAAAATCAGCTGTCCAGCTTTGTTTATTTTGCCCATTTAAAAATGTCGACTCCGACACCAAGTCTATTACCTCTTTTACTTTCTCTTTTCCAAATTCTTTTATCCTTGCGCTAACCGATGATATTCTTTTGTCCGTTATTTTTAGGACTATTGGCAAGTAAGTGCATCTATTATTGAAATTATTTACTATTTCCTCACAATCTTTTTTTCTTTCTTCTTTTGTAGAATATAACCCTGATAAATTTTGATTTTCTCCCCCTACTTTTTTTAAAAGCGGGGGCGCTTTTGGTTCTTTTTCTAAAAGAACATCATCCTTCATTTTACATTCTTCATTTTCATTTTCATTTTCATTCTTCATTATACATTCTTCATTATACATTAT
>NZ_WINW01000018.1:0-1636 GCF_009827885.1 Apibacter sp. B3546 | reverse complement strand
GATCAGGGTTTTGTATTAGTTCGTCTATCTTTTGAGGGGTTGCCGTAAGACCGTGTCTTAAGAGTTCTTCTATTCTTTCATCTACCCAGATAGCGAATTGAGTAGATAACTTTTGAGCTATTCGCAATGCAACTCTTTGGTGCGCCCATGTACCTCTTCCATTTTCAACTCTCAATAAATCAGTAGCTATAAAATTTTTTATAGCTGACAATTCAATAGCATATTCTTGTATTTCTTTTGAATTGACAATGGTTGATAAGTTTTTATTAGGAAATGCTTTTGCAAATTCTGTTACATTCACCATGATATCACCATTTCCAAACTGAAATGTAATCTTGTTTCCATTAAAAATAAATATTTGATTTTCCATAACTATATTAGATTTAATTTAAAGAGTTTCAAATAATTCTAAGTTTATTTTTTTATACCTGTTTAATTTTTCTGTATTACTCATATTCTTATGTGTTTTTGTCAATGATTATATTACAAATGTATAATGATTATATTACACAAACAAATACTAAATGTTAAATATTTGTTAAATAGTAATATGTTTATACTACAATTAAACCTGTAATGTAATATATATTACTACTTTTGTAATATATAATTATGTAATATGATTACTTTACAATTAGAAAAATTAATTAAAGAAAAAGGAGTATCTAAACTAGCTGAATTATTAAATGTGAATAGGCAAACTATATATTACTACATAAAACAAGGAGAAAAAAACTCTTTAGAAACTTTAGAAACCTTATCAGATGCTTTAGGTGTAAAAATTTCTGACCTGTTTATTGATAATAATGACGATTTAACAGGATATATTGAGTATATGGGAGAAGTTCATAAAATAAATTCTATCCAAGACTTAAGAAATCTATTAGAAAATATTGATGGTGAAAAAAGAAATTCAGATAATAAAATATAAGTAGTTAAATTTAAAAACTCGCACGCTGCATAACCGTCATGTTTCATTAAATATATGAGTTGTTCTTTATTTTATTTATTCAAATATATTGATACTGAGAACATTTGGAGGACTGCGTAATTTTTCGTACTCGTCAATAAATGGATAAGTATGTTTATTTTTGTTAAAACAAGTTAAAGATATGGGTTTAAATATTGAAAAAGTATTACATCAAAAGGGTTTAAATAAAGCTAAACTTGCCGAATTACTTGGAAGAAAAGATAATAGAAGCTATGTTACCAATCTTTTAAAATCTCCGTCTTACGCGTCATTAGAAAAAATAGCGGATGTTTTAGGGGTTGATGTTAAAGACTTATTTGATGACACCAAAGAAGAAGGCTTAACCGCGCTAATAGACTATAAAGGAGAACTTCTTAGAGCGAATACAATTGAGGAGTTACAAAATATATTAGATCTAATAAAAACAAAGGATAGATTACAAAAAGGATTATTAAAGAATAATTAGAAAATTTTTAATAGCTTTTAGAAAAGAAAATTTATTGAATTTATTCAACTATCAACAACAATTAGATATAGTTAGACACAATGAAAAAGAAAAAAAGAAAAAAGAAAAAGAAATTGAAAATATTCTAATCATTATTTAAGTTGCCTTTCTTGCTTTAATTGTGTAGCTAACCCTATAACTAGATCAGGGTTTTGTATTAG
>NZ_WINW01000017.1:0-1557 GCF_009827885.1 Apibacter sp. B3546 | reverse complement strand
GGAATTGTGCTGGTCCTGCTGCATTCGGACATCTGTCTTGATCGTCCGGAATACCGTCTCCATCTGTATCAGGACATCCTTGGAATTGTGGTAATCCCGGTGTATCCGGACATCTGTCCTGATCATCTGGAATACCGTCCCCATCTCTATCACTCGGTGCTACCGGAGGTGGTGGTAATGGTTGTTCTTTCTTAGCTCCAAATTTAAATATTAAAGATGCTGAGTGTTGAAAGAAGTCAGAATAATCTTTTGATTGATTAGTTACCCAGTTATATTGAGATTCTATGTTTAAACCAAAGTTTCTGGTAAACCAAAAGTTAATACCTACACCACCGTTTAACACAAACATATCATCTTTTCCTGTAAATTTACCTCCTAACTTATAATTTTTATCTGAGTTATAATCATCATCATAAGCGTCTAAGTGAGTAGATGGGTCATCCTCAACAATTTTAATTCCTTTATAAGAATATTTGTGATAGTTTGCACCTACTCTCACATATGGGTCTAGCCATCTTAATGATTTTGACTCACTAAGTGGAGTAAATCTAAGACCTAAACCTGCTAAAACAAAAAATTCGTCTTTTATTTTTAATCTTTTGTTATCCATATCACTTATTGAAGCTTGTAAATCAACGGCAAAGTTTTTACCAATACTTCTTGCTACAGTTAATTTTGATAATGGAAAAGAAAAACTATAATCATCGGTATCAAAATATCCGTCAAAGATACCACGCACTGACGTATGGTCAGTAGCAT
Source organism: Apibacter sp. B3546 (assembly GCF_009827885.1). NCBI lineage: Bacteria > Pseudomonadati > Bacteroidota > Flavobacteriia > Flavobacteriales > Weeksellaceae > Apibacter > Apibacter sp. B3546. The sequence goes on along the minus strand of NZ_WINW01000017.1, from coordinate 798 downwards.
GCATCCCTATCCCTACATACCACTTTTCTGTAGTATTTTGAGCTTTAGTTACAATGGCCATTATAACAGCTCCTATTGTAATCAATAATTTAAATTTTTTCATATTAATTTCTTACTACTATGATTTATTTTATTCTACTAAACAAATTCTATTCCAATATATAAAAAAACCATCCTAATAAGGATGGTTTTTTTATTTGTAGATCAATTATTTCTTAATTTTCACTTCTTTTGTTACGGAAACTTTATCTCCTGCTTGATCTAAAACTACCACTCTTCTATTAGATCTATCACAAGATTCTTGGTCAGGATATAGTATATTTCCTTCTTCGTCTTTTTTAGTATTGATATCTGCTTGTTTACATAATAATTCTGTTTTTCCAAAGCCTCTAGCTATCAATCTATCTTTTTCTACACCTTCATTAACTAATTCGTTAACTACGGATTGTGCTCTTTGTTTTGATATTCTATTATTTACGGCTACAGATCCTACTCTGTCGGTATGTCCGTCTACAAAGAATTTTTTACCATCAAAACTTTCATCTTTTAATAATTTAGCTGCATCTTTTACTAATGGTAAAGATTCTGCTGTTAATTTAGAACTGTTAAATTCAAAGTTGATATTTTTTAATCTGAAAGTAACGTCTTTAGTTTCCCATGGACAACCGTTGTTTTCAATTGGTCCTTTTACGGTTGGACAACCATCGTCTACGTCAGGGATACCGTCGCCGTCTGTATCAGGACATCCTTGGAATTGTGCTGGTCCTGCTGCATTCGGACATCTGTCTTGATCGTCCG
>NZ_WINW01000016.1:0-1451 GCF_009827885.1 Apibacter sp. B3546 | reverse complement strand
ATGGAAAAGAGTTAGATGAAGAAACAGGACTGTATTATTATGGAGCAAGATACTATAATCCGCGAGAAAGTATCTTTTTAAGTGTAGATCCCTTATATGATAAAACAATGTTAATATATCAGTATACCTATCAGAACCCAATAAAGTATACAGATCCAACAGGAATGAAAACAGAAGGCGTAGATCCAGAGAATGAGACAGTATTACCAGAAATAGAAGTAATAGGAAAAAGAAGACCGTCCAACGATGAAGTAACCAAGCAACAGCAAGAAAAAGAAAGACGCTCAAGAGAAGCCTATCAACGATATTTGGATGCCTATGGCGGAAAACCCTTAATGCATACAGATGATGTAAAGAACTGGACGTTAGGAGCATTAGGCGTGATTTTCGGACCGGTTGCGGCTTATGAAGGCATAGCAGCAGGATTCTTTAGTTTATCTGAATTATCGTTTTCAGCTTTTGTAGCAAGAACGGGAGCAGATGCAGCCGTACAAACGACGGCAAACATGACTACAAACGGCGGAGATTTGACCAAAGCTATAGGAGACGTCAACCTTACCCAGAGTGGATTAGCGGGATTAGGTATGAATTACGTTGGAAATGCCTTGCTTTCTTCATCAACTCCAATAACAATGAATGAAAAAATGAAATCCATATTTAATGGAACACTTAAAGGAGATAAGTTTTTAAGCCAGGCAGCCTTAGGAATGATAGGAGGAGCTGCAGCTACAGGAATCAGTGGTTCACAATTATTTAAAGGAACCGTAATCGGGACATATATGCAAACCAGCGTACGCTTTGGTCAAACAGCAGGAAGCAAAGCCGCAACTGTACTTATGAATGCACCGGATTATGGAGTCAATGTGATTCAAAATAAATTGGATTAGAAAATAACCCTAATGAATAAGTTTATAGAAACTTTACGCTATTATTGGACCCGAGAATCAAAATGGAATATTCCAATATTTTTAATACCTTTTATTTTGCTGTATATGTATATAAGTTACAAACATAATCCTGTAGAATATGGCAATTACACGATAGGGTATATAGATCGGATCTATTGGCCTATAATATCTTATAAAAAAGTAAGTTATGAATATACCGTAAAAGGTAAAAAATATTCAAATAGTAATATACATGATGAAGATGCAAATCCTAAAAAAGGGAGGTATTATTTGGTCCAATTTTCATTGGAGGATAATAGTTATTCAAAAATATACCAGGATATTCCTGTACCGGATAGCATAAAGCAAGCTCCGCCGGGAGGCTGGAAAGAACGTCCCGAATGGGCAAAAGGTAAATAGAAATCAAAAACCTCGCATTATGCGAGGTTTTTTGATTATATTATTAATTTTTCAAATTAACAAATGGATATACCGGTTTATTAGAAAATTATGATTATCGTTATGGAATACCGTTAACTAGTAAAGATATCAACGGATATTTCA
>NZ_WINW01000015.1:0-1194 GCF_009827885.1 Apibacter sp. B3546 | reverse complement strand
TTTTTCTTGATCAGGATAGATGATCTGCTCTAGTTTATTCCAGCTGTCGTACTTGGTTTGGGTTACATAGGTAGCGATTGCTTGATTAGGTATTATAACCGTTCTGCGTACTTCGGTGATTTCTCCTAACGTACCGTATTTATACTCTTGTGCTCCGGTTGCATCTTCAACTAAAGATATTCTTCCTTTTCGGTTATATTTGGAGTTTTTATTTCCGTAATGGTAGGTAACGTTATTTTGAGGATGTTCCGGATAATGTATTGATTTTAATCGGGTATAATCATATTCGTATTCTATTTTTTGGTTTGTTTTTTCTAAGTTGGAAGTCTGACGACTTATTACATTTCCTAAGGCGTCGTAACTTAATCGGGTTATTCCTGCACTTGGATGTGATAATTGAATTCTTCTTCCGGCTAAGTCATACTTCGATTGAGTGATTTGTCCCTCGGTATCGATGACTTCTAATATTTGATTGATGCCATCGTAAGCATAACGGGTAGTAATTATTCCTGACGGACCGGATAATTGTTCGGTCTTAACAGTAAGCCCAGATCCGTTGGCATAGGTTTTCTGTTTTCCTCCCATAGCATCCGTAACGATGGTTACTTGCTGTCTCTCAGTCGGATTTATTGTATACTCAGTGGTTTGAGTACTGGAATCCGGAAGAATAGTTGCTACGGTACGGTCTAACAAGTCATAGTTGCTTACACTTGGGTTTACTTTATCGAAGTTTCGATTAAATTCTATGGCATGCTCCGGCGATTCGGTAATCGGATAGTAGCTTTTTACTACTCGTCCGAACGGATCCAGCATAGTTCTTCCGCTTACAATAAGTACCTTTTCGTCCTGAGGATTACTTCCGTTTGCATCGGTCTTGGTTATCACTCCGTCTTTTTTTACCTGCAAGGTTCTTCCTGCTCCGTCAACAAAACTTAATGTTTTTATATCCTCTGTTGGGTGTTGCGGATTGTAATGATAAGTTATTGCATAAGCAGGGTTTTCAATGTCTCCATCTGAATTTAAAACTACTGACGGGTTATACTTATATTTTATGGTATAAGGTAAATCCAATTCCAATTCATTTGGTCCGGTGATGGTCTCAATTCTTCCCAGATTATCTATTGTGGTTTCTGTGAAATATCCGTTGATATCTTTACTAGTTAACGGTATTCCATAACGATAATCATAATTTTC
>NZ_WINW01000014.1:0-883 GCF_009827885.1 Apibacter sp. B3546 | reverse complement strand
TCTATTCTTCTCGGATCTGCGCCAAAGCTTTCTATATCTCCCAACTTACTTACTATTCGTTGGCTTCCTGCGTAGTAATGTTTGGTATATTTTCCATTATTACTTACTACTAAATAAGGGTTGATATAGGCTGTGAATCCTTGTGTTTCGGTATTCCCGCCTGAGAATAAGGAATTGATATACACTTGTTCGCTCTCGCCGCTTGTTTTGATTACCCGTTCTCCTGTAGCATCGTATACATAGTTACTTACATACCCATTATCATCTATGGACATTAATCGGTTTTCTTCATCCCAGCGTAATTTCCTTTCATGGGTTTGATTTGTTTTTCTTAAATCCTTCTTCTCTAATTCTACATTTACATAGGTTAGATTTCCGTTTAAATCATAGTGATAATTCTTGTGCTCTTGGCGTTTTTCTTCTTCTTTACTTTCTTCTTCTCTGTAATTGATGTCTTGAGCGGTTTTTATTTGATTCTTTTTCGTTGAATCGTAGGTATACGATAAGTCATAACCTGCTTTTAATCCGCCTTCAATCATTATGCCTTGTTGACTTACTTGTTGGTTTTTGCTTACGATATTATGTAAGTTATCGTAGCCCATTTGCAAGCGGTATGCGGCCGTTTTGTGATCCGCTCCTGTGTAACTTCCTTGTGCTTGTACTAAGCGGTAAAGTCCGTCATATGCATATTCATGCTGCATTTGTCCCCCCATAGTCTTTTGGTTGTCCTGCGGTAGTGGGGCTTGGTTGGATACGCTCAATACATTGCTAACAGCGTCATACGTATATTTGTTATTAATGATCTGAGTTCTTACACCTCCACCTTGCGTTTTTGGTGATACCCAAACTTGTAAATCGCTAAGTCTTCTTCTTTCAGGATCAT
>NZ_WINW01000013.1:0-494 GCF_009827885.1 Apibacter sp. B3546 | reverse complement strand
AAATTACTGTATTATTTTTTTTTAACCAGTTAAATTTTTCATTTGATATAGTGCCTTTTTTATTAAGGTATAACATGATCTTAAGCAGTTCGTTTTCGTTCATTTTTTTTTTTTAAGTATTTTTAGTGTAAACGCAATTTATAAAAAATACGGGATAAAATTAATATGTTTAAAATCATATTTTGATTAATCCGTATAAAATCAAAGAGCTAACTATATAATTTTCAAATGTTAACAAATGGTTAATACTTTGTAAAAATTTTTTAAAAAAGTGGGTTGGTTATTATGTGTTTATATTTTCATAAAAAAAATTTTGAAAATTCATTTTTAAGTCTATATGTTCCAAGCATATAACTGTTTATTTATAACCAAACCAAAACCTAACCAAAGCAGAACCAAAAGCTAACCAAAACCTAACCAAAACCTAACCAGAAGCAAACCAGGAGCAAACCAGGAGCAAACCAGAAGCAAACCAGGAGCAAACCAGGAGCAAA
>NZ_WINW01000012.1:0-466 GCF_009827885.1 Apibacter sp. B3546 | reverse complement strand
CAATTAAAAAAGGAGATGATCTCTATTTATATCAAGAAACGTATACACAAAATAATACTTACATGGGAGACAATTATCTACGATTTTCCCAATTAAATATAGAATTACCGAAAGTACCGGAAAAAGAGTACCAGGCTTTGGTAGATATTTATAACCAATTGAACGGCTCGAATTGGAGAGGAGTATCATGGGAAAAATGGAAAAAATGGGATATTTCCGAGAATAATTTACATGAAGTAAAATGGGATGGCATAACAGTAGAGAATGGACATGTCACCGAACTAAGTTTATATTATTTTTATAATGTAAAAGGCAAACTACCGTCAAGCATAAAAAATTTAGAATATTTAAAAATATTAAATTTATCTTCTTATAATAGTATACAAAAAGACTTTCAAGGGACCGATTGGAATGTATTATCCGGATTAAAAAATTTAGAAGTTTTATATCTGTATGGGAATAAAAT
>NZ_WINW01000011.1:0-450 GCF_009827885.1 Apibacter sp. B3546 | reverse complement strand
AAGTATTATTTTGTGTATACGTTTCTTGATATAAATAGAGATCATCTCCTTTTTTAATTGTGGATAATAAATTCTTAGGAATCGTAACCACCCCTTTTTCTGATATGGGTAAATTCTCGCTTACTCTTTCTCCTCTTAAATAGAGTTTCATGGTCGGTTTTTGACTGAAATCGTTTTTCGATCTATTATATAAAAATAGTTGGGGTAAGCTTATTTCTACATCTTCCCCTTTATATGTGAATAAAGGTAAAGTAATGGTTTGCTTTCTTAAATTGTAATCCGTTATGCTATAAGGTAAAAAACCCTCTATGGATGAAATTTGATTACTATATAATTTTACTGTTTTTAAGCTTTTGATCTCTTCCAATTCTTTCGGTACTTTTTTGAAATTATTATATGAAAGATCTAAATATTCCAACTTACATTTAGAAATTGATGGGGGTAATTCTT
>NZ_WINW01000010.1:0-329 GCF_009827885.1 Apibacter sp. B3546 | reverse complement strand
ATATCAACAGTGCTTTCAGTATATGTATTTCCTTTAAAATCTACTTTTTTAATAAATTTTTCGTCTTTATCGTAAAAGGCAAGAGAAGCATAACCGGTAAGGGGTTTTTCCCATACTTTAACGGTTAATTTTTTGTAATCTTCAACTAAAATTAAATCCGTATAAATATCATATTCACCATTCATTACTGAACCGTCACTGTTTATATATCCAAATAATTTTTCTTTTTCGGATTTTCCTACATATAGTAAATTTCTTGTTCCAATTTTGACGTTTTTTAAACTTTCGATATCTTTTTCTACCGTGTTTACCGTTTGTTTTTCTTTATC
>NZ_WINW01000009.1:0-273 GCF_009827885.1 Apibacter sp. B3546 | reverse complement strand
CCTTGCGTTTTTGGTGATACCCAAACTTGTAAATCGCTAAGTCTTCTTCTTTCAGGATCATATGTATAAGTGGTTTCCGAGCCATTGCAGTATTTTAGATAATTTCTTTGTTCGAATTTATCATAGCCTATTTTATTTACATAGTCATAGCTATAAGCTTTGCTTCCTTTTATTCCGGTTAGTAACCCTGCTTTATTATAGATATAATCTACTTTTTCTTGATCAGGATAGATGATCTGCTCTAGTTTATTCCAGCTGTCGTACTTGGTTTGG
>NZ_WINW01000008.1:0-254 GCF_009827885.1 Apibacter sp. B3546 | reverse complement strand
AAAAGTATTAATAGTAAAGCGTACTATCTACCTATATATATAAAAAAAGTACTTGAATAAAAACATTAGAGGAAAGGAATTCAAAACTATCAATTAGAGAATACAACCTATAAAGTTTATAAAATAGAAAAGAAAAAGAACGAGCCCATAAGGTCCAATACGAATGATCAGGAGAGGAGCAGGAATAAATAGAAAAAAAAATTAAAAATTTTTTTTGGAGGTTAAATAGGTGATATGCAGCATATTATGGTTTG
>NZ_WINW01000007.1:0-231 GCF_009827885.1 Apibacter sp. B3546 | reverse complement strand
TTAAATTTTTGGAGAAATCTAAAGTATTATTATTGGAAGTAATTTCTAAAGCTTCAAAAGCCCTGTCTTTAATAGTATTTAAATTAGGAGTACTGGAAAAATCAAGTTTATCGATTTTAGCTAGTAAGAAAGCTTTATGTTCGATGGTTTCTAAAGCAGCAGGTAAAGTTACACTACCGGTAAATTGAGAAAACATAAGATTAGGAATTTCTTTAAGGTTAGGGGGTAAAA
>NZ_WINW01000006.1:0-228 GCF_009827885.1 Apibacter sp. B3546 | reverse complement strand
CTATTTCGCCGTCTAAGTTAGTGATATAACTTGAGCTGCCCAAATGATCCGGGTGATAATAATACTGCATTTTCTCATAATTCACATTGCCGATTCCTATACCTGCTCTTAAGGCATTATTCTGAGAACAACAGAAACCTTCCCCGTTTACGTAATCATCATTGTCTTTTCCGTTATACGGTACTTCAAAGTACGCATAGTTCCCTTTTATGTCTTCAATGCTTCTTT
>NZ_WINW01000005.1:0-210 GCF_009827885.1 Apibacter sp. B3546 | reverse complement strand
TGTTAATCTATAGGTAAGATAATCCATATTCCTACGCATAGTACCATTGGATGTATCACCTTGATCGCATTCTGACCAATTATCGCTAAGACCTATACTATCTTTTGCATTTATATATAGTATTTGTCCTTCATATTTTACTGTATTTCCAAGAGTATCATATACCCAGGGGATTTCTGCCCATGCTTTTTTTATTAGTTCTCTGTTCGG